>CALWRE010000119.1 GCA_944383835.1 uncultured Lachnospiraceae bacterium | reverse complement strand
CAGCCGGTCGGGCGGCAACTGCCAAAACTTCGTATCCCAGTGCCTGCTGGCAGGAGGAATTCCGATGGACACAACCGGCGGGGCGGTCTGGAAATGGTATGGAAGGACGCCGGATAATTCGGCCTCTGCCGCGGGACGTTCCGCTTCCTGGACCGGCGTGGAAGGATTTCTTTCCTACGTCCGGAATAATGAGGGGGGTTCCGGAATAGAGGCGACGGCAGACGCCCCTTTCTATCAGGGGCAGGTCGGCGATGTGATCCATATGGCTTATGACGATGAGGAGTGGCGGCATGCCGTGATTATTACCGATGTAATGACCGATGCGGACGGCAACGTTGTGGATTACCTGATCAGCTCCAACACGGCGGACCAGAGGAATTTCCCGGTCAGCGCCTATGTTTACACCCGGCAGATTCTAATCCAGATCCATGGATGGAATGATTGACGGACGCTTTTGAAGCAAAAACAGTAATTCTTAAACGAAAACAGTAAGAGCCAGGAACTCGTTGGAGAACCTGGCTCTCTTTGCAATTCGTGTTTCGGTTCCGTATGGCGGCACAGGGCGGCGCTTCAGGCATGGGGTTCATGGATGTGAACCTGCTTGGTCTTTTCCCTTTCACTGTCCTCCGCCTCGGTCTTGATCTCCCAGTGAAGGAGGAAAGTCAGGGCGGCCCGCAGGGCAATGATAAAGGCGACGCGGATGCAGTCCTGCAGTTCGCTGACCGTAACCGTATGCAGGATCTCGCTGCCCAGCTTGAATTCCAGTCCCATGGCCATTCCCATGGCCAGTTCCAGACGCGTCTCCGGATTCTTCGTACAGTAATTGTAAATGCCCTTGATCCCGGAGACAAGAAGGACAATGACGCCTGCCGTCTCGAAAAAGATTACGCCGTAGTTTACGATGGTTTCCAGTATGGAATGCAAAAACTCTGTGCTAAGCATATCAAACATCTCTTTATCCTCGTTGTGCAGTAATTACTGTCCTTATGGAACAGCCAACACTCATTTTAGCACGCTATTTTCGGTTTGACAAGGACAAACAAAAAATCCGTCTGAAATTTCCTCCATCTTCCATCTGAAATCCCCCATCTGAAATCCATCGCTGAAATCCATCGGAAACCAGCGGGATCGTCAGGAGGGCTCGTCGGTGAAGCTGACGGCCGGGCTTAAGGAAAACTGGGTTCCGCCGTAGCTGACCGTTCCCTCCAGAAAGCTTAAGTAGAGGCCGTCTTCGTCGCAGGCCCCATATTCCGTGAAGATCAGGCTGCCCTCCACCATGTACTGGACATAATCAAAAAGCTCGTAGCTTTCCGTCATGCCGATTTCGGCAAAATGGGCGTCAAAGAGGGAGCGCATGTTCTGCTCATAGTCCGCATCCTGCGTATAGATCGGGACGACGGACATGGAATCCAGGTCGATAACCTGAAGCTCCTCGATATCTATGCCGCTGCCGGTCTCAATCGGGATAATCATGACCAGCTGGCTGCCGCCGTTGCCAATAAAATCCCCGGTGCAGAGCTGGAGAAACTGGTATTCCACATTGAAGCGGCAGGAAAAGGGGAGATCTAAGCTTTGGCCGTTGTAAAACAGCCGTGCGCCGCTGCCGTCCTCCTTGGCCAGCAGGGCCAGGCCATTGTAGGAAAGCATCAGGTATTCCTCGTCTTCATAGGAGGCCCAGGCGATGGAATAATCTCCAAAGAGCTGGGTTTCGTTGCAGGTGAAAAAATCGTAGTCCCCGATCTGCCCTTCGTAGCTGGTAATCGTGATGGAAGATTCCTCCATCATGGATTCCATGTCCACTGTCTCTGCCGGCTCGGTAAAGGTGGCGGCTGTTTCTAAAAGGGGGGAGGTTTCGTGAATGGCGGTGGTGGGAATCGATTCCGCAGGCAATTCCTGTGTGGCGGATTGTGCCTGCGAGCAGGCAGCAAGAAGGGAGGCTGCGCAGACGGCGGCAGCCCCCGTGAGGAAAACTTTCTTTGTGTTTGTTCCAAATACGTTCATCATGTCGGGCCCCCTAATCATTTTTTTAACATTATTTCGTTCGGTGGAGGCGGAAGGCCTGGACAGATGACAGCACCTCATACACGTCTGGCGACAGCCCGGCGTCGGAAATGCTTTTATTTTTATAGCGATTATTATCTTACAATCTATATAGGCAGCAGTCTCTTCCCATTCGGGAAGCAAAGGCTGAAATGCAGCTTAAAAAGTATAAAAATACACTGGAAATCCTTCCGCTTCACTCAATTACATTACTATTATAAGGAAGAATCGGGGGCAAAACAAGAAGCGATTATTTACAATTGTGTTAAGTTTTGGTGACAAATCTTAAGAAAAGACAATAAAGAAGGATAAAATTGTAAAACAGGAAAAGACGGCAGGTGACAGGAGGAATAAAGTGTGGTAAGATAAATCTATCTTTTAAGGTTAATTCATTGTTAGAATCCATTGTTAGTATTCTGTAGGAGGAGACGAAAATGAACGAGGTTATGGAGGCAATTTTAAACCGTAGAAGCATCCGTGCCTTTACCGGCCGGCATATCGAAATGGAGGAGCTGCAGCAGATCATCGATGCAGCCGTCTATGCGCCCAGTGCCAAGAATCAGCAGAGCTGGCATTTCACCGTGGTGAGAAATATGGAAAAGATCGCGGAGCTGGCCGCGGCTGTGGGCGCCTTTTTGGGGCGGGACGGCTACGATATGTACAGCCCGGATACCATCATTCTGGTGGGGGCCGACCGGGATAACCCCCATGGACAGCTGGATACCGGCTGCGTGATGGAGAATATTTTCCTGGCGGCTTACTCCCTGGGCATTGGCTCGGTTTGGATTAACCAGCTGAAAGGGATCTGCGATGAGCCGGAGATCCGGGCGGCGCTGACCAGGCTTGGCATGCCGGAAAACCAAGTGGTCTGGGGTGTGGCGGCCCTGGGATATCCGGCCAAGGAGACGCCGGTGAAGCCGCGCCGCGAGGGAACCGTCAATATTGTGGAGTAAGCGGCAAGGTGCGCAGGGGAGCAAAAACGGAGAGTATGAAGAAAAAATTGAACGTAGGCCTTTTGAACGATTCTTTCCCGCCGGTGATCGACGGGGTGGCCAATGTGACGCTGAATTACGCTAGGATTATTGAGGAAAAATACGGGCATGCGGTGGTGGCCACCCCCTATTACCCGGACGCTGTGGATTCGTATCCTTTTCCGGTGATCCGGTACCGCAGCGTAAATACCACGAAGCTGGTGGGGTATCGGGCCGGCTATCCTTTCAGTGCGTCCGCGATGGAGCAGCTGGAAAGGGAACATCTGGATATCATCCACAGCCACTGCCCGATCATATCCACCTTTCTTGCCAGGACTCTGCGCAAGACGGCGGAGGCCCCGATCGTATTGACCTACCATACGAAATTTGATATCGATATTGCCAGGGACATTCGCCCGGAGCTTCTGCAGAAGGCGGCGATCCGGCTGCTGGTCAAAAATATCGAGGCCTGCGACGAGGTCTGGGTGGTCAGCCGGGGAGCGGGAGAGAATCTGAAAAGTCTGGGCTATGAGGGCGAATACCGGGTGATGGAAAACGGGGTGGATTTCCCCCGGGGAAGGGTCTGCGCCGAGGCCTGCCAGGAGATCAGCCGCTCCTGCCATATAGCGGGAGGGAAGACGGTATTTCTGTTTGTCGGAAGGCTGATGTGGTATAAGGGGATCCGGCTGATTTTGGATGCCCTTGCCAGGCTGAAAAAGCAGGGCCTTTCTTTTGTCATGCTCTTTGTCGGGGACGGGATGGACCGCCGTGAGATGGAGGAATATGCGGAGCAGCTGGGGATCTGGCAGGACTGCGTCTTTACAGGGGCGGTCCATGACAGGGAGAAGCTGCGGGCCTATTTCTGCCGGGCGGATCTGTTTTTATTCCCCTCCACCTTTGATACCAACGGCATTGTGGTCCGGGAGGCGGCAGCCTGCGGACTGGCAAGCGTTTTGATCCGCGGCAGCTGTGCCGCCGAGGGGGTTGCCGACGGGAGGAACGGCTATCTGATCGATGAGGATGCAGCGGCGTTGGCGGCCTGCCTTTCGTCCCGCATGAAGGATCTGCCGGGAACCAGACAGGCGGGGGAAAGAGCCATGGAAGAGCTTTACCTGTCCTGGGATGAATCGGTCCGCCGGGCCTGGGAGCGCTACCATGTGGTCCTGGAACGGTGCAGAAGCGACGGCTGGGCGGAGCGGGAAAGCGGACGGGACGAGGTCTTTGAAGTGATCTCCGACGGCATCGATCTGCTGAATAAAATACGCCGGGCCAACACCGAAATTAAAAACAAGGGCGTCTCCCTGTATGACCGTTTCTTGGAGAACAGGGAGCGCTGATAAAACAACCTATCCTTTCTTTTTCTTTGGGGCCATTTCTTTGAGGATGATTTCTTTGAGGACGATTTCTTGGAAGGCAGTTCTGGTCTTCGCCTTTTTTACTGTTCTGATTGCTGCGGCCGGCGGGGACGTGAAAAACAAACGGATTGCGGACCGCTATCCCCTGGGCATTCTGGTTTTAGGCCTTCTATCCTTAATGGCAGGTTTTCCGCCGTCCTTGGGATGGAGGCTGTCGGGGCTTATAGCGGCCGGCCTTCCCTTATATGCGGCGGCCGTGCTCTGGCCGTCTTCCTTTGGCGGAGGGGATGTGAAGCTGGCGGCGGCCTGCGGTTTTTTCATAGGGCTGCCGGGAGCCTTTTCTTTTCTGCTGTGGATGCTCGCCCTGGCGGGGGCGTGGGGAGGAATCCTGCTTATGCTTGGCAGAGCCGGAAGGAAGGATCGCCTCGCGCTGGGGCCTTTTTTCGTCATAGGGGCGGCAATCGTAATCTTAGGGTAAAATAATTCTAAAGTTTCCATGAAAACGCAGAAAACACATTGAAAAAAGGGAGGGATATCGCTACAATAGCAGTCAGACGGCCTGGCTTATCAAAGGCTGCGGGATATAGGAAATAAATATATGAAATGACAGACAAAGGCGGGATAAAACAAAATATGGTACAGCAGCTGGATTTATCAAAGGAATACGGCCTGGTTCTGGAAGGGGGAGGAGCCAAGGGAGCCTATCAGATTGGCGCCTGGCTGGCCCTGCGCGAGGAAGGCGTGAAGATAAAAGGGATTTCCGGAACCTCGGTGGGGGCGCTGAACGGCGCTTTGATCTGCATGGATGATCCGGAGAAGGCGAAGGAGATCTGGGAAAACATCTCCTATTCGCAGATAATGGACGTGGACGATGAAAGAATGGATTCCCTTGTCCGCGGCGACCGGAAGAATATCAACATAAACGACGTGGTGCAGGATCTGCTGCGGGTGATCCGAGAGAAAGGCCTGGACGTCACCCCGCTGAAAAATCTCATCGCCCGTGCCTGCGACGAGGACGTGATCCGCAGGTCCCCGATTGACTTATACATCGTTACCTATTCTCTGTCGGACCATCAGCTTCTGGACGTCGATGTGAAGGACGTTCCCGAGGGCCTGATCGGAGATATGCTTTTGGCCAGCGCTTACCTGCCGGGATTTCGCAGGGAGCGGCTGCATGGGAAAAATTATATCGACGGCGGGGTGCAGGATAGGGTGCCCCTGGACTGCCTGATTAAAAGGGGATATCACGACATTATTGTCCTGCGCATCTTTGGCTTCGGCGTGGAAAAACGGGTCAAGATCCCGGAGGATGTGCGGGTTACGGATATTTCCCCCCGCAGGAACCTGGGCGGGGTCCTGGAGTTTGACAGCGCCCGCAGCCGCCGGAATATGAAGCTGGGATATTATGACGCCAAGAGGGTGATTTATGGGCTGGCCGGAAGCGAGTATTATCTGGACATGAAATTGTCGGAGGAGGAGGCCTATGAGCGGCTGCTTGGGATGGCGGCCCGCTACGATAAATGGGCCGCCGCCCATCCGCAGGAGGGACAGGGCCAGCTGTCTGCAGGCGCAGAGGAGGCCGGTTCCAGCCTTCGCCGGATCAACGAGGAAATTCTGCCGGATGTGGGCAGGCGTCTGTGCCGCACCAAAAGCTGGACCTACAGTGGGCTGTATACGGCATTGCTGGAGCAGACGGCCATCTCGCTGCGGCTTACCCGTTACCGGATTTACACCGAAGAGGAGCTTCTGCATAAGATAAAAATGAAAAAGAAGGCCTATGAGGATACCGAGAGGGTGCTGCCTTTTTGGGCCCTTTTCTTTGAATGAACAGCTTTGAATAAACAGCTTGCTTTTTTGCGTTCCAGGCTTTACAATAAAGAACATGTGCAATGCAGGAGGGGTTCGCGGTGAAATACAGATTTGAGATTGAAGAATTTACGACCAAAAAAAAGCTGCCCCGGGATGAACGGTACGATATCACGCAGTACATCACCTCGGTGGAGATAGAGGCAGAGGATGTAAAGAAAGCTTTCCGCCGTCTTGCCGACCAGACAAACGGACGCCTGGCGCGGGGGACGGAAGGAGAGACGGCAGTGATTACGCTGCCGGACTATGACAATTGCCGCCTGCTTCTGAAGGCGGTCAATAAATAGAGGTGCAGTCCGGCGGCTTGGATAAGAGGAGCGGTTTGGATAAGAAAGGGCCTGCGGAGAATATTTTCTCTCCGCAGGCCTTTGCTGTGAGCCGCCCGCGCTGCATCCGGCAGGAAGCGCGGGTAGTTATGGATTTCGGAAGCAATTATAGATTTTGAAAGAAGGCCTCCAGTTTGTCCACCTTCATCCGATGGAGACAGGTGTTCCCGATAGCGCGGGGAATGACCAGGTTGATTGCATCGCCGGAGCGTTTTTTATCCCGGAGGATGACCTGGCAGAGCTCCGCCGCCGGATAAGGGCAGGAGGTGGGAAGGCCGTAGGACGCCAGGGCAGAGGCGATCCGCTCCGAGCAGTCGGCGTCGGTAAGGCCGGCGGCGTAAGCGCAGCGGGCGATGGCGACCATCCCGATTCCCACCGCGCTGCCATGGCTGACAGCATATCCGCTTAATTTTTCCACGGCATGCCCCAGGGTGTGGCCCAGGTTCAGCAGCTGGCGGCTGCCGGTATCGTATTCATCCTGCATAACCAGGTCTCTTTTGATGGAGACGCAGCGGCGGATAATATCGTTCAGGTACAGGCGGGCTTCGCCGTTTTCAACCAGGGCAAAAAGCTCCGGGTCGCAGAGAACGCCGTATTTTATCACCTCGGCCATGCCGCAGGAAAATTCCTGGTCCGGCAGGGTGTCGAGGGTCCGGATATCGCACAGAACCAGCCGGGGCTGGTAAAAGGAACCGGCCAGGTTCTTGCCGGCGTTTAAGTCGATGGCGGTCTTTCCGCCTACGGACGAGTCTACCGCAGCCAGAAGGGAGGTAGGAATCTGGACGTAGGGGATGCCGCGCAGGTAGATGGAGGCGGCAAATCCGGCCATATCGCCGGTAACTCCTCCTCCCAGGGCGACGATCAGGTCCGAACGGGTGAGCCCTTTTTCCGCCAGGAATTCCAGCAGGGAAAAGAGGGTGGAGGCATTTTTGGAATCCTCCCCGTGGGGAAAGGTCCAGGAGAGGACGGAAATCCCCTCCTTTCGCAGGGAGGCCTCTACCGTTTGCCCGTAAAGGGGATAGACCAAATCATCGGATACGATCACGGCGGCGGAAGGGGAGACGGCCTGCAGAATATATCTGCCGGCGTCCTTTAAGAGGTCTTCTCCGACGACGACGTCGTAGCTGCGGGAGGCATGGATCGGTATTCTCTCCGGCTGGGCCGGAGAAGTATGCAAAATGTCGGCCATGGCGTTTATCTGCACATCTCGCAGGCAATCTGGCTTGCAAGCTTCGCGTTGTTGTAGACCAGCTGAATGTTGGCGTCCAGGCTGCTGCCGCCGGTGATGTCTTTGACTTTGGCAAGCAGGAAAGGAGTGGTTTCCTTGCCCTTAATGCCCTTGGCCTTCATCTCTTCGATGGCCTCGTCAATGCACTTGTTGATGTAATCGTGATCCATCGAATACTCTTCGGGGATGGGATTGGTCACCAGCATGCCGCCCTTCATGCCCAGCTCCAGCTTGGCCGTCCAGGCAGCGGCGATCTCGGCAGGAGTATCCATCTCGTAATCCACGGAGAAACCGCTCTTTCTGGTGTAGAAGGCAGGAAGCTCCTTTGTCTGATAGCCGAGAACCGGCACGCCCTTGGTCTCCAGGTACTCCATCGTAAGGCCCAGATCCAGGATGGCCTTGGCTCCTGCGCAGACCACCATCACAGGCGTCATGGCAAGCTCTTCCAGGTCAGCGGAGATATCCATCGTTACCTCAGCTCCTCTGTGTACGCCGCCGATTCCGCCGGTGGCGAAAACCTTGATGCCGGCCATGGCGGCAATCAGCATCGTGGTGGCGACGGTGGCGGCTCCGTCCTCTTTCTTTGCTACCAGCACGGGAACGTCGCGGCGGCTGGCCTTCACCACATCCAGGCCCTTTTTGCCCAGATAATCGATCTCATCCTTAGAAAGGCCTACCTTCAGGCGGCCGCCCAGGATGGCGATGGTGGCCGGTACGGCTCCGTTCTCACGGATGATATTTTCTACGTTCAGCGCGGTCTCCACGTTCTGCGGATAAGGCATGCCGTGGGAGATGATGGTGGATTCCAGGGCGACGACCGGCTTGCCGGCGGCCAGGGCTTCTGCTACCTCAGGGGCTACGTCAAGATACTTGTTCAGCTGTTCCATTTTGTTTGTCCTCCTTAAAATAATGGAATTTTATAGTTTCACAGTAGTGTGCGGAAAACAGTGGAAAATTTATGCTTCGTCTGGTTCCCCGCCGTCCGCATCTTCCGAATAACGTATGCCGGCCCTCTCGTACAGAGAGCGTTCGGACAGCTCTTCGTTGATGGTGTGCTCTCCCTCGGAGCAGATGGAGCCGGCGGCCAGGGCAATCTGGGCCGATTGGGCCAGGGAGAGATTTTTTTTGTAGGCATAGGCCAGGCCCGCCATAAAACAGTCGCCGCCGCCGGTGGTGTTGCGCACATGGGTGGGGATGGACGGCAGCAGGATGCTTTCTTCTTGGTCCGCTGCATAAACGCCTTTTTCGCCCAGGGAGATGAAAACCCGCTTCATCCCGGTGTCCAGAAGAAGGTGCGCCGCCTGTTTCAGCGAAGCTTCGTCGGTAATCGGAATGCCGGTCAGCAGTTCGGCCTCCAGCCGGTTCGGCTTAAAGGTATGGATTTTTCCCAGGACATTTTTGAGCTTATGCATCTTGGTGGTGGATACCGGATCTACGAACAGGGGAACGTTTACCCGTTCTGCCAGGAATTCAATGCTTTCCTGCGGAATATTGGTGTCAACCACGCAGAGGCAGGCCCGTTCAATCAGGTCGAGTTTGCCGGATAAAAATTCCGGCGTCAGATGGCGGTAAATTTCCATATCCGAGACGGCTAGCTGCATTTCTCCGTTTTCATCGGTGATAAACAGATAGCTGGATGTGGCGGCTCCCGGTATGACGAGGGAATCGCTGACGTCAATCCCCAGCTCCCGGCAGCTGTTTTGGATTTTAGCGGCGTGCAGATCGTCGCCGAAAGCCGTTATCAGCCGCACCGGCTGTGACAGCAGCCGCAGATTGTGGGCGATATTGCGGCCCACGCCTCCCAGCGACATGGTCACACGGCCCGGATTGGAGTCGGCCGGGATCAGCGTTTGGCTCGGCGTGCCGCAGATGTCCATATTGACCCCGCCTATGACGACCATATCGTCCTCCTCGTGGATGATATATCCTTTGCCGAGGATGATCCCTTTCTTCATCATATTGGAGATATGGACAGCGGCCGACGACCGGGCGATTCCGGCCTTGTCAGCCAGCTCCTGCTGCGAAATCATCGGGTTTTCACGAATCCATTCCAGAATCTGTCGTTCTCTTTCCGTCATTTTCATTCTCTCCGTTGTATCATGCAAAAAAAACAAAGATTAAACTTTTGCTTAGATAATACAATCAAATATTTATTATGTCAAGAGGGTTTTGCAAAAAAACATCTGCAAATTTTCATTGCAAATTTTTTGTAAAAAGGGTATTGCTATTTTTGTTTTGCGATGCTATAATATGACCGTTGCGCGGGAGTGCTGGAATTGGCAGACAGGCAAGACTAAGGATCTTGTGGGTGTATTCTCGTGTGGGTTCAAGTCCCATCTCCCGCAGGCCCGAAATTTGCAAGAATTTCGGAAAAACCTATTGACATATGCGACAAATTCGTGTATGATCATACAAGTGTGACGCAGTTGTGGCGGAATTGGCATACGCGCATGATTCAGGTTCATGTGAGCATTACGCTCGTGAGGGTTCAAGTCCCTCCAACTGCACGAGATTAGCCCCGTAAATCGGGGTTTTTTTATTGCCCGTGTGCCGGCATTGATTTCCCTCCGAAAATTCGATATGATAGGATGCAGATTGCGAGGGCTTTGCGCCCCAATCTGGTATCCTGGGATTATGAATATAAAGAGAGAAAAAAGGGGATGGCAGCATGGAGATAAGGCAGCTGAAATATTTTATTCAGGCGGCGGAATATCTGAATTTTACCAGGGCAGCAAAGGAATGCGGGATTGTTCAGACGGCAATGACGCAGCAGATTGCCAATCTGGAAAATGAGATAGGGATCCGGCTTTTCAATAGGAACCGCAGGGGACTGACCCTGACGGAGGCCGGGGAGGCTTTTCTGCGGGAGGCCAGGGCCATTGTAAGCCGGGCGGATCGGGCGGTAGAAGAGGTCCGCGGCTATGTCCAGGGGCGGACCGGCCTTCTTCGCATTGGCTATCATGGGGAAATGTTCAAGAGGGATTTGGTCGCCCTGCTGCGGGAATACAGGGAGAGGGATGGGAGCGTCCAGGTAGTTCCCGGCCAGCTGACGCAGGAGAAGCTGCTGGAGAGGCTGGATACCGGGGAGATCGATCTGGGCATTTCTCTCTACAGCCCCCGCTATGCCATGGTGTCCGGCCTGCGAAACAGAATCCTGGAGACGGACCGGCTGATGCTGGCGGTGGCGAAGGATCATCCCCTGGCCGGAAGAAAGAGCATAACGATGGAGGAACTGAAGGATTATCCGGTGGTAGGCTTTCGGGAAAAGAGCAATGAAGAGAGATTTATCGCCATGGCCCAGGCCGGGGGCAGTCTGAAAAGCTACGGCTATGTGGAGGATCATACCAGCGTCGAGCTTTTGGTGGAGAGCGGATATGCGGCTGCCATCTGGGTCAGTCGGCTGTGCAGGGAGGAAATCTATCCCAGGCTTGCATTCCTGGAAATTACTGATCACCCGATGCGTGAGCAGGTCTGCGTTTCCTGGAGAGAGGACAATGAAAACCCTGCCCTGGTAGCCTTCCTCGCCCTGCTGGCAGAACATTTCCCGCCGGAAGAAGCAGACACGCTCAGATAATCTGAGGCTGGCATCAAAAAAAACTAGTTGCAAAGCAGCCAAGCAGTGTTAGAATAATAACGTAACATAGCGCTGCATAGCTATGGAAAACAAGCATTTTCATTTTGAGAAAAGGAGGACACAATGAAAAGACTTGCAAGCTTGATCCTCGTGCTGGCAATGGTTCTCTGCGTGGCTGGCTGCGGCTCGAATACCGACCAGACCCAGGCCCCCACGGAAGCGGGAACCGCAGCGGAGACGGCGGCGGAGACCGCCGGCGAGGGAACCGGGACTTATACGCCCGGCACTTACACAGCCACCGTTACCGGTTTTGGCGGGGAAATCACGGTGGAGATGACCTTTGACGAGACGTCCATCACGGATGTGAAGATTACCGGTGACGACGAGTCGCCTGACTACGGCGCACTGGCAGTGGAAGAGATGCCCGCCCAGATCCTGGAGGCCCAGTCCGCTGAGGTCGACGGACACAGCGGAGCCACCGTATCCAGCAATGCGATCCGTACGGCGGCCGCCGACTGCATCGCCCAGGCTTCCGGCCAGAGCGGCACGGCGGAGGTAAAGATGGCCCCCGGCACCTATACGGCTTATGCCGAGAGCTACCGCGCCAGAGACGGCCTGAATGTAACGGTTACCGTTTCCGAGACGGAGATCGAGTCCATCGAGGTGGACACCGAGAATACTTCCGATACGCCTACGATCCTGCAGGCGGCTATCGACAATTTGATTCCCCGGATGCTGGAGTATCAGTCCGTAAGCATTGACGCAGTCTGCGGAGCCACCGCTTCTTCCAACGCCATCAAGATGGCTACGGAGGATGCCGTAAAGCAGGCCCTGGCTGCAGGAGGCAGCGACGAGTCCGCGATCAGCAATTTCTATGTTTCGATTCCGGAGAGCACGGAGACGGTTGAACTGGAGACCGAAGTCCTGGTAGTGGGAATGGGCGGTTCCGGCACCACGGCGGCCCTGTCCGCGGCGGAGTCCGGTGCGCAGGTTCTTGCCATCGATAAGGCGGGCCGGTACGGCGGAACTTCTTCCATTACCTCCGAGGCCCTGTTTGTCAATCCGCCCCGTTTCCAGGAGGAGCATAATAACGGTGAGGATTATACCGACGCGGATGTGATGTACAACGACTGGATCGAGTATGCCGAGGGCGACGCCAAGGAAGAGATCGTGCACCGCATGATCTACGAGTCCGGCGAGGTTCTGGACTGGCTGGTCTATGACCACGGCGTAGGCTTTGCCGAGCCGATGACCGGTTTCACCGAGTCCGACGTATATCTGACCAAGTATCAGTGGCTGCCCAATGACATCATGTACAATAAGGCGGAGATCGGCGCTTATTTCGACGGAATGTACGACGATTTTGAAGAGCTGGGCGGCACCTACATGCTGGAGACCGAGGGCTATGAGCTGATCTACGATGAGGAAACGAACACCGTGACCGGCGTTAAGGCCAGAAGCATGGTGGACGGCACCGAATATGTAATCACGGCCGACGCTGTGGTGATCGCTACCGGCGGCTATGCCGGCAGCCCTGAGATGGAGCTGGAGCTTCTGCGCGACGATTATTATCCGCTGAACGGCGTCTGGATGCATCTGGGTTCCACGCAGAACGACGGCAAGATGCTGCAGGCGGCGATGGATATCGGAGCCGGCGTTTACAACATCAGCATGCCTCCGGAAGTACATAATTCCGGCACCGAGACCTGGATGACCACGCAGTTTGAGGCCCATTACATCGATGGGCAGGTGGGTATGGTAACCGGACGTCCGGCTTTCTGGACGGAGGGCGACCTGCCGGCCAACATGGGCTGGAGTGCAGACAGCCTGGCTGTGGATGGAAACGGCGAGCGCTTCACCGCTGAGACCGGTGTTTCCTTCCTGGATCCCTGGATTGCAGGACCGAATTATTACAGCATCTGGAGCAGCAGCCAGATTGACAAGCTGGTCAGCGAAGGCTTTGACACCGATCGCTCCGGCCCGTCCGCTGAGTTCTTGAGCTCCGGTACGCCGATCCCGATTGGAACGCCGATTGAGAACGCTTATGAGGTGCTGGATGCGGCTGTTGAGGCCGGCATTGCGGTAAAGGGCGATACCATTGAGGAACTGGCAGAGCAGCTGGGCATGGATCCCGCAACCCTGTCCGCCACCGTTGCAACCTATAATTCCTACTGCGAAAGCGGTGTGGACGAGGAATTCGGCAAAGCGGCCGAGCTCCTGGATCCCGTTGCGGAAGGCCCTTACTACGCCATCATCATGGCTTCCTACTGCTACGGCAGCTGCGGCGGCCTGGATATCAACGAGCATTTCCAGGTACTGCAGGAGGACGGCGAGACCGTGATTAA
>CALWRE010000118.1 GCA_944383835.1 uncultured Lachnospiraceae bacterium | reverse complement strand
GCGGCTAGCCAACGGCCGTTTCCAATGGCCAAGGGACGCATCGGAAGCACTTCAGCTTTCGCGCCAGGAATACCGCTGGCTTATGGAAGGCCTGTCCATCGACCAGCCGCGGGCTTTTACTTCTTCCAGGAAGCGGGATTTCTAATGTTTTGTGCAAAAGGGAGAATTTTATTTTTTTCCCAGAAATAATCCCTGCCCCAAAACCAGATTATCCACATCCTGCTGCCTGGCTGGCGCGTTATGCACCAACGTGTCCCCGGCAGCCGGAAAAGCCGCGCCTTCTTCCCTTGGGAAGCCCAAAAACACTTGCTCGGGTGAGTTATCCACACACCCGCCGTTCGTCATTATGCCAATCCGGCATGCTATTTTATTGATAATTAGTAGTAAAAATCCAGTCGCTGCTGTTGTGCCGGGTTTCTGTGGTTTAGTTTTCTCATTGGAATCGCCCAGTATAAATCGGGATGTTCACTGGATTTGATAAGGCAGACCATGGGACAATGCTTGGTATCATTCCAGGTGCCTCCAACGAACTGGATTATTTTAGAAAATTCTGGTGTAGCGTAATATAATCCACGTTCTATCATTTGGATACCTCTTTCTTGTAAAAGAATGCCTCCGGCTTTCGCCGGAGGCTGATAAACAATGTTTCTTTGCCGCACATTGTGAAGCGTATCTGTGTAAGCAATGTTTCTTTGCCGTACATTGCGAAACGTGTTTGCATAAACAGTGTTTCCATGCCGTACACTGTAAAACGTTCTTACACCTATATAATATGTACCGGCAGAGAAAAAATCAATGAAAAATTTGTGAATTTTAGGTGACACATACAGATCTGATCGACTGGTTGAAAAAGAACCTGTAAGAAGATAGAATTTTATGCAAAGTAAAAAGTTCCAGATTCCTGAGTTTTAAAAGGAATTCGGAACTGACTTTGCATAACTATTAACTTCGCATAACATAATCTGTGGGTAAGCGGAAATGAGTCAATGATTTCTGTGTTTTCAGACAGGATAGAAATTTTATCCAGAGGAATACTGCCGCCAGCACAGACAATGGAGGGGATTTTTCTGGGAGGATTGGTTTCGGTAAATGAAAAGCTATCAGAAATCCTTTTGCAGCTACATATCAGTGAAAAATCAGACCGCGGCGTGCCTAAGATCATTGAGACTTATGGAAGAGAAGCTTTTACTTGCAGAGAAAATTCGATTGTTGTCACGATCCCGCTGCATTGAATAAAAAGGATTGGGAATAAAGTTGGGAATAAGGTGGGGAATAAAAAGGGATTAAATGCAAGGCAAAGAATCATCACGGAAATGAGAGATAATCCGAATATTACTACCAGTGAACAGCATCAAATATTGGGAATCAGTGAAACGGCAGTGGAAAGCAATCTTACATTCCAGAAAGAGCATGGATATGTGGAAAGGACTGGATCTAAAAAGAGTGAATATTGGAAAGTACTTGAGTGAATGATATGAGAAATTAGTAAATGAAACAAGGCATCTATCAGAAATGGTAGGTGTTTTTTCTATGTCTATTACCAGGAGGAGGTGACACATGGCGAGCCGGATCAAGAGGATTACAGTAATGGAGTGGCTTGCGGTCTCAGATTCCCAGAAAGCTGTCTAGGATGCGGCTTCGGATATGGTGATCTCACCGAAAGTGAACGGGAAGAAGCATTGGCAGGCTTTTCCGGCTTGTAGAGGAATATCGTGATCACGGTATATGTCGGCGGGACGCTTCTGGATGAACGGATAATGTCGGCGCAGACAAGACAGAACCTGCGGCCTGGAGGGAGGCAAGTCATGGCATTTATACAGTATATGACTATAGTGAGTTTACAGCGATAAAAAAGAACCCTGTTTTCAAGCCGGAAACGGTTGCAGGCAAAATCGCTCCACCATATAATAAACGTGATATAAGCGTCCGAACAAGGGGTGGGTCTATTTCCTGTTCTCTTGAAACATAGAAAATGTAACAAGACAGGGGTGTAAACGAATGGTGAAAGACAAGAATAGACTAGAGCAGGGCCAGGGTGAGATTGTAATTTGTCAGGCTGAAGACGGACTCACAAAGGTAGAATGTCGGTTTGTGGACAAAACCGTTTGACTGACATAGCAACAGATGGCGGAACTGTTTCATACGTCCAGAAGCAATATTGTAGAGCATATTGGCCACATCTACGAAGTAGGCGAGCTGGATGAGACTTCAGCCTGTCGGAAATTCCGACAGGTTCGAATGGGAGGTAAGCAGTAAGTATCAAGAGAGCTGCCTTTTTACAATCTGGACATGAATGCACAGGCGATGGAAAAAGCGAAAGCAGAATATAAACGCTATCAGGCACAAACTCTTTCCCCAGTCGAGGAAGAATATCTGAAGACCATCAACCAGTTGGGAAAAACGGCCAAGACAGAAGCGGAAAAGAAGGATGATCCTACGGGTATCAGTTGGTGGACGGAAAGCTGGTCATCAGGTTTGGAGGGAGGCTATTATGATTGATTTAAAACAATTGAATCTTATATTGGAAGGATACAAGGCGTACTTTCCAAGCCATTGGGATAACGAGAAGTACAAGTGGGAGGCTATTCGGCATTTCCAGGATCACTGGAATATTGATGCCAAGGATTTTGGAGAGATGTTTAAGCAGGCGACGGATAAGACATACAATTTGTTGGCATCCGGCTATGCATATCCGCGCGGTATGATTATAAATTTTGCTAAAGCGGATAACGAAGCTACACGGACAATGTTTAGAACTCTTTTTGATGAGTCTCAGGATCTGGCGGTTAGAGTGGATGCGTTTCAGACGGCATCGGAGGAATTGAGAGCCAGGTATGATGACGGTACATGGAGAAACCACTATCAGAATACGAATGCAATCAGCACATATCTCTGGCTCAGATATCCAGACAAATATTATGTTTATAAGTATGAATTGTTTCGTTCTGCTGCAAAAGAATTATCATCTGATTATATGCCTAAGCGAAATGGATCCATAGACAGCCTGATTGGTGGTTTTCAGATGTACGATGAAATCTGTGAGGCTATCAAATCGGATCCTGATATTCCGGAGATGATTCGGGATGCAATCACATCAACCTGCTATCCGGATCCGGAGTTGAAGACGGCAACGATGGATGTGGGATTTTTCATCGGCCGATTTTACAACCAGGAAAAGGAAATAGATCTTGATGGCTTGCATTCTGACGCCAAATTTTCGAAGTGGTACGCTCCGGTTATTGATACTTTATATAAAATGGGGGGGAGGGGGAAAAGGCCGGATATACATCAGAAAATTATTGAGGATTATGGTATTACGGAGGATGAGCTTAACATAGTAAATTCTACAGGAACTGCAAAGGTGCTAAATGACATCGATTGGGCTAGAAACTATTTGGTTTATGAAGGATTTATTGATAAGGGTGAGGGTGGAATATGGTCTCTTACGGATTTAGGAAAAACCATCGTTGTAACAGATGAATTGGCAAGTAAAATTACGGCTAAGTGGATTAAGATAAAAACCGCGGAAAGAGAGCATAGATATATTCCGGAGATAGATTTGTCCCCGTACTATATATATAGAGGAAATGATGCTCAGAATTCCAATATACCTTATACAAAAGAAGACTTTCTCAGTCAGGTATATATGGCTGCGGAACGATATGATACATTGGTCGCTTTACTACAGAATAAAAAGAATTTGATTTTACAAGGCGCTCCTGGTGTGGGGAAGACATTTGCGGCAAAAAGATTGGCATATTCTATGATGGGTGAAAAGGATGAATCAAGGATTGAATTTATTCAGTTTCACCAAAATTATTCTTATGAAGATTTCGTCATGGGGTACAGACCGGACGGCTCAGACTTTAAGCTTTCTGAGGGTATTTTCTATCGGTTCTGCCAGAGGGCAGAAAAACGTCCGGATAAAGAGTTTTTCTTCATCATTGATGAAATTAACCGTGGCAACATGAGTAAGATCTTTGGAGAATTGCTGATGTTGATTGAGAAGGATTACCGTGGTGCGAAGGCGACACTGGCCTACAGTGGAATGCCTTTTTCTGTTCCGAAAAATCTATATATTATCGGTATGATGAATACGGCGGACAGAAGTCTTGCAATGATAGATTATGCATTAAGGAGAAGATTCAGTTTCTTTGAAATAGAGCCGGGATTCAGCTCGGAAGGATTTATGAACTACCAGCAGACATTCGGGAACGAAACATTCAATGCCTTGATTGATCAGATTAAAATCCTGAACAAAGAGATTGCAGAGGACAAGTCGCTGGGACGCGGATTCCAGATTGGGCACAGCTATTTCTGCGGAAGAGAAGAAAAGGGTATGGATGAGGAGTGGATGCGCTCTGTGGTGGAATTTGATATTTTGCCGATGCTAAGCGAGTACTGGTTTGATGAACCGGTGAAACTGCAACGTTGGGAAAAAAATCTGCATGGAGTGTTTGATGAATAAAGATAAGAGCATATTTATCAAGAACATATACTATATGCTTTCCTATGCGTTTCGGATTTTGAAGCAGTCGAATTATGATGAAGTGGCTTCGGAAAAGTTTGAGAATGCGCAGGATCTTTTTGCTGCGATTCTCAGCAAAGGCATTGGACAGCAGTTGAAGCGAGGATTATACCGAGAATATACCATGAAGCATGAAACGTTATCTGTCATGCGGGGCAAGCTGGATGTGCCTGGTACGATACGCAATCGGATCCAGCGAAAACAAAAACTGGATTGTGAGTTTGATGAACTGTCAGAGAACAATCTCTTTAACCGCATTCTAAAAACAACAGTACATTATTTGCTTATGGACGATGGAGTGAATACGGAACGAAAAAACGCATTAAAAAAGATACAGGTTTTCTTTGATGGAATTGAACTGCTGGAACCTTTGGAAATTCAGTGGGATCGGCTGTATTATCATAGAAACAATCAAAACTATGAGATGCTGATGAATGTCTGTTATTTTGTCTTGGATGGAATGCTGCAGACCACGGAGAAGGGTGAGTATAAAATGACAGTATTCTCGGATGAACATATGGCGAAGCTGTATGAAAAGTTTATCTTAGAATATTATCGTCAGCATCATACATATTTGTCAGAGATTAAGGCTGGCCAGGTTAAGTGGGATCTGATAGGAGAGAACAGCGAATCGATGATTCGTTTCCTGCCTGTTATGCAGACGGATATCATGCTACAGTTTAAAGAAAAGACTTTGATCATAGATGCCAAGTATTATGGCAGGACATTACAGAAACAGTTCGATAAATATTCTCTGCATTCCAACAACTTATACCAGATATTTACATATGTAAAGAATCTGGATAAGGATAATACGGGGAACGTAGCAGGGATTCTTCTGTATGCGAAAACGGATGAAGATATTACACCGGATGTTGTGTTCAATATGGGAGGAAATCAAATTGGTGCTAGGACGTTAGACCTTAATAAAGAATTTCCGCTGATAGCATCCCAACTAGATAAACTGGCAGAGCTTTTTTTAGTAAGGGAAATTTCATCGAATCATTAGGGCAGTAGGAGCGGGCAAGACGGATATTATTTGATCAATATATATAGGGAGAGATAACCATGGACAGACGGATTTATGAAGAATATGTGCGTATCCTGGAGGAAGAACTGGTTCCGGCTATGGGATGTACGGAGCCGATTGCGGTGGCATACGCTGCCGCTCTGGCTCGGGCGGCTCTGGGGTGCATACCGGAGCGCGCCCAGGTCATGGCCAGCGCCAACATCATCAAAAACGTTAAGAGCGTGGTGGTGCCCAATACCGGAGGCCTCCGGGGAATCGCGGCGGCGGCCGCCGCAGGCATTGCGGCAGGACGGGAGGAAAAAAAGCTGGAGGTATTATCCGATGTAACGGAGGAGCAGATCGGCCAGATCAAAGCTCTTTTGGACGCCATGGAATGTACGGTGGAGCAGGCGGATAACGGGCACATCTTTTACATCGAGGTAACCTTGGCCGGGGGCGGGCACACTGCCCGGACGGAGATCACAGGCCGCCACACCAACGTCACCGCCGTGGAGAGGGACGGGCAGGCGCTCTGGCAGGAAGCGGGGGACGAGGCGGAGGGACCTCATCCGGCTGCGGACCGGAGCCTGCTCACGGTGGAGCAAATCGTGGAATTTGCTGACTGTGTCCGGATCGAGGATATTCGGGATGTGATCCAGCGGCAGATTGACTGCAATACGGCTATCGCTGAGGAGGGCCTCCGGGGAGACTGGGGCGCCAATATCGGCAGTATCCTGCTTAAAGCCTACGGGGACAGCGTCCAGAACCGGGCAAAGGCCTATGCCGCGGCGGGATCCGACGCACGGATGAACGGGTGTGAATTGCCGGTGGTCATCAATTCTGGCAGCGGCAACCAGGGGCTGACTGCGTCCCTGCCAGTCATCGTGTATGCAAAAGAATTGGGTTCCGCCCAGGAAGAGCTCTATCGGGCGCTGGTGGTGTCCAACCTGGTGACCATTCATTTAAAGAGCGGCATCGGCCCTCTGTCTGCTTACTGCGGGGCCACCAGCGCCGGATGCGGGGCCGGAGCAGGGGTGACATACCTCTACGGCGGGCGGTTTAATGAGATTGCCCATACCGTCGTCAATGCCGTGGCTATCAATTCCGGCATGATCTGCGATGGGGCCAAGGCCAGCTGTGCGGCCAAGATTGCCTCCGCGGTGGAGGCGGGGTTATTGGGTATGCAGATGCAGCGCTGCGGCAGCCAGTTCTGCGGCGGGGATGGCATTGTGGTGAAAGGGGTGGAAAACACCATCCGCAACGTCTGCCAGCTGGCAAAGGAGGGCATGCGGGAGACAGATCGAACCATCATTGAACTGATGATCCATCCGTGCATGTAGAACCGGAAAAGCATACATATAAAAAGGATCTGCTCTCAGGATGGAGGACAGGGAGATGGATGTTAAAACGATAAAGGTTATACTTGAACCGTTGGGTTTTCGACCGTATATTCAAAATATTGTGCAGTTTTGCAGCGAAGAGGACGGAAAGCCGTACCAGGTCTGGAAATTGGAAACAGAGGACGGCAGCTTTGTTTTGAAGCAAACCTCCCGAGAGGAAAAGGCAGTCTATGAAGCGTTCCTGTCAGACGGCGGCTATGCCCCTAAGACATACGGATTTTCCGAGCATGGGAATGAAATCTATATGCTGATGGAATATGTGCCGGGCGAAAGCATGAGCAAATGCACCAGGCCGAGGCTGAAACGGACGCTGGATGCGCTGATCGCCGGACAGCGCCGTTACTGGCAGAACACAAGCCTGGCGGATGTGGGCTATGGTTACGCCAGAAGTTTTCCCAATCGATGCAAACGCCTGGCTTATATGGGCGAACTATCCGAAAGCTACGAGGCCTACCTGGAGGCCTTTGCCGCTGTTCCAAGGACATTGTGCAATGATGATATGCTGCCGTCTAACGTCATTGCGGGAGAAGACAGGGCGGTGATCCTGGATTGGGAATTTGCAGGTATTCTGCCGTATCCCTGTGCCATCGCCCGATTGCTGGCGTTTGGAGAAGATGATACGGACACGCTCTTTCAAATGACGCGCTCCGATAAAGAGTTTGCTCTGGACTATTATTATGAAAATCTGATAAAGGACGAAGGAATATCCCGAGAAGAATACGATCGTACGATGAAGCTGTTTTTCTTTAAAGAATACAGCGAATGGATTTATTGCGCCAATGCCGGCGGCGACTGTGAATCGGAGAACTATAAAAAATATGCGCCAATGGCAAAAGAGCTGCATCGGATGTTGCGTGAGACACATTCGATTTGACTTTTTGTGTATTTTTGCATGGGATTCTAAATCTGAGCCAAGGTCAAGTTACAGTATCCATGCTTGAGCAGACGGTTGATTCAGCTTTTGAGTCTTGGGCAGAGCCAAATGACCAGTTAAGGAAGCTTTGTGCATTTTTTGCATAAACATGGAAAAATTTGCGAGGTGTTAGATTGCAATATTGGCGATGTTATGGAATTTGTTTCGGATGATGAAAACGGAGGCAATCTTACGATGTGATTTCCCAGCGGGTGTTCCCTGCTATTAAAAACGTGAAGCATGGCTATCTGCCCGATTTTACGGAACAGGGCGGTCTGTATGAGTATATGCTGGGAAAGCTATCCACTGCCGGTCAAAATGGCCAGTTCACGCTCAATAATGCGGCCCTGCTCCAGCACCATGATGCAGTCTGCGTTTTTGACGGTGGAGAGGCGGTGGGCGATCACGAAGGTGGTGCGGCCGGCCATCAGCCGGTCCATGCCCTGCTGCACCAGCGTTTCGGTGCGGGTATCGATGGAGGAAGTGGCTTCGTCCAAGATCAGCATCGGCGGGTCGGCCACCGCGGCCCGGGCGATGGCTAACAGCTGTCTCTGCCCCTGGGAGAGGTTTGCCCCGTCTCCGGTGAGGATGGTCTGATAGCCATCCGGCAGGCGGCGGATAAAATCGTCGGCGTTAGCCAGCTTTGCCGCCGCAAGGCACTCCGCGTCGGTGGCGTCCAGCCTCCCGTAGCGGATATTGTCCATAACAGTGCCGGTAAACAGGTGGGTATCCTGAAGGACCATCCCCAGAGAGCGTCGAAGGTCGGCTTTTTTGATTTTGTTGATGTTAATCCCGTCGCAGCGGATCTTGCCGTCCGCAATGTCGTAGAAGCGGTTGATCAGGTTGGTGATCGTAGTCTTGCCGGCGCCGGTGGAGCCGACGAAAGCGATTTTCTGTCCCGGCGTTGCATAGAGCTTAATGCCGTGCAGGACGATCTTGCCTTCCTCATATCCAAAGTCCACACCGTCAAAGGTAATGCCGCCTTCCAGTTTTTTATAGGTAATGCTCCCGTCCGCCCTGTGCGGATGCTTCCAGGCCCAGAGTCCGGTGCGTTCCCCGGTCTCCGTCAGGGTTCCGTCGGGATTTTCCTTCGCATGGACCAGCTCCACATAGCCGTTGTCTTCCTCCGGCTGTTCATCCATCAGATCGAAGATCCTCTGTGCGCCGGCCATGGCCATCATAATGCTGTTAAGCTGCTGGCTGATCTGGCTCACAGGCTGGGTGGAGTTTTTGTTCAGGGTAAGGAAGGAGACCAGGGCGCCCAGCGTCAGGCCCAGATAGCCGTTCAGGGCAAAGACGGCTCCCACGACCGCGCAGAGGACATAGCTGATATTGCCCAGGTTTGCGTTGACCGGCATGCTGATATTGGAGAAGGTGTTGGCCTTGTCCGCGCTTTCGCGCAGCTCGTCGTTCAGCTTCCGGAACTGGTCCAGGCTCTTGGCTTCATGGCAGAAGATCTTGACCACCTTCTGTCCGTCCATCATCTCTTCAATATAGCCGTTTACCGCGCCCAGGTCTTTTTGCTGGCGGGCGAAGTAGACCGAGGATTTGGCGGCGATTTTCGAGGTGGCGAAGGCCATTACGCCGACCCCTGCCAGGGTGATGATGGTCAGCGGGATATCCAATAAAAGCATGCTGGCAAAGGAGGTCAGGATGGTCACGCCGGAATTGATGACCTGGGGGATGCTCTGGCTCATAAGCTGGCGCAGGGTGTCCACATCGTTGGTGTAGACCGACATAATGTCGCCGTGGGCGTGGGTATCGAAGTAGCGGATGGGCAGGGTTTCCATGCGTGAAAACAGTTCGATGCGGAGGCTGCGCATGGTGCCCTGGCTGATATTGACCATGATTCGGTTATAGCTGTAGGCGCAGAGGATGCCGATTCCGTATGCGGCCGCCACCGATATCAGGGCCGCGGCCAGGGCGGAGTAGTCCGCTGTCTGCGCCTGCGTCAGGGGTACAATGTAATCGTCGATCAGGCTCTGCATAAATAAGGTGCCCCGAAGGGTCGCCAGGGCGGAGCCGAGAATGCATACAACCACAATAAAGAAAGAAAACCTGTAATTTTTCAGCATGTAGCCCAGCACCCGCTTCATGGCGCGGATCTGCTGGCCTACGCTCATCTTATTTTTTCCCTGCGCCGTCATGCCAGAACACCTTCCTTTCCTTCCAGGGCAGGCTGGTCAAAATCGCCGCCGCCCTGGGTCTGCGCTTTGTAGATTTCGCGGTAGATGGAATTGGTTTTCAATAGATTTTCATGGGTATCGAAGCCGTTGACCGTTCCGCCGTCCAGGACCAGGATGCGGTCGGCGTCCTGTACGCTGGAAATGCGCTGCGCCACAATGAGCTTTGTGGTGCCGGGGATTTTCTTGGCAAAAGCCTCCCGGATCTTTGCGTCGGTGGCCGTATCCACGGCGCTGGTGGAGTCGTCCAAAATAAGGATTTTCGGTTTTTTCAGCAGAGCCCTGGCGATACAGAGACGCTGGCGCTGGCCGCCGGAGAGATTCGTCCCTCCCTGTTCGACCCAGGTTTCGTATCCGTCGGGAAAACGTTCGATAAATGCAGCGGCTGCGGCCAGGCGGCAGGCCTCGGCGCATTCTTCGATGGTTGCATCCTCCTTGCCCCAGCGGAGGTTGTCGAGGATGGTGCCGGAAAAGAGAACGTTTTTCTGCAGCACCACGGCCACCTGCCCGCGGAGGGCCTCCAGTTCGTAGGAGCGGACGTCTTTGCCGCCCACGCAGACGCTGCCGCTGTCCACATCGTACAGGCGGCTGACGAGGTTTGCCAGACTGGACTTGCCGCAGCCGGTACCGCCGATGATGCCGATGGTTTCGCCGGAGCGAATATGGAGGTCAATATCCCGGAGTGTCTTTTCCCCGCTGCCGTGCTTATAGGAGAAGTCCACGTGATTGAAGTCGATGCTGCCGTCGGCCACCGTATTTTCCGGCTGGGTGGGGTCGGCCATATCGGGAACTTCGTTTAAAACCTCCGCAATCCGGCGGCCGCTGGCGGCGCTCATCGTGATCATCACAAAGATCATGGACAGCATCATGAGGGACATCAGAACGCTCATCACATAGCTGAACAGGCTGGTGAGATTCCCGGTGGAAAGCTCCCCGGCCACGATGAAGTGTGCGCCGAACCAGGAAATAGCCAGGATGCAGCCGTAGACCACCAGCATCATTACCGGGTTGTTTAAGGCCAGGGTGCTTTCCGCTTTGACGAAAAGACGGTAGAGCTTTTCGGCGGCCTTCTGAAATTTTGCGTTTTCGTAATCCTCCCGCACGAAGGCCTTCACCACGCGGATGGCGGAGACGTTTTCCTGTACGCTGGCGTTTAAGTCGTCATATTTGCGGAATACTTCGCTGAACACAGGGGTGGTGCGGCGCATAATAAAAATCAGGGCGATGGCCAGGACGAAAATGGCGGCCAGGAAAATGGTGCTGAGCCGGATGTTGATGAAGAAGCACATCACCATGCTGCAGATCAGCATGAGCGGCGCCCGGACGGCAATCCGCAGGATCATTTGATAGGCGTTCTGGACGTTGGTTACGTCGGTGGTCATGCGGGTGACCAGGCCGGCGGTACTGTATTTGTCAATGTTGGAGAAGGCGAAGGTCTGCACCTTCTCATAAATTCCTTCCCGCAGGTTGCAGGCCAGGCCGGAGGACGCCTTTGCCGCATACCGCCCTGCTAGGACGCCAAAGGCCAGGCTCATAAATGCCATGAGGAGCATGACGACACCGTAGAGATAAACCTGCCGGATATTTCCCGCCTCAATTCCCTTGTCGATGATCGAAGCGGTGACAAAGGGGATGAGCACTTCCATCAGCACTTCCCCAGCGGTAAAGAGGGGCGCGAGAAGAGAAGCGGATTTATACTGCTTCACCTGCGCCAATATTGTTTTAACCATATTGCTGTCTCCTTGTCTTGTATTGTTCGGAAGCGAACTATTTGGATACAGACATCATTATACCGGTTTTTCCTTGAAAGGGAATACAGAATATGTTACTATTAGAAAGGAAACCTTACTAATCAAGAGAGGGGAGACAGGATGAATACCTTTCAGCTTTCCTGCTTTATAGCGGTGGCGGAGTATCTGAATTTTTCACAGGCGGCCCAGTCGCTCCATGTAACCCATCCGGCCGTCAGCCAGCAGATTCAGTCCCTGGAGAAGGAATTGAACGTGAAGCTGTTTCACCGGACGACACGCTCCGTGAAGCTGACGGAGGAGGGAATGGCTTTTTTAAATGACGCCCAGCAGATCGTGGCTATTTCAGACCGGGCGAAAAAAAGATTTGACAATGCGGCGGCCAGGGAGTTTGAGACCCTGGCCCTGGGATTTTACAGTTTTCCCTATATGTTTTTGCTGGCGGAGACCCTGGGACGGCTTCTCGAAGATTGTCCCAAGCTGCATCCCCGCCTGCAGGCGATACCGTTTCAGCATATCTACCGGATGCTGGAAGAGGGAGATTTGGATGCGGTGGTCGGGTTTAAGGAGCCGGCCTCCCTCAAAATTTCCGCCCTCTATAAGGAGATTGCTAGGGCCCCGGTTATCTGCCTTTGCTCCAGCCGGCATCCCCTGGCGAGGCGGACGCAGGTAAGGCTTTCCGACCTGAAGGAGGAGCGTCTTGTGCTGTTTGTTCCGCAAAAATCGTCTTCCCTCTCCATTGCCTGGCTGCAAGGGCAGCTCATGGGGGAACGGCCGCCGTCGGAATTCTATTTCTGCGAATCGGCGGAGGCCATTACCGTCCTGGTCACAGCGGGGTATGGGATTTCGGTCCTGCCGGAGTTTTTGGTTCCGGACACGCCTTCCATCTCCAAAATCCCCCTGACGGATGCGGACCCCGTGTCCTTTGGCGTCTACTATAAGTCGCTGCAGGGGAACCCCGCATTGAAAGCCTTTATTCAGCGTGCGAAGGAATTTTTTTCCGCCTGAGCACGTCTGTCTGAGGCAAGATAAAGGGGAATCGAGGCCAGCTGCGCGGTAACCGACACGGCTACCATAGCGGGAATGCTCAGGTCGTAAAGCACGCCCATGATCCAGCTGCCAAGAAACCAGAAGATGCCAAAGGAGAATTCAAAAATTCCATATCCCGTAGCTCGGCTGTCTTTGGGGACCATGGAAGTAACAGCGGCTTTTAGGATGGATTCCTGCGCTCCCATCCCGATTCCCCACAGGGCGATGCCGATGAGAAGCATGGGGACGGAATGAATGGAAAATACAAAGATGGCGAACACACTGGAGAGCAGGGTGGAAATGGTCAGCGCTTTTACGCCGATCTTATCATAAAGACGCCCGAACACAAGCGCGGCGACCGCATCCACCAGCATTGCGCCGGCATAGAGCAGCGGCAGGGTTCCCTCCGTCACCAGCGACGAGGTTTCCGCCAGGTTGGCGGCTAGGCCGGCGTATACATTGGAAACGTGCATGATGATGAGGGAATAATCGATAAAGCCGAACGCAAAGCAGCTGATTCCCGCGATGTAGAGCACAAAGCTTTTCTTCATGTGAAAAGGTACATGCTCTTTCGGCTCCGGCTCAAATTGCTCCGGGTTGGGGAATTTGCGCCGGGTAACCAGCAGCAGAAGGATTGTGATAAGGCCGGGAATGGCAAGCACGGCGAAACAGAAAGAGTAGGTTTGGAAGACGTCTCCCTCCGTCCGAAAGAGCATCACCAGATACAGCAGGACTGGCCCCAGGAAGGCCCCGATCTGATCCAGCAGTTCTTGCAGGCCAAAACTCTTCCCCACCCCTTCCTGCGAGGCGGCAAAGGACATGATGGTGTCTTTTGCCGGTTTTTTGATGGCTTTGCCCATCCGCTGAACGACCAGCAGAAGGCAGGCCCACACCCATCCGTGCTCCCCGACCAGGGCCAATGCGGGTACGGCCATCACATCCAGTATGTAGCCGAGGATCGTTATGGGCCAATACTGTCGGGTTTTGTCCGTAAGCTTTCCGAACACATATCGCATCGAGTACCCGATCAATTCGCCCAGTCCGGAGAAAAATCCAATGGCGCCGGCAGAAGCCCCCATAATAGACAAATAAGCGCCGCGGATGCTGGATGCCCCCTCATGGGTCATATCCGAGAACAGGCTGACAATCCCAAACAGAATGAGAAACACCATGGCTTGCGACAGATGCTTTTTCCCTTGATTGGCCTTCATATTATTCACTCTCCTTTATCCGTACCGTCATTTCGGGAAAACCGGCTTTGCTCTCTTCCTTGCACCGCTGATAGAGAAGGTTCAGCAGGCGGGAAAATTCCTTCCGCTCCTCTACGGGCAGAGCTTCGGCCAGCCATTCATAAAACAAGGCTTCAATATGGGCTTTTGAATTTTTCAGCCGCTGGGCCTGGTCGGTAGGGTAGATGAGCTGGCTGCGCCCATCGGCCGGATTGCTTTCCCGGCGAAGATACCCTTTTGCCTCCAGGTTGGCGGTCTGCTTTGCCACGGCGCCCTTATCGGCTCCCAGGATCCTGCAGATCTCCGCCTGGGTGATGCCGGGGTTTTTCCGCACAGCATGAATCAGATCAAACTCTGCGGTGCCAACCCCATCCTCCTTCATCGTTCGGGCCGTGAACTTTCCCACTTCCCGGGCTATTTTTGTAATCTGCCGCTGTGTAATGTCCATTTTCCTTCCTTTTTTCAAAAAAAAGATGTTATATCAACTAACTGGATGATAGTACATCTTTTTCCGACTGTCAAGAGAAAAACGCCATGTTAAGAGAAAAACACTATTGACAAAATATAAACGAGGAACTATAGTTATAATGAACATGTTCATAAAAACAAAAGGGAGGGAAAGGATGCCAAAAATATTGGAAAACGTGCGGGAGCGGATCCTTGCGGAGGCCCAAAGGCAGATCACAGAAAATGGCTATGGGAAAACCACCATTCGCTCCGTGGCCGGGGCCTGCGGCCTGGGGGTGGGAACGGTCTATAATTACTTCAAGTCCAAGGATATGCTGATTGCCTCTTTTATGCTGGAGGACTGGCAGGAGGCGTTGGGCGAGATGAAGGCTTATCCTTCGGAGGATCCGAAAACCGTTCTGTACGGCATTTATACCGCCCTGCGCAGGTTTTCCCGGAAACATCAGGCCTTATTTACCGATGCCGATGCCGCGAAGGTTTTTGCCAGCGTCTTTTCGCAGCGGCATGGGCAGCTGCGCACGCAGATCGCCGACGTCATTCGTCCGTTGTGCGATAAGGCCCAGGATGCGGATAAAACCCAGGATGCGGAGAACGGCTGCGGCGGAGGCGCGGAGCCTCTGCCGGAATTTCTGCCGGATTTTGCTGCGGAGGCCATGCTTACCTGGACCATGGCCGGCAAGAGCTTTGAGGAGCTGTATTCGGTTCTGGGCCGGCTGTTTTGAAAGCTGTTTGAAAAACATTCAAAAAATGCAGCAAAAGATGTTTTGAAAGATGTTTTAAAAGATGTTGTGAAATTTATGAGATGAGGAGGCTTGTGTTATGAGCAGTTTTGAAAATCTTCGTATTGTAGACAATTTTTATCAGACTTCCCTGTTTTTCCCGATGCCCACCGTCCTGATCAGCACGCTCTGCGAGGACGGCAGCACCAATCTGGGCCCCTATTCCCTGGTGCAGCCCTACTATGTGGCCGGCAAGGATTATTACGCCATGCTTCTTTCCTGCCGCAATTCGTCCAATACGGCACAGAATATTCTCCGCACCGGAAAGTGCGCGATCAATTTCATCGACGACAATCCGAAAAATTTCAAGGAGGCGGTAAAGCTGTCTTGGCCCGGCGATAAGCCCAGTGACAAGATGCCCAAGTGCAATTTCCGCCTGGAGACGAGCATGATCGAGGAGGAGACCGGCGAGAAGAGGCCGCAGGTGATGACGGACGCCATTCAGGTGATCGAATGCACCTGGATGCGGCAGCTGGACGGGGCCGACCAGGATAAGCCGGGCGAGCTGAACGGTTACGAGCCCCCTTACCATGATTTCAACGGCATTACCAGCAAATTCGGCGCTCATTTTATTCTCCGCGTCGATAAGATCCTGATGAAGAAAAAATACAGCGACGCCATCATCAACGGGGTCAAGGCCAAGGACTTCCCGCCCCTTCCCGTGGATTACGGCTACCGCGACAGCAAGAATTTCTGGTTCCATAGAAAAACCCGGATGCGGGCCGAGCTCCTTCAGATGCGCCAGGCCACGCTGGAGTCGGTGCGCTATGCGGCCGACCGCGCCGACGATAAGGTCAAATTCACCGACGACGCCCTGAAAACGATCCTGGGCGTGCCGCGGATCTTCCTGCCGGTGGTGCTGAAGGGCTGCGTGGAATGGGCCAGAGAGAACAATGTGGAGCTGATCACCGAGGAGCACATGAAGATTATCAACGACAAGCGCTCCAAGGAGAAAAATAAGAAGTAAGAGAAAAATAAGAAGTAAAAGAAAATTAAAAAGTAAGAGAAAAAGAAAAGGTAAGGAAAAATAAGTAAGGGGGATCGCAAGATGAAAGTTGTACTGGCAGGCGCCTACGGAAATCTGGGCGCGGATGTGTTTAAAAGTCTGCTGGCGGCGGGCCATGAGGTAGTTGCCGCCGATGTGACGGAGAGGGATCTGGGCGTGACCGGCAGCTATGCGTTTCATAAAATCGATGTGACCAAGCCGGAGACATTAAAGGGACTGTGCGACGGGGCGGACGTGGTGATCTCCACCGTCGGACTCACCAAGACGTCGGCCACGGTCACCAACTATGAGATCGATTACCAGGGGAATGTAAATCTGCTGAAAGAGGCCCAGGCCGCGGGCGTCAAGCATTTTTCCTACATATCGGTTATCAAGGCAGACAAGGCGCCGAAGGTGCCCATGCTCCACGCAAAGTATTTATTTGAAGAAGAACTGAAAAAGAGCGGCCTAACCTGGGTGATCCTGCGGCCCACCGGCTATTTCTACGATATTGTCAAGGTGTTCCGCCCGATGATCGAGAAGGGGGAGGTTACCTTGCTGGGCAAAAAGCCCGTTCATGCCAACGTCATTTCCACCGAGGATTTTGCCGACTTTATCGTAAAGCATATGACAGATGAAAACAAGACCTACGATATCGGCGGAAAGGAGACCTATTCCTATGAGGAGATCGCAAAGCTTTGCTTCGCCGCGGCGGGCAAGGAGCCGGTGATCAAGCGTGCCCCCGCCTTCCTCTTCGACGTCCTGGCCTTTGTCAACAAGCTGAAGAAAAACGGCAAGGAGGCAATCCTGCGCTTCTCAAAATGGACGCTCACCGAGGAGATGGTGGGTTCCACTGTCTACGGGAAAATGAGCTTTGCCGCATATATCAAAGAGAGTTTTAAGGAGGCGAAATAATGGGCTGGCAGTACTTAGGGGTAATTCTTGCCGTCTGCGCGGTTCTCTGCGCGGTGGGATTTTATAAGTTTGTATATTTCCTTTCCATCGGATATGGCTTTGCCATAGCCGGGGGTGGGATTACGGTCTTTATCCTGGCTTATGTCAACGGCTGGGCGGAGGGAGTGACCTGGCTGGTCCTCCTGCAGATGGCGCTGTTTCTGGCCTATGGCATCCGGCTGTCCGGCTTTCTGCTGGTGCGCGAGATCAAAAACGCCGCTTACCGGAAGACCTTGAAGGAGGCCACCGGAAATGACAAGAAGATGCCGGTCTTTGTGCTTGCCGCGATCTGGGTCTGCGTCGCCGTCCTCTATACGGCCCAGGTAAGTCCCATGCTGTACCGCTATCTGAATGGGGCGAAGGATACGACGGTTCCGTTAATCGGGGCGGTGATCTCTGTCTGCGGCCTGGTGCTGGAGTCTGTTGCCGACAATCAGAAGTCCGCCCAGAAAAAGGAGAATCCTCATATGGTGGCCACAAAGGGGCTGTACAAAATTGTGCGCTGCCCCAATTACCTGGGAGAGATTATTTTCTGGACGGGTGTGTTTGTCAGCGGCCTCACGGCCTACCAGGGCGCCGGCCAGTGGCTGATGGCGATTATTGCCTATATCTGCATTGTGTTTATCATGTTTAACGGCGCCCAGCGCCTGGAAAAGCGGCAGATGGGCCGCTACGGGGCGGATCCGGCGTACAATGCCTATGCGGATAAGACGCCGATCATCATTCCGTTCCTGCCCATCTACCATCTGAATAAAAAGTAAATGCGGGATAGGAATGGAAAATAAACTACAGAAGAAGCAGGCTGCAAAAAAATAGGCTTCAAGGGGGAGTGAAAAAAAGTATGAAAGATTTTTCGGTTTCCATGGCTCTGGTGGATTTTATCCCGGTTATTTTCTTCGCCACGGCGGCGGTGATCTTGATGCGCGACCTATACAACAAGATGAGCAAAGGGGCCTTTGCCCTCTTTGCCGCGGGGACCATCGACATTACCTGCGCCGGGGCGCTGAAGGCGCTCTATAAACTGCTCTACGCGGCGGGCGTCTGCGATTTTGAAGCGCTGAATACGATGTTCTTTCCCGTCCAGTCGATCGGTTTTCTGCTGGCGGGCATCGGCATTCTGGCGCTGATCACCCACAGACAGGGGAAAAACGCGGCCCTGGCGGTGGCGCCGCCGGTCTTTTCGGGGACTTTCGTGTTCGTGGGCTTGATGGTGGCGGGGCTGGGCCTGATGGACGCAGGCCTCTGCATTATCTCCGCCAGGATGAAAAAGCCGCGGTTCATTGTGCTCTTTGTCCTGTCCTTTGTCTGTTCCCTGTGCATGGGCTATCTGTCCTCGCGGGACTTCGCCCAGGCCTCGATGAACTGGATTGCAGAGGGAGTCAATGTGATCGGCCAGGGGACCTTCCTCGTCGGCGCCTGGCTGCTGCGTAAGAATGGACTGGCGAAGTTTCGGTTGAGGGAAGAGTGAAACAAAGGTATTTATGAGACCGCAGCGCAGGTTATACGCTGCGAAGAGATGTTTGAAAAGGCCATACTCTTTAAAAGATGTAAGTGGCGCAAAGAAATTCGTTTCTTTGTGCCACTCGTGTTCCATAATAAAATATACATTACTATTTCAATCCACAGGTGTTCCTGATCAAAAATAGTATAACAGATAAAAGATCATTTCACAACAACAAGAAATTTATGTTCAGTAAAGTGTAATTTATAAAAAGAAATCAATCTGTTGACTTTTCCCTGAATTAGAAGTATCATAAGAATAGAAAGATTTTGGAAATTAGCAAATGAGTTACTGAAGAGAAGGGAGTGATTGGTTTGCACAGAGAAATCTATCAGGTGTCGATGGAAGTGGCAGGAAATACGGCGCTTTGGACTAGGCCGGACACGGGAGATTCCCCATCCAGTTATCCGGCTCCAACCTATTCGGCGGTGCGGGCTCTGTTCGAAAGCGTGCTTTGGGGGCCTGCCATACGGATTATTCCCCGGAAAGTGGAGTTGTGTACTGCACCCCAGTACCATTCCTACGCGACAAATTATGGTGGGCCATTGCGCAGCACAGTATCGATCAAGGATAACAATAATTATCAGCTGTTCGCTACAGTGTTGGTAGATGTATGCTATCGCTTATATGCGGATGTGGTGCCGAATAAAAATAAGGCTTCCGTGCCGGAAAAGGCCATAGCCTGGGATCGAAAAACGACATCGCCCGGCCATGCCTATCAGGCGATATTTGAACGGAGACTGAAGCGAGGACAGTCCTATTCGACCTTATCATTGGGGTGGAGAGAATTTACAGTTTCTTATTTTGGGCCGTTTCGTGAGGAAACCAGGGTCTGCACAGACATTCCGGATATCCATATTCCTTCTATGCTCAGAGAGATTTTTCCGGGGGGATACCAGTCGAAGGTGCGGGCAGTGTATGATACGGATCTATGTATTCATCAGGGCGTTTTGGTCTATCCGGAAAGAGGTGATGCGGATGATCAATGAATTATATGGATTATCCCAGGCGATTGAGCAGGCAGGGATTGAGGCAAAAAGCTGGCATCGGAAATATAAACCGATTCCGAATATCCGGCCGAATGCCCCCTGCATTCACATTATGATCCAAGACGGTCAGGTAACGGGAATTTCGGAAGTGCCGAAAGCATTGGGAGAGCAGCTGCGTAAATATGGTTCGAATCAAGGCTCGTTTCCTGCAATGAATCTTGTTCCGCTGTATCGAATTACAGATGATGCTGTCAAGAAGAAGCTTTCGGGCATTTGTCCGGAGAATTTAGACGCGGCTGCGATAGAAACGATAAAATCCTGGTGTACGAACAATAACTGGGGGAAAAAGTTTCAAAACAAATATAAGATATCAATGCAAAACACTCCGAATGAACTAAGAAAGCTGCTGTCAGATTCCGAATATGAGCCTCTGACCATATTGATGGAAGAGAGCGATAAATTTCTTGACCCCCTGCACCTGCATCAAGAGCTTGAAAGGAACGCATTTCGGATGCTGAATGAAAAGGAAAATGTTCCGCTTGCTTTTGCAGTTCTGTTTCATCTGGGAAAGGAGGACAAAAAAGCGGAAGATGATACAGGTAGTCTCTCTGTGATCTTAGATTCGGACAGATTGATGGAATCCGGTATTTCTGCTGCCAGTGAAAAATTCACAAGAGAATTGAATGCCGCATTATTAGATGCCGAAGATTCTCAGATGAAAGAGCAAGATTCGGATATGACAGATGCGTTTGGCATTCCCTTTAAAACACTGGAAGAACCGATGCCGGAGGTGAAGCTTGCAGGCGGTTTTGATGTAAAGCTTCGAACAATGTTCAAAGAGCAGAAATGCCAAACGCGGTATGGACGGATAGAAAATGCCAGTTATCCCATATCCCCCAAACTGCGGAAGGATTTACATGCCGCACTTACGTGGCTTGGAGACGTAGAGCGTAAAGATGTTACCTGGATCAATACGGATAAAAACGAAATATTGTTTGCTTATCCATCTGTTCTGCCGGAAACAAAGGTAAGTTTTACACGGATTTTTAAAAGGCCGGCGCAAGGCGACGCAGTTTTTGAGGCGCAGACAAAATTGTTTATGAAGGAGTTGAAGCAGGGAGGCGTGCAGGGAGCAGATTCTTTTGCTAATCGTATTCAGCTTTTCTTTATCCGCAAAATTGATAAAGCAAGGACAAAAGTTCTTTATACGCGCCAGACAGATCCGGTAGAATTGGAGAAGAGCAGTAGAGATTGGACGGCTGGCTGTACGGACAACCTGCCTCGTTTTCCCTTTGGCCAGCCAAGAGTGCCCTTCCCGCTGGAGGTGGCCGACATTTTAAATAAAACATGGAAAGGGAACGGGGAGCTTGCCACAGATAAATTTAAACCGGTACCTAAATATCATGGCATGGAGTTAATGCTGGAGCAAACGGCGCCTTTGCAGAAAGACATCCATTCCTTAGTCTGCATGGCTGAAATCCTTGGCGCTTATCTGGGACGGCTCAATTTTGCGGGACGGGAAAATGCTATTTGGTTTAATGTGAAGGATATGCTGGCCTTAATGGGATTGTTGTTGTATCGATTAGGTATAAGAAAGGAGAAGTATATGGAAGATTACCCTTATTTGTATGGACAGCTGCTGAAGGTTTCAGATGAGCTTCATGTTCTGTATTGTAGGGTGATGCGAAAAGGAGAGGTTCCAATGCAATTGGCCGGAGGAAGCCTTTATCAGGCGGCAGGCGAGACGCCGGTCCGTACGCTTAGCCTTTTAGCGCAGAGAATGAATCCCTATATTATTTGGGCAAAATCCTATCGCACGAAGGAAGTTTATGAAGAAAAAATAGAAAGCTGGCGTGCAGGTTGGCTTTTGGATCTGTATGAAAATATTGCAACCAAGCTTTATCGGGTATGGTCACAGGAAATGCATTTTAATGATGCGCAAAAAGCACAGCTATTTATAGGCTATCTTGCCGCTTTCCCCAAAAAGGATGGGGGAATCGTTACAAAGACCAATGAAGCGATGAAGAAAGAGGAGGAGAAGATAAATGAATAATGAGATTAAGCGCGCTACGGGACTTTTGGTTATTGAAGTAGTTAATTCCAATGCAAACGGGGATCCGGACCGCGAAAGCGATCCTCGCCAGCGCCCTAATGGCTGCGGAGAAATTTCGCCGGTCTCCTTTAAGCGTAAGCTGCGAGATTTGCTGGATGATCATGATGCACCATTTTTTCAGAATCTTCCTGAAAAATTTTCTAAGAATGCCGAGCATTATTTTATCCTGGAGCATCGCGGCCGAGTGAGAAAAGATATTGTGAAAGAAATGGGAAACGATCCGAAGGAATTTATGGAGAGTGAATTTGTCCGTAAGTATTGGGATGCCCGGGTTTTTGGAAATACTTTTCTGGAAGACGGCGGCGATAAAGGATTTATAAAAACGGGTGTGGTTCAGTTTGGTATGGGGGTATCGATCGCACCTGTTGATATCATCCGCCAGACCAATACAAATAAGGCGGGCGTTCAGGAAGGGAAAAGCGCAGGTATGGCACCGTTGGCGTACCGTGTGGTGGAGCATGGGGTATATTGCATGCCGTTTTTTGTCAATCCCAATTATGCATATAAAAGCGGCTGTACTGCGGATGACATTGAATTGCTCAAATTGCTCATTCCTTATGCCTATGACATGAATCGCTCGGCTATTCGTCCGGATGTTCGTCTTCGTCATGCTTGGTACATAGAGCATAAAAATATGCTGGGCAGTTGCCCCGAGTATCTGCTTCTGGATGCGTTGATGCCGGTGAAACGGGGAGACAAGATGGAACCATCCACATCTTGGAGCGATTATGAGGATCCCAATGGATTGCCGGAATCCCTGCTTGCCCGTGTAGACAGTGTTGCGGATCTTGTGAACCAATGATGGAATATTTGGCGCACAGCAAAAAAGGAGATTTCCCCGCGCAGACATATGCGGATCATGTAAAGGGAGTTCGTAAAAGGGCAGAAAGATATGCGGCAGAACTTGACGCTTACTCTCTTAAAGACAACGGAGCTTTGCCGCATGCGGTGCGAAACGGCGCGGATTTTCATGACATGGGGAAACTGGACGCTCAGAATCAGGCGGTGCTGCGCGATGAAGTAAAAGCGGAACACCTTCCGGTGAACCATGTTGACGCGGGGACGGAAGAATTGATACGGCGGAATTACTTGTACTCCGCTGTGGCAGTTTATTCGCATCACAGAGGTCTTCCAGATATGGCGGAAGAAGAGGTGAAGGGTGAAGCTGCCTTCCGAGATACAAATCCATCGGTGAGGGCCTATGTGGATGAATCTCTTCCGGAATTAGTGAGGCGTCATGAGGCGCTGATCCCAGCAGAAAAAAATGTGGAAGAAACGGAGTACGGAGGGGATCAGGGAGTATTTTTCCGCCTGCTCCTCTCCTGTCTGGCAGATGCGGATCATTCTGATACGGCGGCCGCCTACGGACAAGAGCCTGGATGCGAAAAGATACCTGCATTGAGAGCGGAAGAAAGGTTGGCTGCTCTGGATCGGTATGTAAATGAGATGAGAGGGGATGGGGAAAGGAGAA
>CALWRE010000117.1 GCA_944383835.1 uncultured Lachnospiraceae bacterium | reverse complement strand
GATATGAATGTGCAAGGCCCTGTCATTCAGGCAAAAAATAATCTGTATATATTCCTTACTGACAGGGCCTTGCACATTCATATCTGCCTGATAGCACATCTGCCAGTCCGAAAGAATAACTCCATGTTTGATCTTCGTTTGAGCAATTCTTCCTCTCCCCATATCAGATGGAATATCCATCGAGATTGTCTGGGGAGAATTTGCTATGAGGTCATTATATAGTTTGCTAAGATATTGGCTTCCATGTGTCATCATCGTTTTCAGCCTCCAAACAGTTAGTTTTGACTAATTTAATGATATGCCAGAAATGTCCACATAGTCAAGGGAAAAAAATTCTCTATATTTCATCCGGAGGCATTGTCAAGGCCAGCCCTCCAGATGGACCATGGCGGCCCGGATGAATCCGGCCACCCTTAGCTTTGCGCTGATTTGCAGCAGATAACGATGCGATACCCCCATAGCCGCTGCCAGCTTTGAGGAGGATATAAAGGCAACCAAAACGCACATTTTTTGTTTGCTCCGGTTGGTAGAAATGTGGCACAGACACAGTATAATAAGGGCAAGGAGGTTGGAAACACATGAAAAAGCAAACAAATCTGATTTCACAGAATTTAGCTGCCCTGCGCCAGTATCATAAATATTCGCAGGAAGAAGTGGCGGAAAAAGTAGGTGTGACAAGACAGGCTGTGGCTAAATGGGAATCCGGCGAAACAGTTCCCGACATCTTAAACTGCGATGCCCTTGCAGATCTTTACGATGTCTCCGTGGATGCCCTGATTCACCACAACCAGGAGGAAACCCATATGCCTATCCCGCCCAGGGGCAAGCATCTTTTCGGAACCGTCAAGGTAGGGGAGCGGGGACAGATCGTTCTCCCCAAAAAGGCACGAGAGCTGTTCCATATTAAGTCCGGTGATCTTCTCGTTGTTTTAGGAGATGAACAGCCGGGAAGCGCGGGGATCGCTTTAATCCCCGGAGACATTGTTCTGAACAATATCTCTTTTCTGCGGGATCTGTTAGGCGATGAAAAGGAGGCTTCCCAATGAACGATCTCTTACGTGTAGAACATCTGAATAAGCATTATCCGGGATTTGCTCTGAATGATGTATCCTTTTCTGTAAAACCCGGACGCATCATGGGACTGATCGGAAAAAACGGCGCCGGCAAAAGCACCACTTTAAAATCCATTTTAAATATGGTACGGCCGGAATCCGGAACCGTCACCATGCTGGACAAAGATTTTTACGGACATGAAAAAGAATGCAAACAGGATATCGGCGTTGTCTTTGGCGGTATTGATTTTTACCCGCTCAAAAAGCTCTCCGCCATCACCGCCGTAACCCGGCGCTTTTACCAAAACTGGGACCAGGAACGGTACAATGATTATCTCCGGCAATTTTCTTTGGATGAGAGGAAACAGTTCCGCTCCCTTTCCAACGGAATGAAGGTGAAATATCTGCTGGCACTGGCCCTGTCCCACCACGCTGCACTTTACATTCTCGATGAACCGACTTCCGGCCTCGACCCGGTATCAAGGGATGAAATTCTGCACATCTTTACCCGCATTGTCAGAGACGGGAACCGCTCGGTTTTGTTTTCTACCCATATTACCTCGGATTTAGACCGGTGCGCGGATGATATTACCTATATTAAAAATGGCAGGGTATTAAAAAGCGCGGACAGGGAGACTTTCCTTCATTCCTTTGATCATTTAAGAACCGACAGAGACAGAAACCCGCTCTCTTTAGAAGAAATCATGCTGCGCACAGAAAGGAGTGATTCTGATGAAACTGCTTTATAAAGAACTGGCTCTGGCCGCACACCCCACTTCCATTGTTTTCGCGTTTCTGGGCTGCCTTGTCATCGTACCGGCCTATCCCTATACGGTCATCTTTATGTTCGGCTGCCTGGCCCCTTATCTTACCTTCCAATATGCCAGAGAAACCAATGACCTGTGGTATACTGCCCTTCTTCCTGTAACAAAGAAAGAAAGCGTCCACGGTAAATATATGCTGATTATTTCTATTCAGCTTTGTCAGCTGTTGATTGCTGTTCCCTCCGTCTTTCTCAGGAAAACCCTTGCGGTGGAAAACAATCCGGTAGGCATCGATGCCACTCTTGCCTGGTTTGGATTTGGGCTGATGATCTATGGTATCTTTGACCTTGTATTCTTTCCGGCCTATTACAAAAACGGATATCAAGCCGGAAAAGCTTTTGTGATGGCCGCCATCCCTATGCTGCTGATGATGGTTGCTGTGGAAGGAGCCGTCCATATTCCGCAGCTTGCATGGCTGGACAGCGACGCACTGCCGGATCTTATGAGGCAGATTCCTGTTCTTCTCACTGGTATCCTCTGTTATGGATGCTTCATCACATTGGCTTACAAAATATCTGTAAAGCGTTTTGAAAATGTGGATCTGTAATATAGTCGATCCTGTCCTGGTCTGCATTTTTCCCGGCTGATCAGAGGAGCACTGTAAGCGCTCCCACCCCAAGGCAGGCGGGCAGACCGAGAAGCATGCCAATACATGACTGCCTGATATGAAAACGGTAATCCCTGTACTCGTCCATGTCCTCTGTCCCCGGTATCACAAAAACTACCAGGGCGGTTCCCTTCCGAATGATGTCCGCCCTGGTTAAAACGTTGTTCTCTCCGGAAAGCGCCGGGACATAGCCGCAGCCCAGGTTAACCACAGCAGCATTTGGATGGGACAGCAGATAATCCCTTACCTCCCATGCCATATCCTTCTGCCGCATCGCTGTCTCCATTGCGCCGAACTCCTGCATCAGCCCGGCTGACCATCTCTCCGATTCAGAAAAATCATAATCAATGCGTTCCATCAGCCCGACCGCGTTTTTATCCTGAAACAAATGAGGATACCGCCGCGAGTATAACCAACATCCATACAGCGGGATGACCAGAGTTTCCTGCACTGGAATATCTCATAACACAAGAGAGGTGGAATTACGTCGGGAGAAATTTAACTCCCGTCAAAGGCCAGTTCCCAAGCGGCATTCTTTCTCTGGATGGAATAAAGATGCTCGTACAGGCCATGCAGCCCATTTGCTGGCGGACACTGAAATGCCGGTGGAGCAGATTGCAAAACAGGTAGGGTTTGACACGGCGACCGGATTCTCCACCTTTTTCCGCAGACAGACCGGCATTTCACCAACAGAATACCGCAGACAGATGCGCACAAACTGCATGAAAAACCCCTCTCAGATGGAAAATCTGCGGTTTGAGGAAACATAAAAAGAGGGGCCTCCCGCAGATACATCACACATCTTCGGGGCCCCTCTTTATTATTTCAGATATGCATGATACGTTTTCTCAAACGCAGATAATTCCATATTGGCTTTCTTCGCCGCGTCAGAGATTGAAAGAAGTCCATCTTTCACCAGATTGAGCAGTATATCCATTTTCCCCTGCTCTCTTCCTTCCGCTCTGCCCTGCTCTCTTCCTTCCGCTCTGCCCTGTTCCCTGCCCTGTTCTCTTCCTTCCTCAACGCCTTCACGGTAGATTTCATCCATTTCACGGCACATATTCTCAACTCCCTTCTGCGTTTCCTTCAATTCCCGCACACGTTTCGCCAGGATTTCACTGT
>CALWRE010000116.1 GCA_944383835.1 uncultured Lachnospiraceae bacterium | reverse complement strand
CCATCCGGGGCATGCCCAGCTTGCCAAAGATAAAAATATAATTTGCCGCTATATTGACAAAGAAGGATACCAAGGAAGCAACCAGCCCCAGCTTCGGCTGGCCCACCGAGCGCATCAGCTGGGCGCTTACCAGGCTCAGGCCGTGGATTACGAAGATAAAGGTCGTTATTTCCAGATAACGGACGCCCTGCTCGATGACCGCCGCCTCCGGCGTATAGATCCGCATGATCTGCGGGGCAAAAAATAAGGTCAGAAACATAAAGGCCAGGGACACAATCAGGGTCAGGCGCAGGGCCATGCTGAACGTTTCTCTTACTTTCCCTTTATCTTCGGCTCCCCAATACTGGGCGGCCAGCACGCTGGAACCGCCGATGATTCCCATACAGAAGATCGTAAAAAAGTTATAGTATTGATTTGCCAGGCTGGAGGCGGAAAGCTGCACCTCCCCGAAACTCCCCAGCATCACCGTGTCCATCATGTTGACGCCCACATTGATGGCCTGCTGGGCCGCCACCGGCAGCATGATCGCCAGCACGGCCCGGTAAAACTCCCTGTCCTTTATGATCCTTGCCTTCACCAAAAACTCTCACTCCCGTTCTCTGTCTTTTCTTTTTGTTTTCCGGTTTTTCATTCCTCCGTTACGCTCATTCCGATATTGTACCATTTCAGCGGTTCCGGGTCCAGTATCCTGGTCTGGGAGCCAATCCTCTCCAGCTCTTGATTGGCTCTGCCAAAATACTCTTCTTTGCTCATGCCGATGGAACGCTCTATACCATCCTGATGAAGAGGCAGCACCAGCTGCGGGCCGAACTGATCCATATGCCGTCCATATTCTTCGGGCGTATACTTGCTGGAAGACTGACGGATCACGATATTGGGACTCTTGGCCTTCACGATCTCATCCACATTGGTGAAGTAGAACCACTGGGGCTGGCCGCCGCAAATGAAGAGACGGACGTTTTCCTTTGTTGTGATCAGATAATCGCAGTATTCCATAGAACCGTAGATTCCGGCCATTTGGGCCGCTTTGCTGACCTCGTGAACCATCGGCTGGCTGAGCCGCTCCCCTATGGTTGGCGCTTTGCGATTAAAGGTATGCTTACCGCGGAAAACCTCTACCGTAATGTCTTCCATGACGAATTTTTCATTGGGAAAGCAGGGGTAAATCTGGTCTGTATTTAAATCATACTCTTCTGCCAGGGACAGGGCGGACAGAGCCCCGACAATGATCTTAGAGTTGAACTTTTTAGCCAGATGACCCACTTCCATCGTGTGGTCGCCGTGGGTATGGGAAATCAGGATATAATCCGCCCCGGTGAAATCATCGCTCTTAAAATCCAGAGGTTTTCTCTCCACATCCCCAGGCATTTTGTGCCCCATATCAATGCAGGGATCCACAACGATCACTTTTCCGTTGGGCAGGATGATCTCATAGCAGGCGTAGTTGATATAGCGAATTTTCAGTCCCTGAATATACATGGTTTCCTCCTTTTTCTGATTCACTGTTTTCTGGTTTACCGTTTCCGGTTCAACTTCCTCCGGCTCGCTTTTCGCCGCCCTGGTTTTATACAGTCTCCCAGACCGTATGGAAATACTCCTTCGGATCCGCGTCCACCCTCTGATAAGTGTGCGCGCCGAAATAATCCCTCTGCGCCTGCAATAGATTCGCGGGCAGACGGCTGCTGCGGTAACCGTCAAAATAATTGATCGTGCTGGCAAAAGCCGGGATATAGCAGCCGTTGGCGATTCCATCCACCACGATCTGCCTCCAGGAGGCTTCCGCCGTCTTTAATTCCTCCCGGAACTTCTCTGTCAGGATCAAGTTCTGGCAATCCGGTTCCTTGTCGTAAGCTTTCTTGATATCCTCCAGGAAATCGGCGCGAATAATGCAGCCCGCCCGCCACAGCAGGGCGATCTCCCCATAATTCAGATTCCAGCCGTTCTCCTCCGAAGCCTCCTTCATCAGCCGGAACCCTTGCGCATAGCAGCAGACCTTAGCCGCATAGACCGCCTCCTCCAGCTGCTCCAGGAAATCATCCCCCAGAGGAGCCTTGGGATGCGAATCAAATACCTGGCTGGTCTTTACCCTTTCTTCCTTGATTGCCGACATATTTCTGGCAAAGACAGACTCGGCGATGGTGGGAATCACAGCTCCGATATCCAGCCCTTCCATACTGGTCCATTTGCCGGTGCCTTTCTGCCCTGCCCGGTCCAGTATCATATCCACCAGGTCGTTTCCTGTTTTTTCGTCTTTCCGCGTCAGAATGTCAGCCGTAATCTCAATCAGGTAGGAATGAAGTCTCCCCTTATTCCATTCAGCAAAAACCTGCTGAATCTGGCTGTTGGTCATTCCGGCCGCCGTTTTCATCAAATGGTAGGCCTCGCAGATAATCTGGATATCCGCATACTCGATACCGTTGTGAACCATTTTCACGTAATGACCTGATCCATCCGGCCCGATATAGCTGCAGCAGGCTTCGCCAGAGGGCGTCTTCGCCGAGATAGCCCGGAAAATTTCATCGACTGTTTCATAAGCCTCCCTATCTCCCGACGGCATGATGCTGGGGCCCAGCAAAGCTCCCATCTCCCCGCCGGATACGCCGGTGCCGATGAAATGAAGGCCTTTTTCCTTCAGGTAACGGTTGCGGCGAATGGTATCTTTATAGAAGGAATTGCCGCAGTCAATCAGAATATCCCCCTCGTCCAAAAGGGGCAGGAACTGTTCGATGGCCTGGTCGATCACCGGCCCCGCCGTCAGCATCAGGATAATCCTCCTGGGTTTTTCCAGCGACGCCACAAAATCCTCCAGGGAGTAGGCTGCCTCCACCGGCAGCCCTCCCGTTTTTCCCTCCATAAAGGCATCCGTCTTCCCTCTGCTTCTATTGCAGACAGTAATCCGATACCCATGATTCGCTATGTTCAAGGCTAAGCTTTGTCCCATAACGCCCAGCCCATACAGTCCGATTACACTCTTCATTTTTCCGTTCCATCCTCCTTCATCTGTCTCTATCCTCTGTCTGCCGCATTCTCCGGCCAATCCTTATGCCCAGATAAGCGCTGCGATAAACAAACCGATGATGATGCCGCCGACCTCGTTCTTGCCTCTGGCAAAGAAGATCGCTCCGCCAATGGCTGCACAGATTCCCATCGGGATGGAAACCATCAGCGCACAGATGATAAACAGAGGGCCCATGTAGGCGTATTATCCCGCATTTTATCTACCTTCGAATCATGTTATATTCAGCTGAATTAAAAAGAGGCATGGCATAAATTATTCTGATAGATTTTCCATCAGATTGCTTTATGCCATGCCGTTTGTGTTATCA
>CALWRE010000115.1 GCA_944383835.1 uncultured Lachnospiraceae bacterium | reverse complement strand
ATCGGAAGGGCTTTGAATACATGAATGAGCTTTTCGTCAAGAGGCACAGGCGCATCCTGTGGAAGGCGTCGGAGCGGATTGCCTATGTCTGCCTGGGTCTGGTGCTGGGGCTGTGGCTTTTGTTCTATCTGCGGCCGGAATTTAAGGCGGCTACCAATCGGGTGTTAATGACCTTTCTGCCTTATTTTGTCTTTATTATGTACGCCATCAACCGGGGCACCAATTTTACCCAGGCCTTGTTTATGAACTGCGACAGGAGCCTCCTGACCTATTCCTTCTTCAAGGAGCCGGGGATGATCCTGCGTCTTTTTGCCATCCGCCTGCGGGAGATTGTCAAGGTAAACCTCCTGCCCGCCGCCGTCATCGGAGGGGGCCTTGCCCTCCTTCTCTGGCAGTCGGGCGGGACGGAGAATCCGCTAGATTACGTGGTGTTAGTCGGCTCGATTCTGGCCATGAGCGTCTTTTTCTCCGTCCACTATCTGACCATCTATTACCTGCTTCAGCCCTACACGGCGGGGACGGAGTTAAAGAGCGGCACCTACCGCCTGGTGACCAGCGCCACCTATTTTGTCTGCTATTTTATGATGCAGGTGCGTCTGCCGATCCAGGTTTTCGGTCTGGCCTGCATCGCCTTCTGCGTCCTGTACTGCGCGGCGGCCTGCGTCCTGGTCTACCGCTTTGCGCCCAAGACCTTCCGCATCCGGGTATAGGCAGCGATATTTACAGGCACTCGGTCAGAATCTCATAGACCTCGTCGTGGCTGAGCGGCCGGGGATTGGTCTGAATCAGGTTGCAGCTGTCCGCCACCTGGCGCAGAAGCTCCTTGGTAATCGGTGTACGGGAGGTCAGTTCGCCCAGCTTGACAGGCAGTCCGCATTCTTTGATAAAGGCGGCCAGGGCGTCGATGCCTTCCTCCGCCGTTTCGCAGCCGAATACCACCTGGGCAAAGCGGGTGAATTTTTCCGGGGCGTCCTTTACGATGTGACGGTAGTAGGCCGGATGAATGACCGCCAGCCCCTGCCCGTGATTGCAGTCGGTGTAAGCGCCCAGCTGATGCTCGATCTGATGGGCCTGGAAGTCGGTAACCCGTCCCACCTTCAGGATGCCGTTTTCCGCCATGGCGGAATCCCACATCAGGTTGCTGCGGGCCGTCAGATCATAGATATCCGTCAGGAGGCGGCGCATGTTGACCACGGTATTTTTCATGATGGCCAGGGCCACGTCGTCGGAGACGTTGTCGGAATCGGAACGGCCGAAGTAGGTTTCCATGGCATGGCTCAGGGTGTCGAAGGCGCCGGAGATCACCTGGGCCCTGGGCAGGGAGAGGGTGTACTCCGGATCCAGGATGGCAAAGCGGGGAGCGGCGGCCCCCAGGCCGGTTTTGATATGCTTCTCCTCATTGGTAATAACGGCCCCTCCGTTCATCTCCGCGCCGGTGCCGGAGGCGGTGACAACCGCACCCATGGGAATGACCTGAGTAGGGAAGAGATGATGGGTCATCTCCATTTCCCAGAGATCCTTGTCGGTGCAGGCCTGGGCCGCGACGATCTTGCAGCAGTCAAAGACGGAACCTCCGCCGACGGCCAGGATGAAATCTACCTTTTCCCTGCGGGCCAGGGCTGCGCCCTCCTGCACTTTCGCATAGGTAGGATTGGACATGATGCCGGAAAACTCGGTGACGGTTTTTCCGGCTTCTTTTAATATACCCATAATTTCATCGTAGACGCCGTTTCTCTTGATGGAGCCTCCGCCGTAGGCTAAGAGGATATGGCTGCCGTAGGGGGCCAGGGCCTCGGTCAGATGCTCCTTTACCGCTTCCTTTCCGAAATAGACCTTTGTGGGATACTCATAGACGAATTTTTCCATAACGTTACCTTTCCTTTCTGTTTCGTTTCTTTGAACGCATTCTTTGCATTCTTTCATAATGCAGGTTATCAATAAAGATTTATTGGGGTGCTGGTTTAGCGGCACAATGGGAATTATTTCTCATGTGTTGCTTTTTCCTCATATCTGCATTATAATAAGCGCAAAACAGATTGGCAAGGGGCAGAAAGGAAAAATGAGAGGCTTATGCCGCAGATTTTTTGCCTGTGTACCGATAAAGGAGGAGAAAATTTTGGATCAGAGAAAAAATGAGGATCTCAGAATAAAAAAGACGAAGGGGGCTATCCGCCGGGCCTTCGAGGAGATGATCTGTGAGATGGATTACGACCAGATTACGGTCAAGGAACTGGCGGAGAGGGCGCAGATCAACCGAAAGACCTTCTACCTGCACTATCCGGTTCTGGACGCCCTCCTTGCCGAGCTGCAGGATGAGATAGCGGACAATTTTATCCGGCGCAAGGTTTCCTACACCAGCATGAAGGACATCCGCAGCCTGATCCGCCTCTTTTTCGAGTCGGCGGCGGATATGCCGTTACTGCATGAGCGGCTGATGTGCAGCGGCAGCTATCGGCCGATCTGGGACCAGATCAATAAAAAGATCATGGATTACCGGGTGGAGACCAACCGGGGGGCTTTTGGGATGAGCGAATATGAGGAGAACCTGGTATTCGCCTACTACGGCTCTAATTCCACCGTTTTGTACCGCCAGTGGGTGGCCGACGGCAAAAAGCTGCCCCTGGAGCGGGTGATCGAGATTGCCACCGCCCTGGTGTGCGACGGCATGTCCAGCGTGGTGGAAGGGGAATAAGGAAGGGGAAGGAGAATAACCGCGAACTTTGTTGAAATTTTTTCCCTGTTATGGTAAATTTAACCACGACGGCATTGATAATGACGGCGGACGGGCGCCTGGCCGCCGTGCGGACAGCATGACAGGGGGAATGGCATATGGTGCGGCAATATCTGGAGCAGAATGTATACAAGGCGCTGCAGGACAGGCTGCGTTTCCTTTTCGAGGAGTTTGACAATATCTATGTCTCCTTTTCCGGCGGGAAGGACAGCGCCCTTCTTTTGGAACTGGTGCTTGGGTTTCGGAATCAGTATTATCCGGATAAGACCGTCGGGGTTTTTCACCAGGACTTTGAGGCCCAGTATACGGTGACGACGGAGTATATCGAGAGAACCTTTGACCGGATAGAGGGGCAGGAAGGAGTGGAGCCCTACTGGGTCTGCCTGCCGATGGCTACCAGGACGGCCCTCAGCAGCTATGAGATGTACTGGTATCCCTGGGACGATACCAAGAAGGACAGCTGGGTGCGGCCGATGCCCCGGAGGCCTTATGTGATCAACCTGGACAATAACCCTATGACCAATTACCGCTACCGGATGCACCAGGAGGACCTGGCCAAGCAGTTTGGCCGCTGGTACAGGCTTTCCCACGGCAATAAAAAGACGGTCTGCCTTCTGGGCATGCGGGCCGACGAGTCCCTGCAGCGCTACAGCGGCTTTTTAAACAAAAAATACGGCTACAAGGAGCAGTGCTGGATCAGTAAGCAGTTCAAGGACGTCTGGTGCGCCTCCCCGATCTACGACTGGTCTCTCTCCGATATCTGGCACGCCATCTATAAATTCGGTTATGATTACAATCGCCTGTATGACCTCTACTATATGGCGGGGCTCAAGGTAAGCCAGATGCGGGTGGCCTCCCCCTTCAACGATTATTCCAAGG
>CALWRE010000114.1 GCA_944383835.1 uncultured Lachnospiraceae bacterium | reverse complement strand
GGCCGCTCATGCCGCCTCCCGCTACGACGACCTGGGTGGTCATATCCTGGGCCGGTTCGACTTCTTTATTGATTTCCACTTCGCTGAGTGCATCTGTATCCGCTCCGGCCTGCTCCAGGGCATTGGCCACCGCCTGCACGACGCCGTAAGAGGTCAGCGTAGCTCCCGTAACCGAATCGATGTTCAGCGACTGATACTCTATGATCTCCGCCAGGATCTCCGTCAGCGGATAATCCGAGATGCCAGGCGTTTCCTGGTGATCCGTTACGTTAATAGAGGTGATGGCGTCCTCCGTCACCGTTACTTCTACCGTGATTTCACCGCCTCTTCCCTCGGCCGTACCGGTGTATGTACCAGGGGTATACTGCACTCCTGCGGCGGCCTCCGTCTCTGCCGGGGTCTGTGCAGCCGTCTCCGTCCCTGCGGCAGCAGCGGTCGTGTTTTCTGTCGAACCGCCGTCGCTTGCGCACGCCGCCAGAGACAATGCCAGAACGGCAGCCATGACTACAGCGGCAAATCTTCTTGCCTTTTGCATAGCAAACTCTCCCTTCTTAAATGGATTCCTTTGTAAATCCCAGACCACAGCCGGATCGCGCTCCGGCCATGGTTGCGATTTCATTAACAAATTCATTATACAAAGGGGAGAACAATAGAAGAAGTCTCCATTGGTTAATGAGTAGAAACGTTAAGGTATATACTTCCATGCAAAAACGGGCCCGCCGCATGCCTGCCAACGAGCCCGCCTTTTAAAAGGGGAGGATAAGTATTCTCATCTTTTGTATCTGGCTATAGTATTGCCTGTCTCCGCGGCTTTATACAAGGATCCGCAAAAAAATTATTTTTCTTTTGCCTCTGCCTTTTTCTGCTCCAGCCTGCGCCTCTTGGTCATCAGGCCGCCGATGCGCCCCGACTCCTTGGCGGACAGACTGCGCCAGCCCCCTTCCAGGACCTTGTCGTAAACGCCGATCTCCGCAGCGATCTCCAGCTTCATCGATTCCTCCGGCGTCAGATTATCCAGATCGATTCCCCGCTCTTTCTTAGGACTCATAACCATACTCCTTTCCTTGATATTGCCCATGGTTTCTGGGCATCTGGTACACCCTTGGGGTGTTTCCTTGATGGTGTCCTCTGGAGTATGGCCTGTTGTCCTGAATTTATTCCATTTTCTGCATTTTCTTTAATATTCGTCCGGGTCGCTGGGGATAATCAGGGCCGCCGCCAGATACAGGACAATTCCCACAAAGGTGCAGCCCAGCAAAATCCACAGCAGGCGGATCACCGTCGGATCCACGCCGATGTAGTCGCCCAGTCCGGCGCATACGCCGCAGAGCATCGCCCCTCTTCTTTTGCGATATAATCTTCTCGGTTCCATACCGTTTTATTTCTCCTTCCTACTTCCTACTTCTTTCTGCTCGTTCTATTTTTCCGTTCCTTCTATATCTTTCTATCCGTTCCGCCTGATTCCGCCCTGCGTCTCAGCGCGTAAACGTAAGCTCAATGCTCCCCAGATCACAGTCCAGCTTCACCGTATACGGGGCGCTGTTATCGAGGCGGAGACTGTTTGGCAGGCCGCTGTATTCACGTCCGTCCACCGTAATGTTTCCCAGATCGCACTCCAGCGTATAATTATAATCCCTTTCCGCACCTGTCAGGAATAAGGTTACGTTTCCCAAATCACACTGCGCATCCAAATTGCCCCGGATCGAGCCGCCGTAATCGATGCTTCCCGTGTCCGCGGACAGACGGGCCGGACCAGCCTCAAACTCCTGCAGTTCGGCGGAACCCACACCCACCTCAACGCGAAGGGATTCCTCGGCCCTGCCGCAGTTAATCTGAACGCTCCCCACATCCACCTCGATCTCCACCTCATCGGCCGAAATAAAATCTGCCTCCAAAGAACCAGCTCCGATGGAAATATCCGCCTTGCGCAGTTCCGCATCCCTGGGAACGGTTATCGTGATGGTTTGATGCTCGCTGTAAATTCCATCCGTATCGATTCTCCAATTAAATATCCAATCTCCGAAAGACCAGCTTTCGTCCGCTTCGATCTTCAGCACGCCGTCCCGAACGCCGCAGTCAATATCCGGCCCGTTTCCTTCCAGCTCCACATGGAAGTGATCGCCCTCCTGCCAGATTACCTGGCTGGCCCCGATCTCCAGCTCCACGCTGCGGATTGTTTGGCCCTCAAAATCCCAGGTTTTTTCTCCGCCGATGCTGCCGGCGCCGTCCGTGCTTTCACCTGCTCCTCTTCTGTTCCCCGCGATAATCGTAACATCCGACCACGAAGCTCCCAGCCCCAGACAAATGCCGGTCGCCACTCCCCCGACCAGAATAAAGCCCAGAGCTACGATCAATATTCCTTTCATCCATCTCTTCATGCTCTTTCCCTCCTGTGCAGACGATCACCGAGCCAGCGAAACAGATTACCGATCGCCCGGAACAGCAGGGGAATCAGCTTTCCTGCGACCAGCAGGATCAGCAGAAAAACCAAAAGACCTGCCCCCAAAAGCATAATGCCCACCGATATGGACATGGCCCCGCTCAAAGGAACGACGAATAACTTTGCAATTCCCCAAACTAGGCTGACCAGCCCGCACGCAATGAATGCAACAAGGGAAATCCCGGCCGCCAGAGCGACGCCGAATAACACGGCCAACAGCCCTATTCCCAGCCCCAGCGCGACGGCCAGAGCTCCGATCCAGAAGGGGAAGGTAAGGATCACCAGGCAGATGATGGCCACGGCCTTCCAGCCGTTCCTTTCCCGTCTCCGCATCCTGTAATTCTCTTCTTTCCCTCTCTTCTCATCCCGTTCCGCAGCGTCCCATCCCTCGGCGTCCCTGCCGGGCCGCTCCTCAGACGTATGCTTTTCCCTGTATTCGTGGACGGTCTTTCCATCGTCCACTCCCTTTTCGGTAAACTCTACGTGGTCGGCAGTGCTCTCATCCATCCCAGCCTTGACAGAAGCCGCCACCTGAGCCGGGCTGCCCAATTCCTCAATAATAGCGGCCTCGTTCTCTTCGCCGGCGTCGTCAAAATAGCCGTTGTAATATTTCAGAATTTCAATCTTCTCCTCGCGGGGAAGATCGCCCAAAAGCCTTGCCAGCTCTTTCATAAACTCTAATCTGTTCATCTCTCCACCTCGGCAAATATCTTTGAAATCTTGCTGGAATATTCGTCCCACTGGCTGCAGTATTCCAAAAGCTTCTCTCTCCCTACGCCAGTGACCTTGTAATAACGCCTGTTCCGCCCCCCGTACTCCCTGTCGTATACCTCCAGATAGGCTTCCTTCTGGAGCCTGCGCAGTACCGGATAGAGTGTGGACTCTGATACCTCCAGGACAGACCGTACATCCTGCGTGATCTTATATCCGTATGTCCCCTCTTCTTCGGTGGAAACCACCGCCAGCACGATTGCGTCCAGTAAAGCCGCGCCGGTATTAAAAACCATCTCATCATCTCCTGTCTGCTTTTCCTTCCTGTTCCGTCCTTCCTGTTGTCAGCCTCATTTTCGACGCCCTGTATCCGGCGTCTTTATCTCTGCTGTTATTCTACTGCCTTATAGTTTATAATATTATTTGATATTCAATACTATACTTTATATAATATTATATGTCAAGAAAGAAAAGCGAAAGAAATTCTTTAGAAGCGCGTCCTTTGCGGTATTGCAGTATTGCGGTATTTATACGATATTGCAGTATTGCAGTATTATGGTATTTATCTGTTGCATTCTCGCCTTGAATATGCTAGAATAAAAACAACAATTATGATTTGTTTTTATTTTGTGCGAGGTGATGCAATGCCGCGGGTCGCTTACTCGGAGGAGGAACGGGAACAGGTCAGGACGGCGCTCATTACAGTTGGGCTTGAACTTATGGCAAAACAGGGCATACAGCACACAACTGTAGAACAGGTATATAAAAAGGTTGGTATCTCACGGACTTTCTTCTATTCCTTTTTCTCAACAAAAGAGGATCTGGTGCTTGAAACCTTATACTGGCAGCAGCCTAAGATCATCGGCTATGTGCAAAGGCTGATGGCCGATCCAGCTTTGAGCTGGCGCAGCGCCGTGAAGAAATTTCTCCATGACTGCTGCTATGGGGAGGAAAATGGGATCGCTGTTTTGACCATCGAAGAACAGCAATTCCTTTTCAAACGTCTGTCAAAGGAAAGCTATCGGCTCTTCCGCCAAAAGCAGCGCCGGCTCTTTGGCGAGATCCTGGAGAATTTTGAAATCCAGGCAGATAAAAGACGAATCAACCTGTTTACCAATCTAAGCCTGACGGCCATGGTAATACGCAGGGCAATCCCCGACACCCTCCCTCTGTTTGTTCCCGAGGCGGCAGATGAAACCATTGACTTTCAGCTTAATGCGATCGTGAACATCTTGGAAAAATTAAAAGAAACGCCCCTGTCTTAAATGATGGGAATAGACTGATCCGCCCGAATATCATGTTTCGGCGTTATATTCCGACGGATTTCACTTTATCCAGAATAAAAACAAATTTTATTTTTTATTCTTATTTTTTAAAACCAGAAACTGCATTATAAGGAGGAAAGCCATGGGGTTTTTTAGCAAGCTGTTCAAAGGGCCGGAAATCGATATGGAAAAGAGCAATGCAAACGCAAAAAAGATGCGCGCTTTATTTGACCAGGCTGTGAAAGATGGGGAGCATTACCGACTGATCTTCGGGTATACGGAAGATGTAAGCCGCTTCAATTACGGCTTTGTCCATGGGAGCAAGACGAAAATCGGGAACTTGATCGTCGGCTGGGACGAAGCCAGCCAAACGATCACCGTCGTCCCTACCGTTCCCGACCTTTCCGGCTGCGGGCAGCCAACTTACTACCGCCGCTCTGAAATTTTGAAAGCCTACCGCAGCAAATACCCAGCAGATGCTTTTATCATCTACCCGGACAAAAAGAACTACATCAGCATCCATGCCTATGACTGGCTGGAAGATGAAACGCTGTACGTTTACATATCCCAGGACGAAGAACTGGCCGCTTTCACTGACTTCTTTCTAAATAAATTTGCAGCGAAGTAAAATCCCAAATATTATTTCATGACTCACCATGAAGAAGGAGGACAAAAATGCTTGATATCGACGAAATCCAGAAAAGAGCACAGCAGGCAAAGGAACGCGCCGCCGCATTCATGAAAAACTCGCTGGAAAGAAATGAAGAACTCATCCAAAACCTCAGTTCTTGCGAGCCGGACGAAAAAGCGGAGGCAGCTGACTCCGAAGCGGAAGAACAATCCCCTGTCGGCACAGAACGGCAAGTGGAAATTCTTGGGCAGATGTTCCAGGCTGGCGGCATGGAGCAGCTGTTCGGAGAAGATATGGGTATCCTTGCGGCGGCCCTGGAAACCCTGGCGCTGGAGGATGCAGACGAAGAGGAGGATATTCCCTTTGACCTGGAACTGGAGGAAAGGCTCTATATGACCCTGGAAGAGACAATGGCCCGGATCGAAGCCCTGCCGGAGCCGGAACCGGTTCCATACCAAAAAAGCGATGCAAGATGGGAACGCTTTGGCATCCTTCTGTCTGGCATTTTATCCACCCTCAACGATCATGATCTGGATCATATGGACGTGGAGGAGCATATTCCTGTCATGGAACAAAAGATCGTGTCGCTCGTCCGCCGCTCCTGGGGGATCGACGGCCGCAGCGATCTGCTGGATATGATCCGCTATCTGTCGCAGGAAGGCTATATCCTGCGGTATCAGCTTTAC
>CALWRE010000113.1 GCA_944383835.1 uncultured Lachnospiraceae bacterium | reverse complement strand
TCTATTCCTAAATAAATGGGATCAAGGCCGAGGGATCTGCATCTTTTAAGAACAGGAACTCTATTAACTGCCACGATTTAGTACCTCCTAATTAAACTCTTCTACGCTTGGGCGGACGGCATCCGTTGTGAGGAACGGGAGTCACGTCTTTGATACTGGTAACCTCGATACCACTGGCCGAAAGGGCGCGGATAGCCGCCTCTCTTCCGGAGCCCGGTCCCTTCACCATTACATCTACTGTCTTAAGCCCATGTACTAAAGCCGCTTTTGCTGCAGTTTCAGCCGCCATCTGAGCTGCGTAAGGAGTAGATTTCCTTGAACCTCTAAATCCCAGACCGCCTGCACTGGCCCATGATAAGGCGTTGCCCTGTGCATCCGTCAACGTCACGATGGTGTTGTTGAAGGAAGACTGGATGTGCGCTTGTCCGTGTTCAACGTTTTTCTTGACACGTTTCTTTGTCACCTTTTTTGCTGACACTTTCTTTGCCATTCTAAACTAACCTTTCCTTATACAGGTTCCTTTCTGTTAAAATAAATAAAATGCTTGATCACCCGGACGCATCTGCCATAAGAATCCGCGCATTTACACTGCACACGTTACCGGGCGGTTCCCTGCGCAGTGCAAAAACAGCAATTTCATTTTACTGAAATTATTTCTTCTTATTGGCAACGGTCTTCTTCGGGCCTTTGCGGGTTCTTGCATTGGTCTTGGTCTTCTGACCGCGAACCGGCAGACCCTTTCTGTGACGGATGCCCCTGTAGCAGCCGATTTCCTGAAGCCGTTTGATGTTCATCGCAACCTCACGGCGCAGGTCGCCTTCTACCAGCAGATGATCGTTCTCGATCGCCGCCGTAATCCTTCTGACTTCATCATCGGTCAGATCCTTTACGCGGGTATCCGGATTAACATTTGCCTCAGCCAAAAGACGGTTCGAGCTGGCACGGCCGATCCCGTAAATATAGGTCAGGCCGATCTCGACGCGCTTTTCTCTCGGTAAATCAACACCAGAAATACGAGCCATTGTGTGTTACACCTCCATAGATAATTTCCATTAGTAATGCGGCGCCCCCAATGGGCGTCCCGCCATCAGCGAATCAGCCCTGACGCTGTTTGTGCTTCGGGTTCTCGCAGATAATACGAATGCTGCCTTTTCTCTTAATTACTTTGCATTTCTCGCAAATCGGTTTTACGGAAGATCTAACTTTCATGAGTTTTTTCACTCCTTTCGTAAAAAGTCCGCGTACTATTATAGCATTGCCTTTTTCACAAAGCAAGCAAATTTTTCGCTTTTCGCGAACTTTTTCAAACGATACGTTCTATTTGTCCCGCCAGATAATCCGGCCCTTGGACAAATCATAGGGGGAAAGCTCCAGCGTCACCTTATCGCCGGGAAGGATGCGGATATAATTCATCCGCAGCTTTCCGCTGATGTGGGCCAAAACGATATGGCCGTTCTCCAGCTCCACGCGAAACATGGCGTTGGGCAGCTTCTCCACTACTCTGCCTTCGATTTCAATTACATCGGATTTCGACATCTTTCCTCCTCCTACAGCGAATCATTCAGGGTAAAGACTTCCGGCTCCCCATCGGTGATCAGAACCGTGTTTTCATAGTGGGCGGACAATTCTCCGTCGGCCGTCACCACCGTCCAATCATCGTCCATCCACTCCACTTCCCAGGTGCCGATATTGATCATGGGCTCGATTGCCAGCGTCATTCCCGGACGGAGCTTAATGCCCCTGCGGTTCATCCTGTAATTAGGGACCTCCGGATCCTCATGCAGATGGGTTCCGATCCCGTGTCCCACCAAGTCCCGGACCACGCCGTAACCCCGGCTTTCCGCATACGCGGCAATCGCGCTGCAGATATCATTGAGATGATTGCCGGCTTTGGCGTATTTTAAACCTTCAAAGAAACACGCACGGGTCACATCGATGAGCTTCTGGGCTTCCTCGCTTATCTGGCCCACGGCCACGGTACGGGCCGCATCCGCATGATATCCTTTATATATCACTCCGGCGTCCAGGCTTACGATATCGCCCTCGTGGATAATCCTGTGCTTGTTTGGTATCCCGTGAACCACCTCGTCGTTGACCGACACGCAGATGGAACCCGGATATCCGTTGTAGTTGAGAAAAGAAGGCACGCAGCCGAAGCTGCGGATTGTCTCTTCTCCGATCCGGTTAATGTCCGCGGTGGACATGCCCGGATGTATGGATTTTTCGAGGGTGCGCAGGGTGTAATTTAAAATACGCCCTGCCTCCCTCATAAGTTCTATTTCTCTTGCAGACTTAATTGTAACCGCCATCTCATTCTCCTAAAATCGCACGGATATTCTGAAAGACCTCTTCCACATCTTTCGTTCCGTCTACCTGCACCAGGCAGCCTTTATCCTGATAAAAGTCGATCAGCGGCTGTGTCTGCTGGTGATACACGCCCAGACGTTTCTGCACCGTCTCCGGCTTATCGTCGTCGCGGATGGTAAGCTCCCCGCCGCAGCGGTCGCATACCCCTTCCGTCTTTGGCGGAGCGAAAACCGTGTGGTAGGTTGCGCCGCAGCCTGTGCAAGCCCGGCGTCCGCCCATCCGTGTGACAATATGCTCGTCAGGGACCTCAATATCAATGGCAAAATCGATGGACTGCCCATCTTCCTTTAATGCTTTTTCCAGGGCCTCTGCCTGAGGGATTGTACGGGGGAAACCGTCAAACACATAACCGTTTTCGCAGTCCGGCTGATGGATCCGGTCCATCACCAGCTCCAGGGTCAGAGAATCCGGCACCAGATTGCCCGCATCCATGTAGGACTTGGCCTTTCGCCCCAGCTCCGTGCCTTCTTTGATGTTGGCCCGGAAAATATCCCCGGTGGAGATGTGAGGGATGCCGTAGCGGTCGGCGATTTTTTTCGCCTGGGTGCCCTTGCCGGCTCCCGGTGCGCCCAACATGATAATCTTCATGTCTTCCCTCCTGTCAATCGTTGAGGAAACCCTTATAGTTTCTTACCAGCATCTGGGACTCAATCGCCTTGACCGTCTCCAGGATAACGCCGACGATAATGATCAGGGACGTTCCAAAGAAGGACAGGGACGCAAGCCCGAAAAGCCCCGAGAAGATGATCGGCACGATGGCCACGATGATCAGGCCGACAGCACCGATAAACACGATGTAATTGAGAATGCGGTTCATGTAGTCGGAGGTGGGCTTGCCCGGACGGATGCCGGGGACGAAGCCGCCCTGCTTTTTCATGTTGTTGGCAATCTCAATGGGGTTGAAGGTAACGCTGGTATAAAAATAAGCAAACATGATGATCAGCGCCAGATAAATCACCAGGCCGATGGAATACTGCCAGCCGACGCTGGGATTCAGCCAGTTGCTGGAGGAAAGCATTCGTAAAATGAAGCCTCCCACCGAGTCATAATTTACATCGAAGAAACCGGCGATCACCACGGGAGTCGTCATCAAAGACGAAGCAAAGATGACCGGGATAACTCCGGCGGTATTGACCTTGATCGGAATGTTGCTGGACTGTCCGCCCACCATCCGGCGGCCCTGCATCTTCTGGGCGTACTGGACGGGGATCCTTCTCTCGCCTCCCTGCAGCACCACGGTGAAGACCACCATGGCCAGGATCGCCGCGATGATGATCACCGCTGCGATGGCTCCCACCAAAACGGAATTGCCCGCCACAAAGGTGTAATACAGGTTAGCCAGATCGTTCGGAATCGAGGACAGAATGTTGATCAGCAGGATAATGGAGATGCCATTGCCGATCCCATTCTTGGTGATCCGCTCGCCCAGCCACATAATGACGGAAGCGCCGGCGGTCCAAGTGGCGACCACGATCAGCACATTGTACCAGGTGTAATCCGGAATCATGCCGCTGCCGCCAAAGCCGATGGCCATGGCGGTGGACTGAACCACAGCCAGCGCCACAGTGAGGATACGGGTCATTTTATTGATCTTCTGCTTGCCGTCCTCACCCTCCTTCTGCATCTCCTCCAGTTTCGGGATGGCGATGGTCAGAAGCTGCATGATAATGGAGCTGGTGATATAAGGGGATATGCTCAGCGCGAAGATGGACAGCTCCGAGAAGGAGCCGCCGGTCACAGCGTTGAAGAAATTAAAGGCGTTGCCCGCCTGGCTTTCAAACCACGCTTCAAAGTAGAGCGTGTTTACTCCCGGCGCAGGCAGGGCGCAGCCGATCCTGAAGATCAGGATAATCCCCATGGTGTAAAGGATTTTTTTGCGGATATCCTTAATCCGAAAAGCATTGAGGAGTGTCTGGAACATATTAGATCACCTCGACATTTCCACCAACCGCTTCGATTTTTGCTTTTGCGCCCTCGCTAAAGGCGTTCACTTTAACCGTCAGCTTCTTGGTCAGCTCACCGTTTCCAAGGATCTTGACCCCGTCTCTGGGGTTCTTTACCACGCCGCTCTCTACCAGAGTCTCAACGGTCACAACCGAACCGTCCTCGAATCTCTCCAGAGCGTCTACGTTGATCCCTACGATGACCTTGCTGTTGCGGTTCGTGAAGCCTCTCTTGGGAAGGCGTCTGTACAGAGGCATCTGGCCGCCCTCAAAACCAGGTCTGGGAGCGCCGGAACGGGCCTTCTGTCCCTTATGGCCCTTGCCGGCCGTCTTGCCGTTTCCGGAAGCATGGCCGCGGCCCTTTCTGAAGTTATCACTGTGCTTGGAACCTTCCGCAGGTCTTAAATTCGATAAATCCATCGTTTCTTGCACCTCCGATCCTTAGATTTCTTCCACTTTTACCAAGTGTCTTACATGCCAGACCATGCCTCTTACCGCCTCATTGTCCGGCAGCTCGTTGGTGGCGCCTACCTTCTTTAAGCCCAGGGCCTCAACGGTGGCTCTATGCTTAGGGATCGCGCCGATGGGAGATTTGGTCAGCGTTACTTTTAATTTCTCTGCCATTTTTCTTCCCTCCTATCAACCTAAGATCTCGGCGACAGATTTGCCGCGTCTCTTGGCAACCTGCTCGGGCGTCTGCAGGCTCTGCAGTCCGCTTAAGGTAGCCAGCACCACGTTCTGCTTGTTGGTGGAGCCCAGAGCCTTGGTGCGGATATTCCGAATGCCGGCCATCTCCAGGATTGCACGGGCAGGACCTCCGGCGATAACGCCGGTACCCTGATCGGCCCTCTTTAACAGCACGCTGGCGCTGCCGAACTTGCCGATTACGTCGTGAGGAATGCTGTTGTTCTCGTCAACCGGCACTTCCACGATCTTCTTCATCGCGTCTTCCTTGCCCTTGCGGATGGCCTCCGGAATCTCAGCGGATTTGCCGATGCCTACGCCTACATGGCCGTTGCCGTCGCCCACAACCACCAGAGCGGTAAACCGCATCGTACGGCCGCCCTTGACGGTCTTGGATACACGCTTGATGGCAACTACTTTATCGTTTAATTCCAGCTGGCTGGGATCAATGATCGTACGCTTCATGTTGTATCTTCCTCCTTATTAGAATTCCAGGCCGGCTTCGCGGGCCGCCTCTGCCAGTGCCT
>CALWRE010000112.1 GCA_944383835.1 uncultured Lachnospiraceae bacterium | reverse complement strand
ATCGATTGAAGGATCGTATTATATTTTGCCAGCATTCCTGAGTAGCTTTTTCTGGCTGCGCCGCCCTTTTTTCGCATCTGTTTCTTCTGCCTTATTTTGAGCGTATTGCCTGTATAGGCATCCAGTTCGGCAAAACAGATTTGAAAAAGGTTAATAAGCAAAAAAGTACAAAGCAGCCGATGCCTTTGATTAATATCTAGGACTCCGCTTCATCACATAGGAGCCTTAGATATTTTGCTCCAAGATGTGATATAACAACCTGACTATCCTATAGTAATGCATATTGTCCCCCTTTCCGGTATAATAATTATGTCACTCAAACTTCGCACATAGATTTTACCTGTGCACCTTGATCCTTCGATCCATCCATATCTGGCAGGTGTTTATTTCTTCAAGCGCGAAGTTGAGTGACATTCATTTTTTCACTAAGTTAAGTGACTTTTATTTTTTACTTATTCAGCTGGCCGAGGGTGGCTTCAGCCCTCTTCCGCCTTGCTGGCAGCTACGATCTTGGCCTGCACATCGGAAGGAGCCTGCTCATAACGGGTAAACTCGTACTCGTAGTCGCCTGCGCCTCCAGTCATGGACCGAAGATCGGTGCCGTAACCGTAGATTTCGGCCATCGGAACCTCAGCGGTGATGATCTGCTTGCCACCTCCGATATGATCCATTCCCAGCACGCGGCCGCGGCGCTTGTTCATATCGCCCATCACATCGCCTGCATAAGCGTTGGGCACCGTCACCTTCATCGTGGCGATGGGCTCCAAAAGCACAGGGGAGGCGTCCATGATGCCTGCCTTGAAAGCGTTGATAGTAGCGGTCTTGAAGGCCATCTCGGAGGAATCCACCGGATGATATTTGCCGTCGATCAGGGTTCCCTTCACACCTACCACCGGATAACCGGCCAGCGGCCCCTTCAGTACGGACTCGGCCAGGCCCTTCTCCACAGCGGGGAAGTAGTTCTTCGGCACGGCTCCGCCCACTACTCTCTCTTCAAATACGTAAGGCTTCTCCAGATCGCCGGAGGGCTCGAATTCCATCACAACCACACCGTACTGGCCATGGCCGCCGGACTGCTTCTTGTGGGTGCCGGTAACCGTGGTTTTCTTGCGGATGGTCTCGCGGAAAGCGATCTTCGGCTTGCTCAAAGTAATTCCCACCTTATAGCGGCTCTCCAGCTTGCTGACCACGATATCCAGCTGCTGGTCGCCGATTCCATAGAGCAGGGACTGCCGATTCTCGCTGTCCTGCACTACCTTCAGGGTCAGATCCTCGTCCATCAGCTTCTGCATGGCGCTGGCGATCTTATCCTCGTCGCCCTTATTATTGGCCTTATACTGCATGTAGGTGTAAGGCTTGGAAATTTCCGGCGCATCGAATATCATCGTCGCTCCCTTATGGGAAATCGTATCGCCGGTGGCAATGTTATTGATCTTCGTCACCGCGCCCAGGTCGCCCGCATGGAGCTCCTTTACCTCGATGGCCTCCTTGCCGCGCAGGATATAGAGCTTCGCCAGCTTTTCCTCGGTCTCCTTATTGACGTTGTAAATCATCGTGTCCGGTTTCAGCACGCCGGTAACCACCTTGATAAAGGAATATTTGCCGATGAAAGGATCCACCATGGTCTTCCAGACCTTGGCGCTCATGTGCTTGGTCTCGTCGCATTCCAGGAAGGAGATCTCGTTGTTCTCCTTATCGCGGCCATAGACCTTTCTCTTGGCCGGGGAGGCAAAATATTTCACCACGATCTGCATCAGCATCTTCGTGCCCTGGTTATTGATGCCGGAACCCATAATCACCGGGATGATGGCGCGGTCCTGCACATGGGCCCGCAGGGAGGAGGATATCTCATCATAGGTAAACTCCTCGCCGCTGAAATATTTTTCCATCAGCTCCTCGCTGGTCTCCGCCACAGCCTCCATCAGGGACTCCCTGGCGGTGGACAGCTGCTTCTCCAGATAGTCGGGGATTTCGCACTCCTCGTACTCGCTGCCCGTCGTAAAACGGCGGCCCTTCATCTTGACCACGTTGACAAAGCCGACGAACTTCTCATTCTCGCGAATCGGAATGTGGAAGGGAGCGATCTTGCGCCCGTATTTTTCATTGAGCTGCAGGCTGATCTTGCGGAAGGACGCATTGTCGTCGTCCATGCCGGTGACAAAGATCACGGTCGGCAGCTGGTATTTCTCACAGTACTCCATGGCCTTCTCCGTGCCGGCCTCCACGCCGGACTTGCCGTTGACCACGATAACGGCGGCGTCAGCCACGCTCAATGCTTCCTGCACCTCGCCCACGAAATCAAAGTAACCGGGAGTATCGATAAAATTGATCTTCGTACCTTCAAAATCCAGAGGGATCACCGAAGTGCTGATGGAGAAATGCCTCTTGGCCTCCTCCTTGTCAAAGTCACTGAGGGTATTCCCGTCCGTAACCTTTCCCATACGATTTATAATCCCGGCCTGATAAGCCAGGGCCTCCACTAAAGTGGTCTTGCCCGCTCCGCCATGGCCCAGGATAACAACATTGCGGACTTTGCCGGTTTCATATACCTGTTGCATATAAATATCCTCCCTTAGATGTACTGTATGAAAATCCTCTCGATTCACCCGGAATTTCCACATGGATATATTGTACTAAAAAATCAGAATAATATCAAGCAAATTATGAAAAGCGCTAAACCCCCGCTTTAAAGCACTAAATCGTTGACTTTGCAGTTTATTGGCGTTAAACTGTGTCTATCACCCGTACAGCTTGTACGGCATCCGAGGAGTGCAAAACGCTATGATTATTATTATGAAACCCGGCGCTACCAAAGAGAATGTGAACGCCGTTGTAAATGTGATCCGCACCAATGGGCTGACCCCCCATCTTTCGGAGGGTGAAAATGTAACCATCGTCGGCGTCGTCGGGGACAAGACGCGCCTGGCCCAGGCCAACCTGGAGCTCTATCCCGGCGTGGATAAGATTCTGGCCGTCACCGAATCCTACAAGCTGGCCAATAAGAAATTCCACCCCCAGGACTCTACGATCTATGTGGGGGATGTTCCCATCGGCCCCGGCCATCTGACGGTTATCGCCGGTCCCTGCGCCATCGAAAACGAAGAGATGATCCACGAAACCGCCCAGGCGGTAAAGGCCTCCGGAGCCGTCCTCCTGCGGGGAGGGGCCTACAAGCCCCGCACCTCTCCTTACGCTTTCCAGGGGCTGGAGGAGGAAGGCCTTCGCTATATCCGGGAGGCCGGGGACGAGACCGGGCTCAAGGTGGTCTGCGAGGTCACCAGCCTGCGGGCTGTGGAGACCGCGGTAAACTATGTGGACATGCTGCAGGTCGGCGCCCGGAATATGCAGAATTTCGAGCTGTTAAAGGAAGTGGGCCGCTCCGGCCTGCCGGTGCTCCTCAAGCGCGGCATGGCCGCCACCATCGACGAGTGGCTGAATGCCGCCGAGTACATCATCGCCGAGGGCAATCCCAATGTGGTTCTCTGCGAGAGAGGCATCCGCGCCTTTGAGAAGGCGACCCGCAATACCCTCGACCTCTCGGCCGTCCCGGTGATCCGCAAAAAGAGCCATCTGCCGATCCTGGTAGATCCCAGCCACGGCACCGGCGTCCGGGACTATGTGGCCCCGATGGCCAAGGCCGCCGTAGCAGCCGGAGCCGACGGCATCGCCGTGGAGGTGCATCCCTGCCCTTCCTGCGCCCTCTCCGACGGCCCTCAGTCTCTGACCTTTGCCGATTTTGACAAGCTGTGCGGGGAGCTTCGCCCCTACGCCGCCCTGTCCGGCCGAACGTTTTGACAGTCTTTGCGGGCGGGTCTTTAGAAAGAAAGCCTTTCAAAGGAAGATCTTTCGAGAAATTTGACAGAACAAGGAGCGAACCAATGAACGAACCCAAGATTTCCATCGGCTTTATCGGCTTTGGCCTGATCGGCGGCTCCATCGCCAAGGGCCTGCGCCGCCAGCATTTTCCGGCCCGTATCCTGGCCTACGCCAGAGGGCGGGAGGCCCTGGAGCAGGCAAAGGAGGACGGCGTAATCGATGAGATACTGGACGGGGCGGAGGACGAAAGGCTTTCGGCCTGCGATTACATCTTCCTGTGCACCCCGGTGGCCTACGCCATCCAATATATGGAGGGCCTTATCCTTCTTCTGAAAGAGGGCTGCATCGTCACCGATGTGGGCAGCACCAAGGCGGAGATTCATCAGGCAGCGGAACGCCTAGGCCTGTCCCGCTGCTTCATCGGCGGCCACCCGATGGCCGGCTCGGAGAAGAGCGGCTATGCCCACTCCACCGATCACCTGCTGGAAAACGCCTATTATGTGCTGACTCCCGCCTCCCATGTCCATGAGGCGCAGGTGGAGGCCCTGCGCGGCCTGGTCCTCGCCCTGGGCGCTATCCCCCTGGTCTTGGACTGCGAACACCACGACTATGTCGTCGCCGCCATCAGCCACCTGCCCCATATCATTGCCTCCTCCCTGGTCAACCTGGTGCGGGACTGCGACGACAAGGAGCACACGATGAAAAACGTGGCGGCCGGCGGTTTCAAGGATATCACCCGCATCGCCTCCTCCTCCCCGGTCATGTGGCAGCAAATCTGCCTGACCAACGCCTCCCACATCGGGGAGGTGCTGTCGGCCTACATCGATTCCCTGAACCGCGCCCTGACCGCCGTCCGGGACGGCGATTCAGAAAGCCTCTACCGGCTGTTTGATGAGGCCAGGAATTTCCGCGATTCCATCCCCGATACTTCGGCAGGCCCTCTGAAAAAGGACTACGCCATCTACTGCGATATCGTGGATGAGTCCGGGGCCATCGCCACCATCGCCACGATTCTGGCCAGCCACCAGATCAACATCCGCAACATCGGCATTATCCATAACCGCGAATTTGAAGAGGGCGTTTTGAAGGTGGAATTTTACGACCAGGAATCCGCCGATCAGGCCGCGGACTGGCTCACCCGCTTCCAGTACCGCCTCTATAAGCGCTAGGGCTTTCGCCAAAGCAGGCGACCCGGCAAGGCTCTGCCAGGCTGAACATTTTTTTACATGCGTGCAACCGGCAGAGCTTTTTTGCGGCATATAAGGGATATAAGAGATAAAAAATATAAGAAATATAAGAAAAGAAATATGAGGGATAGG
>CALWRE010000111.1 GCA_944383835.1 uncultured Lachnospiraceae bacterium | reverse complement strand
CGTCAGCATCATCCCTCTCTTTATCGCAGCCGCTCTGGACGAGGAAGGGATGCTGCCGATCATCGGCCTGGATCTCTGCCTGATTCTGGTGGCCCTGGGCGTTTTCCTCCTGGTAAAGACCTGCGTGATCTTTGGCAGCTTTCAGCGGCTCCTGGAGGAGGGCGACTACAGCCGCCGGCATAAGCTGGAGGAGAAACGTTTCGATGCCCTTGACACCATTTACTGGTGCGTGGTCACTGCGGCCTACCTGGGATGGAGTTTTTACACGATGGACTGGCACCGCACCTGGATCATCTGGCCCTGTGCCGGCGTCCTCTTCGGCGCGGTCCGCGCCGTTGCCTCTCTGATCCGCAGGGCCTAAGCCGCAGAATCGGATTTGCCGGATTCCTTCGGACGAAATGGTCCCGCCGGATTCCTCCGCCGGGCCTGGCCTGCGGCCGCCGTTACTGTTTTTAACTTTAAGGAGGGAACGCATGGATACTTTGGATGCTTCTAATGGCCGAATCTATATCGCCATCGATCTGAAGTCCTTCTATGCCTCGGTGGAATGCATCGAGCGCGGGCTGAATCCGCTGACAGCCAACCTGGTGGTGGCGGATCAAAGCCGCACCGAAAAATCCATCTGTCTGGCCGTATCCCCCTCCCTGCGGGCCTTCGGCATTCCCGGCCGCTCCCGTCTCTTTGAAGTAATCGAAAAGGTAAAGGAAATAAACGCGAATCGTCTGACCCGCGCTCCCGGCCGCCGGTTCACCGGCTCCTCCTGGGACAGCGAGGAACTGGCCGCCTCCCCCGGCCTGTCCTTAGACTATATCGTGGCCCCGCCCAGGATGGCCCTTTACATGGAAAAAAGCGCGGAGGTCTATTCCGTATATCTGCGGTATGTGGCCCCGGAGGACATCCATGTCTATTCCATCGACGAAGTCTTTATGGATATAACCCACTATCTGAAGGCCTGCGGGCTGACAGCCAGGCAGTTCACGCAGCGGATCCTTCTCGATGTGTTAAAAACCACCGGCATCACGGCCACAGCCGGAATGGGAACCAATCTCTATCTTTGCAAAATTGCCATGGATATAGGGGCCAAGCACACTGCCCCCGATGAAAACGGCGTCCGCATAGCCTGCCTGGATGAGGCGGGCTATCGCCGCACCTTATGGATCCATCGGCCCCTGACCGATTTCTGGAGAGTTGGCCGCGGCTATGCGAAAAAACTGGAGGCCCACGGCCTGTACACCATGGGGGGTATTGCCCGCTGCTCTTTGGGGCGGGATACCGATTATTACAATGAGGACTTGCTGTACCGTCTTTTTTGCGTCAATGCCGAGCTTTTGATCGACCATGCCTGGGGCTGGGAGCCCTGCACCATCGCCGATATCAAGGCCTATCGGCCTGCAGATAACAGCATTGGCTCCGGGCAGGTGCTCTCCTGCCCTTACCCTTCGGATAAAGCCCGGCTGGTGGTACAGGAAATGGCAGATCAGCTGGCCCTGGATCTCCTGGATAAAAGGCTTGTGACCGATCAGCTGGTTCTGACGGTCGGCTACGACAGCAGCAATACCGGCTATTCCGGAGATTCTTCCACCGACCGCTACGGCCGCTCTGTGCCAAAACACGGCCACGGCTCCACCCGCTTTACTCGCCCTACTTCCTCCGCCAGGCAGCTGGCCTGCGCGGCTGCAGAGCTTTTTGACCGCATCGCCGACCCTTCCCTCCTGGTACGCCGGCTGAATCTTACCGCCGCCCATGTGACCGCAGAGGCCCTATCCGCCGAAGGCTCCTGGGAGCAGCTAAGCCTCTTCTCCGGCTGCGGGGATTTCTCCCTGGGACAAGACGATAAGGAGAGCCAGAAAAAAGAAATGGAAAAAGAAGCATTGGAGCGGGAACGAAAGGCACAGGAGGCCATGCTTGCCATCAAAAAGAAATACGGAAAAAACGCCGTTCTGAAAGGGATGAACCTGGAGGAAGGCGCCACCGCCAAAGAACGAAACAAATTGATCGGAGGACATAAGGCATGAGCGAAAAGGCTGGCCCCTATGACGATATTCTCAATCTGCCCCGTCATGTTTCCAACCGTCATCCCCATATGGCGGCTGCGGAGCGGGCCGCCCAATTTTCCCCTTTCGCGGCCCTCACCGGTTACGGCGACGTTATCCGGGAGACCGGCCGCCTCACCGGCCGCAGAATCGATTTGGACGAGGAGGCCCGCGCCAGACTGGATCAGAAGCTTCATCAGCTCACGGACGGAGACGCCGCCGGATCACCGGTCTCCATCACCTATTTTCTCCCCGACGACCGCAAGGAAGGCGGCGTATACGTGACTGCCACCGGCACAATCCGGCGGATCGACGACGTCCGCCGCACGATTATTCTCACGGATGGATCCGTCATTTCGGCGGAGGATGTACTGGAAATCACGGAGGTAACCTCATGAAGGATTTTCATCCCTTTCTCTGATGAAGATTCCTTCGTCATCTCAGCCTCTCGTCTGGAAGAAATAATGCATAACCCCTCCTTTTTTACATTCCCTTAATATTTGCTTCATATTTTTTTAAATTAAACGTAAGTGCCCTTCTATTGATTTTTCGCAGTTAATGTCTATAATTATTTCAAGTAACTCTAGGGAACATAAAAAACACGAAGAAACAAAAAACACGAAACTGACGAACTCGTGGAGGATTTCT
>CALWRE010000110.1 GCA_944383835.1 uncultured Lachnospiraceae bacterium | reverse complement strand
CAATTAAATCCTGTTTGATCGGATCGATATGTGAGGCCGCGACTTGTGCTGATGCCTGTGGCCTCTCCATAAGCGGAGAGAATTGTTTCCGCTGCCCGAACGCACTCTTCCTGGAAAGGATTTTCCGTTGGAACAAGCATAAATGCTCCATGCACGGATTCATCTTCAGAGCCGTTGCAATGAAGGCGTAGTCCTAGATCCACCTGGTACTCATTGAATAGCTGTGTGCGTTCCGCATTGGAAATATCCACGTCTGCCTCTTCCCTTGTCATAATTACAGTGGCACCCTCTGCTTCTAAAAGTTTGCGGAGCAGTAAGCCAACTGCCAAATTGACCTCATGTTCTCGAACACCACTACCAATGCCGGAAGTCCCGGAAGAAACCTTTTTCTTTTGTTCTGAGGATCCGGGGGCGACCGGCTCTAATTCCGAGTTACTATGCGCTTGATGACCAGGATCAATGCCAATAATAACGCCGCTTAACTTTCGTGGATCCGCTGTGGGTGTGGGGCTAAGGGTCGGCTGGATCGTAGGGCTCGGAGTTGGGACAAGACTTCGTGTTGGCGCCGGCGTTGAAACGGGCGCAAGTGTAATATTAACTTGTACTGTTTCCATACGCGCATCGCTAAATGGAGACGGTAGGAAAACAAAAACGGATAGCACAATAACTGCAACGCTTAATGCAACAATTAGAATTATACGGAAACGCCTGTTGTTCATATATATTTATTGAAAGCATAGATTCTTTGATTTGGTTAAAGCAGGCTACGCTACTTGACAGTTAACATAGGCCGCCCGCTCATTTCGCTTCAAGCGGTTCTTTCCACTTTTCAATTCCATAATCACCCAATTGTTGAATGTCCGTGATGATGGCGCCCACTTCCTGAATGGCTCGCTCTGTTTCCTGAGTGGGCAGCATCTGTGTCCAGAGTGGCAGCTGGCGCTTAAGGCCGCAAACGTTGACGGCTGCCGCAGTACCGCTTTTGCACATTATTTGTATATCCAAAGCTGCTTTCATACCGGCCATAATTAGGAAGAAGATAGAAATCGGAACCACCACTGTCATAAACATTGAAGATAGGGATGTGATAATTATTGTGGAGTCGAAATCCCCCTTGTCTAAAAACATGCTTAACATGCAGCTGCCTTGTATCAATCCAAGGCATACCAACTTCCACCGATATTGCCGCCGGGGAAGTAAAAAAATGCCTACTAATCCAGTCAGAAAAAATAGCGCTACCGAAAACCACCCTACAGCCTCCCTGAGAAAGACCGCCGGAATATATATGGAAGTAGAAAAAAGCAACAAGCCAATCAAGAAGTCAAATAGGCTAAACCGCACGCCCTGAGAAATTTGGATGCCCGATATCTCGTCCATTGTATATTCTGATTCCATAAGGGTACGTCCAACAAAGGACCGCCCGGATGCCCGAAACAGAATCCGCTTGTTGGTAACCATCAAGCGCCCCTCAGCCCACATGCCCCAAATCCTCGCGCGTATGTTGACGAGATGAAATTGCTTTACAGGGATTTCTCCTTCGCAGGGAGATACTAAGTCAGGGACGATGGCCTTACCGCGTTCATAATAATCTTTGCTTTTATCGTAATCCGGATCGTTGAGCCCTAAAAGTTTCCAAAAAGCAATGCTGGTTTTCCCGCGGGTTTTTTCGCTACGGATCTCTCCCGGGTTTCCCTGCTCAATTCGGCACGAACAGATTGCCCCATCTGCTAATTTGCGTCCGCATTTCGTACAATACTTTGCCATTCGAGCTTCCTCCTTACCAAATATTAGAAATCTGTAGCGAGACGAGCTCCCAAACACTGTTTTCAAGCGATAGATTCAATGCCACACTACCTGTAAACGAATCCGATGAATTATCCGAAGTCCCATAACTCAAACATTCGTAATCAAGCCGACATTCCACTTGTCCATTCTGCTCATTTATCTGGGCGGAAGTAAGAGTACAGCTCTGTAATTCGAACGGTCCACGGTCGCCTATCCTGTTCTGGCAGTTCGTCTGAAACTGATAAAAGTCGGCTGCAAAAGTAGAGTTAGGCAAGCTTGAAATTGGCACACCAGTGCTTTCTAAGCTCTCGCCCGCAATGGCTGACCGAAAAACAGCTGTCATATAGGCGATTATATCGCCGTATTCTGTGTTTGCTAAAGAGCTTAAATTTACCGAACAGTCCCTCTGCAAATTTACCATTGCGTTATTGGACAGTTCAACCGATACCGGGCTACACATATAGGCCGGATGGCTCGCCTCCAGAATATGTTCGCCTGCAAAAAGCGGCGGTAACACATAAAGCCCATCTCCAGCTGCTGTAGCCTCTATTATCTCTCCATCTACCAACAATGTGGCGCCAGTGGGCAAGGCAACACTGCAATTCTCTGCTACCAGCTCGTCTAAAGTAACTCGATAGCGGTCGAATATTCCCAGCCACTTGCCCGATTTGGCTAGGGTTATGATCTTTGTCGATGAGGAAGTGCTGCTAGAGGTAGAATAGGTGAAGCGATATCGCAAAAACAATTCGTCCTGATAGCCTTTTTCTTCCTCCACCTGGTAATCCAAATACTCTTCTGAGCGCCAAGACTGCGCCACGCGCAAAAAGTGATCCTTATCCATTGTCTCGGCTGGAGGTAAGTTTAGATTTTCATAGACTTCCTCCCAATTGCCAGCCATATAGTCTTTAAAAAACCGGATGGCTACTCGTTCTGGGTTTATAAACATACGCAATCCAACCCCAACAATCAATAGAAGCACTACTGCAACAATAACAAGCGGTACTATTTTTTTATGGCGACGTGATAAAGCTGTTACTTGCCGGCTTCCTTCTTTATACCCGATCTTTAAAAAGACCATGACGCGATTTTTAAGAAATTGCAGCATCGTAACTGATTCAGGCTGATCATCCACCATCTCTTCGCCACAAAAGATGCAAAAGTGCGCATCGTCATCATTCATTTTACCGCATTTTGAGCAATACATAAAATTACACTCCTTTTTTGGTTAAGAGAAATTAAGATATCATTTAAAAGTATTTATTTTGTTGCCATTAAATCGTACAAATAATTTTTAAAGGTATTATACCATATTTTCCCTGAGCAAAAAAGAAATATTTTACATTCATGCAACTCAAATGCATACTTTTTAATTTATGAATTTATAGCCTTAACCATCCTCTTATTCAGGGAACAAATAAAAGCGTGAGGAAAAGATTGATTATATGCTTAGGTTGAGAATCAATTTTCTAATTGTTTATTTCTAGTCAGCTCTAAGGAGATTATATTGGTTATAGCTTTTAAGTAAGCGTATTATAGCAGATGAAAAAAGCCGTAACCAGCAGAGCACCTTTTGCCTGGCATACTGGTGATATTACCAAATAGAAGAGAGCCAATAGCATTTTTTAGGATAACAATCTGGCCATCTTGGCGCCCAAGAATGTAGCGGTCAATGCAAGGATGTAAGTAGCCCCCTGTCTTCCGTATAAAAGCACAAAAGAATCTGACAAAAATGAGATTAGCTGACCCCTAATACGGAATGAAGGCTTTTTCTCAGGGATACGACCTGGATATCTGCTTATGCTCTGCACGCGGATATACGCGCCTTTCGTAGGGAGCATTTGATATAATCTGTTTTTACATGGAGGAAAAGATGCTGCTTGTATAAAGAGGCCCCACAAAAAGGGCAACGGCTGGCAATTCGAGCGCCGGGTGTAAAAGCCCTTGCTTTTCCTTGATCGCAAACGATAACTAGCTACACGATAGTAGGGCGCCCTTCGCACGGCTCAAAAAGTGTTGTTCCCCCTTCTAAGCGAGGTAATATATTGTTCCCACCGCACAAGCACATCCTTTAGGGGTTTGTCCAGATAGGAATATGCTTTCTCCTGGATCCAAGAGGGGATCCCATAAGCAGCCTCTGCAATGCTGCCGGTGATGGCGGCTAGAGTATCGCTATCGCCGCCCAGGGAGATGGCATTGCGGATCGCGTCCTCAAAATCTTTGCTTTCCAGGAATGCCGTGATGGCCTGGGGCACCGTCTCCTGGCAGGTCACGTTGAAACAATAGCCAGGACGAAGCTCATCTAAGGATTGGGATAGGTCGTAGCCGTATTCTCGTTGGATGTGGGCTTTGATGTGCTGCTTACACGCGGCTAGATCCCCATGGGCGGGCATTTCGCAAGCGCTGCGGCCGTCCGAGAGATACCAACGGCAAAGGATGATTGCATCCGCGGTCGCCATTGCCCCCTTGATCCCCTCCGGGTGGTTATGGGTCACTTCGGCGGACGCCCGCGCAACGGCGCCTCCCTTGCGCAACCACATGTCTACCGTTTCGTCAGAACCGCAATCTATCCCCCAGGCGCAGGGGGAGACCCGCATGGCTGCTCCATTGCCAAAGCTGTAATACGGCGCCCGGCTGTCGGAAAATAGCCATGCGCCAAATATGCCGCCATATCCTGCATTTGGGTATAAGCGCCCATACTTTTTCATGGCGTCAATGAAGGCATCCCGTTGCCCGCCCATCATGATGGCTTCTGCCACAGCGCAGGTCATAACGGTATCGTCTGTAAAATAGCAATCCTCCCGGAACAGGGGAAAGTCCTTGGTTTTGATGCCTTGCCACTCGTAGACGGAGCCTACGATGTCGCCGATCATTGCCCCCATCATCTGCGCCCACCTCGTTTCTTCTTATCGTTTCTGATTTCATCCAGGCAAGCGGTAGGAACGGCTCCGCACGCACGGAAAGCGGCAACCGTCTCGCTCATCATGCGGAAATTCAACGCCGTGCCTTCCCCGTCCGGCACATAGTCCACAGCCCGGTCCGCATCAATACCGAACCGGCCGGCGGTCTCCACAGCATCCATGTTTGCCCCTAGGAAAATGAATTCCCAGCCATGCTGTTCCTTTTGCCGCTGGATCAGCGCCTTGACCTGCGTTGTGGAATTCATCCGGCTGGCGTTTTCCGCCCCGTCCGTGATGATGACGAACAACACCTTTTCCGCCCGGTAATCCTCGGCGGTATTCTTCTGCGCGGTATGGATTTTATCGATGGTTTTGCCGATGGCGTCCAGCAAGGCCGTGGACCCGCCCACGAAGTATTCTCGTTCGGTGAGGGGCATGACGGCGCGCATATCGATGCGGTCATGGAGCAGCTGGTAATGGTTGTCAAACAGCACTGTGGTGATCACGCAATCGCCGTCCACCTTTCGCTGCTGCGCCAGCATGGAATTATAGCCGCCGATGGTGTCCTTCTCAAGCCCCTGCATGGAGCCGCTCTTATCTAGGATGAATACCAGTTCCGTCAAGTTCTTTTTCATATTTCCAAGCCCTCCTGCTTTTTGTAGCTATAGGATACAGCGCGAGGGCTTGCTTGCGGTCGCTTAAAAAGCGACAATCAGCCAGCGCCCAGGAGAGGCTGGTCATATTGAAACAGGATTTCGTTGATCGCAAAAATATCGTATTGGCCGTTGACGATAAAAAACTCCACGATCACGTCAAACTTCTGGCTGTGGGATAGGGCGTACCCTGCTTTTTTGAGCAGACCCTCGGTTTCATCCAAGGACAGCTCCAAGGCGATGGCCAAGGCCAGGATCGTCCGCTTGCTGGGCATATAGCCCTTGCCGGTGCGGATCTTGGAGAATAGCTTGCGGTCGATATTGGCCCGTTTGTAGACCTCCGCATCGGTTTTGCCCTTGGCGTCGATGAGCCGCAGCAGGGCGGCGTTAAAGGGCTCGTCCAGCTGATCCATCAAGACGTCCAGCCGGTGGGAGGCCTTTTTCGCCCGTGGGGGGGAAAGCGACGGCATCGCAGCGAGGGGCAACTCGCATTCCATATTTCGCAGCGCCTGGCTATGGGAAAGGCGCGTCGTCACATAGGTCTCGTCTATATAACTTTCCACGGCGCCCAACAGGGTTTCGCTGACCATGAAGGAATCCCGGTCAAAAACCGCCAGGAAAATGTCCATGTCATGGCCGTCAAGGAAGTCCTTGAAGGCGGCGGTGGCCACCTGGAGCGCCGCATATTTTGGATAACCGTAGGTGCCGCTGGAGATCAGAGGAAAGGCAATGCTCTTGCACCGTTTTTTTAATGCCAGCTTGAGGGACGCCATGTAAGCGGTCCGGAGCAGGCTTTCGTCCTGCCCATCGGGCCCTTGGCGGTATACGGGGCCGACGGCGTGGATGACATACTTTGCCGGGAGATTATAGCCGGGGGTAAGGACCGCTTCCCCTGGTTTTATGGGCGCGACCTTGCTGCAGGCCCGTTGCAGCTTATCCGGCCCGGCAGCTTGGAAAATGGCGCCGCAGACCCCGCCGCCCATTACCAGGCCAGGATTGGCGGCATTGACGATGGCGTCTACCTGCATGTGGGTGATGTCCTGCCGGACGATG
>CALWRE010000109.1 GCA_944383835.1 uncultured Lachnospiraceae bacterium | reverse complement strand
CGTCAGCATCCGCGCTGTCTCTGATAATCTGATCGAGAACGTAAAATATAAAGTAGAGCAGTTCACCGGCGTGGAAGTGGAAAAAATCAATATTTTTGTAGAAGGCGTTCGCGTCATCGACTGATTTGCGAGGAGGTACGATAGTGGCAGCAAATACAATAGACGCTGCCCTGCTGAAAAGGATGTTTCTGGCAGGAGCGCAGCGTTTGGAGGCAAACAAAGAATGGATCAATGAGCTGAATGTGTTTCCGGTTCCGGACGGGGATACGGGTACCAATATGACCCTGACGATCATGTCGGCGGCCAGGGAGGTGCAGGCCATCGAGAAGCCGGACATGGAATCCTTAGCCAAGGCCATTTCTTCCGGTTCTTTAAGAGGGGCCAGAGGCAACTCCGGCGTTATCCTTTCCCAGCTCCTGCGGGGCTTCACGAAGGAAATTAAGACGGTATCCGTGATCAACACCACAGTTTTGGCCAATGCTTACCAGAGGGCAGTGGAGACGGCTTATAAGGCGGTTATGAAACCCAAGGAGGGTACGATCCTGACGGTGGCCAAAGGGATGGCTGACAAGGCCACGGAGCTGGTGGGCCAGATCGAGGATCTGGAGCAGTACTTCCGCGTTATCATCGAGCATGGCGACTATGTGCTCAGCCAGACCCCGGAGATGCTTCCCGTTCTGAAGGAGGCCGGGGTGGTGGACTCCGGTGGACAGGGCCTGATGGAAGTGATGAAGGGCTGCCTGGACGGTTTCCTTGGCAAGGAGGTAACGCTCTCCGAGACGGCCGCTCCTGGGGCGGAGAAGCCGGCCCAGTCCGCATCCGTTTCCACAGAGAATTTTGATATCAAGTACGGTTACTGCACCGAGTTCATGATTCATATCGATGAAAGCTACGATATGGATAAGGAGAGAGAGTTCAAGGCTTATCTGGAGTCCATCGGCGATTCCATCGTGGTTGTGTCTGACGATGAGATTGTGAAAGTACATGTGCATACCAACGATCCCGGCCTGGCGATTCAGAAGGCCCTGACCTACGGCCCGCTGTCCCGTATGAAGATTGACAATATGCGGGAGGAGCATCAGGAGAAGCTGATTAAGGAGACGTCCAAGAAGGCCGCCGAAGAAGAGGCGAAAAAGGCCGGGGCCGGCGAGGCGCAGCCCGAGGCAAAGAAGGAAGAGCCCCGCAAGGAGGCCGGCTTTGTGGCCATTTCCGTGGGCGAAGGGATGAGCGAGATCTTTAAGGGCCTGGGCGTGGATACGCTGATCGAGGGCGGTCAGACGATGAATCCCAGCACAGAGGATATTCTGAATGCCATTGATAAGGTGAATGCCGATGTGGTCTATGTGCTGCCGAACAATAAGAATATAATCCTGGCGGCGGAGCAGGCCATGAAGCTGACCGACGACAAGCGGGTGGTGGTAGTTCCGTCCACGACGGTTCCGCAGGGAATCACAGCGGCGGTCAGCTATATGCCCGGCCGGACGCCGGAGGAAAATCTGGCGCAGATGACCGAGGAGATGGGACGGGTAAAAACCGGCCAGGTGACCTATGCGGTGCGCAACACCAGCGTGGACGGCGTGGAGGTTCACGAGGGCGATATTATGGGCATCGACGAGCATTCCATCCTGGCTGTGGGCAAGGATGTGGCCGACACCAGTTTCCAGCTGCTGGAGGCCCTGGTGGACGAGGACAGCGAGCTGATCAGCATCTATTACGGCGAAGACGTGACCGAGGAGGATGCGGAAGAATTCTTCGCCCGCGTCAAGGAAAAATTCACCGATCTGGACGTGGAAATGTATAACGGCGGCCAGCCCATCTATTACTATGTAATGAGCGTAGAATAAAGAGCGCAGAGCAAAGAGCGCAGAATAAAACGGCTCGCGGGCGCAGAATCCGCGGGCGGAATAACAGACGAAAAGGAGTGATCTCCGTCCAGGGAGATGACTCCTTTTATCGGGATAGGGGATTGAAAAGGCAGGAACCTAACGGGCAGGAACAAAGCAGGGATTTAAGACAAAGGATGGTGAACGGATCGATGCGTCTTGCGGACAAGCTGACGGCAATAAAGGGAATCGGGGAAAAAACGGCGCAGAGCTATGCGCGGGCAGGGATGGAAACCGTGGAGGATCTGATCCATTATTATCCGCGGACCTATGAGGAGTGCGCAGCCCCCGTTCCCATTCGTTCTCTGCAGGAGGGAGGGCCAGTGGTGGTCTGCGCCGCCCTGGCGTCCGACGCGAGGGTGCGCTACACGGGTAAACTAAAGATTGTCGACGCGGTGATTCGGGACGAGACGGGGAGCCTGCGGGTGACCTGGTTTAATATGATGTATCTGAAGGACGTCCTGCGTTCCGGGAAACGCTATGTATTCAAGGGAAAACTTTCGGTAAGCCGCTTTGGCATGGTGCTGGAGCAGCCGGTGATCTATGCGCCGGAAACCTACGTCCCTCTGATTGGCAAGCTGCGTCCGATCTACAGCCTGCCCTCCGGCATCACGGGAAAAGGGATAGAGAAGGCGGTGAAAGAAGCCTTCGCAGGCCTGGGAATGCTGAAGGAATTCCTGCCGGCCTCCATCCGCCGCAAATATGCGCTGGCGGAGTACAATTACGCCCTGCGCACGATCCATTTCCCCCCGGATAAGACGGAATTGACCTTTGCCAGGCGCCGCCTGGTCTTTGACGAGTTCTTCCTCTTTATCCTGGCCGTCCGCTACCTGCGCGACGTCAACGAGGTGCAGGAAAACGGATGCCGGATCGAGCCCTCGCCCCTGGTGGATCAGTTTGAAAAAAGCCTGCCCTTTGCCCTGACCGGGGCGCAGAAGCGCTGTTACCAGGAGATTCTGGCGGATTTGACCGGGCCGAAGCTGATGAACCGGCTGGTGCAGGGAGACGTGGGCTCGGGAAAGACGATCGTAGCCCTGCTCGCTCTGATGCAGATGGCTTACGGAGGCTATCAGGGAGCGCTGATGGCGCCGACGGAGGTGCTGGCCAGGCAGCATTATGAGAATTTTACCCGCCTGTTCGCCCAGGCGCAGATAAATTTGCGGGTCGAGCTTTTGACCGGCTCGATGACGGCGAAGGAAAAGAGGGAGGCCTATGGGCGGATCGCCGCCCACGAGACGGATATTGTGGTGGGAACCCATGCGGTGATCCAGGACAAGGTGCATTTTGCCAGGCTGGGGCTGGTTATCACCGACGAACAGCACCGCTTTGGCGTGCGCCAGAGAGAAAATTTGGCGGGAAAGGGGCAGGAGGGAATGGAGCAGGGCCGGCAGCAGAGCCTGCCCCATGTGCTCGTGATGAGCGCGACGCCGATTCCCCGGACCCTGGCGATCATCCTCTACGGGGATTTGGATATCTCAGTGATCGATGAGAAGCCGGTGGGCCGCCTGCCGATTAAAAACTGCGTGATCGGTGCTTCCCGGCGCAAAAAAGCCTATGAATTTATTACCAATCAGGTGAAAGAAGGCCGGCAGGCCTACGTGATCTGTCCGATGGTCGAGGACAGCAGCAGCGTGGAGGGAGAAAACGTCCAAGACTATGCCAAAAAGCTGGCCGAGGAGCTGCCGCCCTCCATTACGATCGGCACCCTGCACGGGCGGATGAAGCCGTCGGAGAAAAACCGTGTGATGGAGGATTTTGCCGCAGGGCGGATCCAGGTGCTGGTCTCTACGACCGTGGTGGAAGTAGGCGTGGACGTGCCAAACGCCACCGTTATGGTGGTAGAGAACGCCGAGCGCTTTGGGCTGGCCCAGCTCCATCAGCTGCGGGGGCGCATCGGGCGGGGCCAATACCAGTCCTACTGTATCTTTATCAACGGTTCCGACGCTTCCAAGGTGAAGCGGCTGGAGATTCTGACGCGGACCAACGATGGCTTTGCAATCGCCTCGGAGGATCTGAAGCTGCGCGGTCCCGGCGATATTTTTGGCCTCCGGCAGAGCGGCCTGATGGATTTTGCCCTAGGCGATATCTACACGGACGCGGGGATCCTGAAGGAGGCCTCGGAGGCGGCCGGCGAACTGCTTGCACAGGACTATGAACTCCGGTCGGAAGAAAACCGGGAGCTGAAAAAAAGGCTCGATCGGTATCTGGAAAGGAAGCTGGACACCCTTTCGCTGTAAAACGATTCAATGCGTACAAGCATCATGGAAGCATCATACAAGCATTATAGAAGCGTCATAGAAACATCATAGAAGGACAGGAGCATGGAAGAGAAGACTATTTTGCAGACGGATGAGAAGGCGGGCCAGCAGGAGGGAAAGGAGGAGTATCCGGCCTCCCAGATCCTGCATGAGGCGTTGAATATCGGGGAACAGATGCTGATCTGCGGGGGCGAGGTATCCCGTGTGGAGGATACGATTTCCCGTATTTGCCGCGCCTATGGGATGAAGAAGGTGGATGTGTTTTCGATTACTTCCTGCATTATCGTGACGATTGAGACGAAAGAAGGAGAGCTGGTTACCCAGACGAGAAGGGTCGGCGGGTATGAGACGAACCTGCACCGTCTGGCGCAGTTAAATGCCCTGTCCAGGGAAATCTGCGCCAAGAGAACCAGGCCCGAGGAAGTGGGAGAGAAGATTCACCGGATTCTGACAGAGCGCAGCTTTCCCCTGTGGTGGGAGTTCGTCAGCTACTGCCTTGTCTCCGATATGTTTACCCTGTTTTTCGGCGGCAGCCTGGCGGACGGCTTCGCCTCGATGATACCGGCGGCTCTGCTTTGCCTGGCAGTCCGGTGGAATCGGAAAAAGATTACCAACCGCCTGCTCTTCGTGCTCTGCGAAGCGATTTTTACCGGTTTTATGATCGTGGTGGTAGTGCGCCTGGGGGTGGGGCAGCATATTACGCCGATTGTTATCGGCGACATCATGCTGACGATACCGGGGCTGTCGCTGACCAACTCCCTGCGGGATATGCTGAGCGGCGATACCATGTCCGGCATCCTGCGGCTCTGCGAGTCCCTTCTGATGGCTGTGGCCATTGCCGGCGGTATGGCTTTGGTGCTTTTCTGGTACAGCCCGGCGGAGACGGCGGTTGTTGCAAGCGACGCTTTCAGCCTTTGGTACTACAGCGAGGCCGGGCAGTCGGTGATTCAGGTGATTACGGCCTTTTTCGGCTCCCTGGGCTTTGCCATGCTTTTTCATGTGGGCAGCAGCCACATCTGGCTGGGAGCCCTGGGCGGAATGCTGGTGTGGGGCGTTTATCTGCTCACCGGCCTGTTTACCGAGAGCGTATTCTGGGGTTATGTCATCGCCGCCTTCATCGGTACCTGCTACGGCGAATGGATGGCCCGGAAAAAGAAAACGCCGGCAACCCTTTTCATTGTCCCGGCCGTGATTACAATGATTCCCGGCGGCAGCCTCTATGAAACGATGTACTGCATCGTCAACGGCGACTATGCCGGATTTTTTACCCATGGAGCCAGTACGGTGGGGATGGCCCTTGCGATTTCCGTCGGGATTCTCCTGGCTTCTTCCATGATCCGCCGCATCACCCGTGTGCCCATCGGCGGTTCGTGATAGGGAACATCGGCAAAAAACGAGCCTGACACGATTCGCGCCAGACCCGTTTTTTCGCATTTTCTGCATTTTTTGCATTATTGCATTACATTTTCTGCATTTACCTTACAGGCTTATTTGCCCGCCATCTTCTTTTCCTGAGCCTCGATCATTTTCTTGACCATGTGGCCGCCAACAGAACCATTCTGGGCGGAAGTCAGGTTACCGTTGTACCCATTGGTCAGCGGCACACCCAGCTCACCGGCAACTTCCATCTTGAATCTGTCCATAGCTTCCTTTGCTTCAGGGACCTCGATTCTACCAGTGCTAGAACTCTTAGCCATAATAGAACGCCTCCTTTTCTTTCAAAGTTTTCTTGTTACGTTCCTAGTATGTCACCAGGCTCCGATAATACACTGGCAAGTTATGGAGTTAAATTTCAATACAATTTTTTACGGGAGGGAAAAAATAAAAATGGAGATACGGCATTTAAAATATTTCGTCAGCGCTGCAGCACATTTGAATTTCACCAAGGCGGCTCAGGAATGCTTTGTGGTGCAGTCCGCCATGACGCAGCAGATTGCCGCCCTGGAAAAAGAACTTGGAACCGCACTTTTTGAGCGGAGAGGAAGAAGCCTGGTGTTGACGGCAGAAGGAGAGGTTTTTTTAACCGAGGCAAAGAAAATTTTAGAGGAGCTTGACGCAGCCGTGGATCTGACGCGGAGCGTATCTTCCGGCTACCATCAAACGCTGAGGATTGGCTGTCAGGGAAATCTGATGCGGGAAGAACTGCCCCGGATTTTAAAAGGTCTGCGGCAGAAACATCCGGAAATCAAAGTTCTTTTGTCGCAGGGCGGCGTACCGGAACTGACGGCTGCATTAGAAAACCAGCAGATTGACTGTATGATTTCTCTGTACTGGGAAGAATTCCAGCTGCGGGATTGGATGAAGGTGATTCCTTTCTGGGAGAACGAGGTTACGCTGATGGTGTCGGCAGATCATCCCTTGGCAGAATATCCGGAAGTTACAATGGATCAGATTCGAAAAGAGAATTTTATTCAGCTGAATGGAAATGAAAAGAAAAACCGATTGCTTCAGTGGGCGGCGTCCGGCAGCCCCATTAAGCTGTACTGCTGGTGCGACGACCAAAGCTGTCTGGAAACGCTGGTGGCTGCCGGTTATGGCGTGGCATTGTGTGTAAAAAGCGCAAGACGGCCTCATAGCGGCCTGGTCTATCTGCCGATAAAGGATCTGCAGGCAAAAGAGGCCCTTTGTTTTTCTTACCACAAGGATAAAAGCAAAAAAGAAGGCCTGCATATTTTGCTGGAGGAAATGCATCATTGTTTGTGATAGAATAATCAGAATAAGTAATTTTTCTTTTGAAATCTTTTCCCTTATAATATGCTGTGACAAATTTATGCCGAAAATATTGAAAGGGGAAACAGAAAATGAGAAAAGGAACAAGATTTCTGAGCCTGCTTCTGGCAGCGGTTCTACTCATTTCCGGCTGCAGTACGTCGTCTGAGGAAACGCAAGGCTCTGGCACGCAGGCGGAGACCACGGCTGCGGCCCAGACGCAGGAGAGCTCTTCGTCCGCAGTCTATACGCCTGGCGTATATGAGTCTGTGCAGGAAGGTTTCGGCGGCGAGATCGTTGTGACGATGACCTTTGACGAAAATGGCATCACCGACGTACAGGTGGTGGGAGATGATGAGACGGAAGGTTACGGCAGCCGTGCGGTGGAAGGCCTGCCCGCTGTGATTCTGGAGGCACAGAGTGCCGAGGTAGAGGGGATTTCCGGTGCAAGCTATTCCAGCCGCGCGATTTTGAATGGAGCGGCGGACTGCATTGCCCAAGCAAAGGGTGAAAGCGGCAATGCCCAGGTGGAGATGGCTCCGGGAACTTATACGGGACAGGGAACGGGCTTTCGTGTCAGCGAGCCGGTAACGGTGGAGGTAACCGTGAATGAGACCGAAATCGAGAGCATTACGGTGGATCAGGTAAACACCTCTGAGACGGCCGCTATCCTGCAGTCTGTGGTGGATCTGATGATCCCCAGGATGCTGGAGAATCAGTCCATTGCTGTGGATAGCATTACGGGAGCTACCGCCTCCAGCAATGCTGTAAAGCAGGCCGTAGAGCAGGCTCTGACTGAAGCTTTGGAGGCAGGCGGCAGCGATCCCTCTGCCATTTCAGCATTTCGTGTTGTGCCGGAAAAGAGTACGGAGACAGTAACCCTGGATACAGAGGTTCTGGTAGTAGGTATGGGCGGTTCCGGAACAGCGGGTGCCCTCAGTGCGGCGGAAAATGGAGCAGACGTTCTGTCGATTGATAAGGCAGGAAAATGGGGGGGCACATCTGCTCTGACCAGCGGCCCCATGGCGATCAATGTACCCAGCCAGGTGGAGGCAGAGATTCCGGACTGGACGGATCCTTCTACCGGAGAGGTTATCACCAAGGCGGCCGGGGAAGATCTGATCGATGCAGAGGCCTTTTATGAGGATTGGCTGAACTACACGACAATCGATGGTGTGCAGACAGCGAAGCCGGAAATGATTCGCCTGATGATCGATGAGAGCGGTTATACGGACGACTGGCTGAGCGGCTATGGTTTCTCTTTTGACAGTGCCGAGGGTTTTGTCGGAAATGTATGGGCTGCTTTTACCCCTCATTCCGGAGCTAAGGCTCTGACGGAAGGCTTCTTTGCCTCCGCTTACGACGCCTTTGTGAATGATCTGGGTGGTGAGTATATGCTGGAAGTAGAAGCCTATGATCTGATTTACGATGCTGAGGCCAATCGTGTGACCGGTGTTCTGGCCCGCAGCACGGCGGATGGCACCGAATATGTGATCAATGCCGATGCAGTCATCCTGGCCACCGGCGGTTTCGCTGGCAGCCCTGAGATGGAGGAAACGTATCTGACCAATGATTACTATCCGCTGAAAGGCGCCTGGAAACAGTTTGGCATGCATCAGAATGACGGCAAGATGATTCAGGCAGCTATCGATGATGGAGCGGGAACCTTCAATATCAGCGTGCCTCCGATGGTGCATGTGGGCGGCGTGGACGGATTCCTGTCCGGCTATGAGGCGATTCCGATCGAGGGACAGACTGGCGTGTCCACCGGCCGTCCGGCTGTGTGGTCCGAGGCGGATATCCCGCTCAATATGGCTATCTCTTCCAATACTTTGGCCGTAGGCGGCGACGCAAGGCGCTTTACCAGCGAGACTTCAATCTCCATGCTCAATCCCTGGATCTCAGGCCCTCATTTTTATAGCATCTGGAGCAATGATCAGGTGCAGAAATTGATTACAGACGGCTTTGACGAGGTTCCGGCAGGCCCTTCCACGAACTATTTAGGCTATGGTACCAGCATCCCTGCCGGAGTTCCCCTGCCGGACACCGAGGAGATTCTGGAGGCTGCTATCCGTGCCGGATATGTGTACAAGGCTGACACCATCGAGGAGTTGGGCGAGGCCATGGGACTGGACGGAGAGGTTCTGGCCGAGACCGTAGCCGCTTATAATGAGTACTGTGCAAATGGCGTGGATGAAGAGTTTGGCAAGGACAGCAAATATCTGGTGGAAATCGGAGATGGTCCTTACTATGGAATTGTAGGCTCTTCTTACTGCTATTCCACCTGCGGCGGCCTAGATATCAATGAAAATTTCCAGGTGCTGATGGCAGATGGTGAAACGCCTATGGAAGGCCTCTACGCCGTGGGAACTGACTGCATGGGCGTGTTGTTTACCGAGGCAAAGGCCTATGTGACCTATGGCGGCGCAGCCCAGGGCTGGGCTTATACTTCTGGCCGTTTGGCCGGCAAGGCAGTGGCAGAGGCACTTCAGTAAAAAGATAGACTGTGTTTTTATGCCGTCCCCCGGCAGATTCCAGAGACAGGAATCTGCCGGGGGATACGTTTTTATACGGACAGGAACATATTTCGCTAGAACTTTTTCCATAATGGACGGGCTCTCTTTTTGAATCCTTTTTGTTGCGTTCCTAGTATGGTATCAGGTTCAGATCATCTGGAAGGAAAGCCGCCTCGGCCACAGCCGCCCGCTCCCGGGAGGGAGTGAGGCTTTCCATTTCATTTTGATAATTCCAGATAGGACTCGCTAAAGGAATCCGGGCTATCGTTCCGTCCGGATAGAGATAAAAGGTCTGCTGCAGCACTGCGGGGCCATCTTCACGGCTCTCATAAGAGGTTCCCAGCGTATAGAGATATTCGGTCAATCGTATCCCTTCTTCATCCGGCGTCCAGTCAAATCCGGCCGGAACAAAGTCCGGAACGGAGATATTTCCTGTATCTCCCTGTCCAAACAGGGTCTCCAAAAGGATCTGCGCCTGCTCCCGGTCCAGGTCGATATGGAAATCTTCGCCCTGCAGGCACAGCCGGTAGTGAGAGGCGGGAGGCGCAGGATAGTCGTCCCATACCGCGGCGATTTCTTCCGGAATTTCCGCACGCTGTTCCAACTGGACGGAGAGAAGCCATCCCTCCGGGAGATATCCTCCTATATCGCTTGCCCTGCCTGCATATTTATAGGTCAGAGCGCTGAGCTTCAGATAATCCAGAGCCTCTGCGGCGAATTCGGCATTCCCGTTTGCATCTTCCCAAAAGAGGGTACCGTCCGAACATATCCCATAAGAAACCGTTTCGCCATCCTCTTCCACAAACAGGACAAGGTTGCCGTACCCCGGCAGTTCGCGCATCGGCTGAAAATCCGCCGAGGAAATCGCATCGAGGATCCAGTCTCTGTCCTCCTGGGCCGTAACGGGAGCGCTGGTATGCATGACGCCCGCGCCGGTAGACCAGTCTCTTTGAATCGTGATCACCGGCTCCTCTGCCTCATCCCTTGTCTCGCCGGCGGAGAGATCGTAGCTTGCCGACACTTCCGTTCCGTCGGCAAAATAATACTGGACCGTAACCTCCCTGCTTCCGTCATCGTCCAGTGGGGCGAAGGGCTCGCATTCCACCTCCAGCATTTCACCGGCGGGAGGGAAGGTTATGGTGCTGTCGGCGGCTGCGGGGGTCTCAGCCGTAACGGAGCTTTCGACGGCTGAAGAGCTTTCGGCTGTCGCGGGAGTACCCGCAGCCGAGGAGGTATTCGTAGCTTCGAGGGTGTCCTCAGCGGGAGCTGCTGTGCGGCATCCGGCTAACGAAATCGACAAACATAGAAAAATAAGATACCGTCTCATTTTATCCATATCCACGTCCCCCATTCATTTTTTACTATTTAGCGAAATGTCTTACAATATCGTTGCGGCTGGGATTCGGCCGATAGTCTTTGGGCGGAATCGTTGGATTTACTGCATCATATTCAGAGACTTGTTTTTTCATTTCAGCATTACGCATTTCAACCTCAGCTCTTTTCCCGAAGTATAGCAAACGATCTGAGAAGGATTGCGCCCGCTTGCAAGTGGAACACGCTCGTCCTATTGCAAAAATTATAGCATGAGCCGTATCAAAAAACAACAGCGCCAGAATTGAGTTCAGCAGGCCCCACATTTTGCAGTCGGATCTATACAGATATTTTGTTTTTTGTTATTGGAAAGACTTGACAGTCTCACTCTAATGCATTAGAATTATACTAACGTATTAGAATGAAGGAGGTTACAGTGAATACGCCGAAAGTTTTTGAAAGTGAATACTGTTTTTGCTTGATTTTGTGGGAACATGAGCCGATCAGGAGCCGGGAACTGGCGCAGCTTTGCGCGGAACAGCTGGGGTGGAAAACCACAACTACCTACACGGTGATTAAGCGTTTGTCTGACCGTGGTGTGATTCAAAACAAAAATACGATCGTTTCTTCACTGGTATCGAAAGAAGAGGTGCAGATTGCAGAAATTGAAGAATTGGTGGAGAAGAGGTTTGAAGGCTCCGCGTCTGCTTTCCTGACCGCATTTACAAAAAGCCTGCATCTTACAGATAACGAAATCCGTGAGATACAGAGGATGATTGAGCAATTTCAGGAGGAACACCAGAATGATTGAATTAGTTAAAAGACTCTGCAGATGAGTTTTTCTGCCAGCTGGCTCATGCTTGCCATTATGCTGGTTCGCATCCTGTTCCGAGGTGCCCCGAAATGGCTGTTTCCGGCGCTTTGGGGCCTGGTTGGCCTCCGGCTTCTTCTTCCGGAAACGTTGGAAAGCAGCCTGAGCCTTATTCCTGAAAGGCCGGTCAAAATGGCAGTGCAGACGGCAAACCCTGCCGGGGAAAACAGCCTGATTTCCTATATGAGCGCCGTATGGTGCCTGGGGATCGCTGTTATGCTGCTGTATGAGGCGGTTCGTTATTTTCGTCTTCGCCGCAGGCTGAAAACCGCTGTGCGCCTGCATGGAAACATTTACCAGAGTGAGTATGCAAAGATCCCGTTTGTCACAGGGCTATTTGCTCCGCGCATCTACATTCCTTTCCATATGGATCAGCAAGAATTCGACAGTGTAATCGCGCATGAGCGTGCCCATATCAAACGAGGCGATCATTGGCGCAGAGCAATTGCCTATATAATTCTTTCTATCTATTGGTTTCATCCCCTGATCTGGGCAGCATATTTTCTGCTGTGCAGAGATATTGAACGGGCCTGTGATGAATATGCAGTCAGAATGATGAACCATTCCCAGCGGGCCGCATATGCAAAAGCGGTTCTTTCTTATGCAGCAGATAGGAGAACGAATCCGGCTAGTCCCGTGGCCTTCAGCGACAGGGATTTAAAAAGAAGGATCTGTGCTGTGCTTGATTGCGGCAGGCCCAGTTTCCGGACAATAGCGATTGCAGCCGTATTGATTCCCTTGCTTGGCGTTTGTTTCCTGACGGATCCCAAGCAGCCTTCTGCGGATTCGCTATTGGCCCAGCAGGAACAAATGATTTTGGCCGATGGAAAAGCGGACAGCCAGCGTATAAAGGAGGAGGCCGCTTTGCTTCAAGATTTGATGCAAGATGTCCTTGAAGAGATGGGGCGGTCGCTGCGCTGACAGGAGGATTCCCATCCATAAAGGAATGATAATTTGCTGCGGTTTCTTGTAATATTTCGATGTCTTTTCCGGTCATAGATAATAAAGGGGGTAACGTGCAATGAAAGAAAGAGCCAAGGAGCCGTAAGTATGGATGAAATTGTAAAATTACTGTGGAAACGCGATGAACAGGCGCTGAAAATCATGGAAAGCCAGTATTCCGGGTTTTGCCGCAGCATCGTGAAGCGCTTTTTGACCAATGCGCAGGATGCGGAGGAGGCACTGAATGATATCTGGTTTCAGATATGGAAGGCCATTCCGCCTGCCAGACCTTCCAATTTTAAGGCTTATCTGGCGAAAGCGGCTCGGAATACCGCTCTGCATCATATCGAGTATAACAATGCCCAGAAGCGCTCCGCCATCAGCGAATCGATCGAGGAATTATCCGAGTGCATACCTGATAAATATGTCTCTGTAAATGTCGAATCGTACCACATACGGGAGATTCTGAATCGGTTTGTCCGGTCGCTGCGCCATAATGAACGCAGCTTCTTTGTCAGGCGGTACTACTTTGGCGAATGCATCCGCGAGATTGCAAGGCAGCATGATGTTTCCGAAAACACGGTTACCGTTACTCTTTCACGCACACGCAGCAAACTTCGCACTTTATTGGAAAAGGAGGAGATCCCAGTATGAGCGGATACGGATTGTTTAAAGAAATGTCGGAGCTGGATCCCAGCCTGCTCAAAAAGCCCAAAAAGTATGTTTCACTCCGGATGAACGTCTTTTTATGTTTTCTGTCAGCCACGATCAGTGACCTGATTCCCCTGGATCCGAGGACGCCGTTTGAGATGCAGGCCGCCATCGCGATGTACTTCGTGATATATTATATATTATATGCGATGGCGAGCAGCCTGCTGAATAAGGACCGCAACAACGGGGTGCTGGTTGACGACGATCCACCCGCGGATGATACGGAAGAATAAGGCGGGGTGCAGCCCATGGAATTAAAGATTATTACGGCGAACAGTTGCCGCAGGGGGAATAGCCCTCTGCAATCAGCTCCTCCCGGCTGCCGGTGAAGGTTTCTCGGTTTTCCTCTTTGATATCGGCAGCGCTTGCGCAGGAGGGCAGATGGAATTTATGGGTGTTGGTATTCAGAATATAGGCGGCTGTTTCCTCCGCAGCGCCGGAATCGCTGCCTTCCAGCCTGCTTTCGCCGGTGGCATAGTCGATGGCGATGCCGGGCTGGATATTATATACAAAAACATTGAAGCAGACGCCATCGCCCCCGTCTTCCATGGACCAGCCTTCCATCAGTACCCCCCGTGCCACCAGCTCATCGCCGATAAAGAGAGGGGTGACGCGGTAGAGGACGTGATTTTCCGTTTCTTTTATGTAGTCGGCCGCCATGTTTTCAAAAGGGAGCATCCCGTCTACATTCATATAGCGGGTTCCGGTGATCAGATTCTGCTCATTGGCGTTTTCCGCGGTCAGCTGGTAGCCGATCAGATGGCAGCGGTTGTAGAGGTAGCCTCCATCCACAATCTCATATTCAGCGGTCTGCCAGCCGGAGGGTTTTACCTGGCTGATGCTGCCGCGTTCCTCGGTGGGCATCAGGTCGATGCCGACGCAGGCGAAAGCGCCGGTGCAGCGCCCCAAAGGATCTAGCTCGCCGTAGGTCTCGAAGGAGGAGGAATCATAGGCTGCCGGGTCAAAGAAGGGGACATTATTGTTTACTGCCGTATAGGCCTGGCCGCTGTAAGCGGGAATGGTGATTTCTCCCAGGACTTCGGAGTCAAATTCCAGGCCGGCAGAAATCTCGGCATGAGAAGCAGTCCCGGAAACGACGGCTTCGGAATTTGCGGCCTCGGAATCTGCGTTTCCCGAATCGGCCGTCGGTTCCAGCTCCATAACCCCGCCCGCTCCATTCTGGGCGTCGCCCATGACATTCATCTGGATCTGCTGCGGATCGCGGGCGGCATCCGGATTCGGGCTATTTGCAGCGGAGCAGCCGGAAAAGGCAAGGAGGGCCGTCAGAAGAAGGGATAGAAAACGCAGCTTTCTTTTTTTCATCGTTCATAAACCTCTTTCGTGATTTTTTCATGGGAGCAGCCGGGGAATTCTTCACTTTTGATACAATGCCAGCCGTCCAGGGTAAAAACCTGGTCAAAGTACAGATCGGCCGGGTAGGTACGGTTCCAATGGAAGAGGATAACCTGCTCCACCCGTTCTTCCCAGGGACGAAAGTCCGTATTCTCGCACAGGCAGTACTCGCCGGCCCCAGCTCGGCCTGGAAAATCCTCCGCTACCTGGATCGAGGGAGCAGCTTCCTGAATATTCTCCTGCTTAAACTGGCCGAAGGTATAGGCATTCATCCACAGACGGCTGCCGGCAGCCATCTCCAGAATGTACCTGCGTAAGACCCGGTCCTGGCTCTGTCTGCGCCGGTTAAACATCATTCCGCCTTTATCGTCAATGCAGGCGATCAGTATCATGGCACTTCCTCCCCATCATTCCCAAATGTTTGTTCGATTCATCTCTTCCTATTGTATCATGTCAGGAGCAGCTTATCCAGATAAAAATCCTTACAAAAAGGGTGGAAAAGGATTGATTTTGCAGACCGTAATTTACAGAGGTATAAGTCTGTGCTATAATCAAATTGACAAAATAATTCTGCCTTATTCAGAAAAATTCCAGAAACCAGAATGATAGAAAACCAGAATAATAAAAACCAGAATAATAGAAACCAGAATAATAGAAGCCCAGAATAATAGGGAGAGCTTATGAAGAGAGGAATAGGAAAGAGAGGGACAAGATGGGAATCGGCCTGAAGGCAGCAGCCGCTGTAACAGAGAAGATGCGGATGACGGCAGCGTTTTCTAAGGAGACAAAGGATGAAGATAATTATTGCCTGTGACTCATTTAAAGGGAGCCTCTCATCCATCCATGCGGCGGAGGCCATAGCGGAAGGGCTGCAGCGGGCCAACCCGAATGTTTTGCCGGTCAAAATACCGGTGGCTGACGGCGGGGAAGGAACCGTGGAGGCCTTCTTAATGGCGGCAGGCGGCAGAAAAATATTGTGCCAGGTTGCGGGGCCCATGGGGAGTCCGGTGGAAGCCTCCTATGTGATCCTGCCCGATGGGACGGCTGTGATCGAAATGGCGCAGGCCAGCGGCCTGCCTTTGCTGACCGGCCGCAAAAAAGATCCTCTGCGGGCCAGCACCTATGGAACCGGTGAATTAATCCGAAATGCTCTGGACGCCGGCTGCAGGAAGTTTTTGATCGGAATCGGCGGGAGCGCAACAACAGATGGGGGAGCAGGAATGCTGCAAGCCCTAGGCATGCATCTCCTGGATGAAAAAGGACAGGAACTGGCGGCCGGAGGGGGAGAGCTTTTGCGGCTGCAAAGGATTGACCTGTCGGACTTTGATCCGCGGATCGGGGAAAGTGAAATACAGGCAGCCTGCGATGTTGTAAATCCGCTGTGCGGTGCGGAAGGGGCCGCCGCCGTGTACGGCCCGCAAAAGGGAGCAAAGCCGGAAGAAATTGTGATTTTGGACAGGGCTCTGTCGCATTTTGCCGATGCGGCAGCGGACCGAATCGGAAAAGACTATCGGCAGGTTCCCGGCGCCGGGGCGGCAGGGGGACTGGGGATGGGCCTGTTGGCTTTCTGCGGGGCCTCTCTGAAGCCGGGCATAGAGCTTATTTTGGATGCGATCGGATTTGAAGGGAAAATAGAGGGGGCAAGCTTTGTTATTACCGGCGAGGGGTGCATCGATGCTCAGTCCATAAAGGGGAAGGTGCCTGTCGGCGTCGCCCGCCGGGTAAAGGCAAGCAATCCGGATATGCCGGTGTTCGCTCTGGTGGGCAGCATCGGGCCGGGAGCGGAAAAGGTCTATGGACAGGGAATTGATTCGATTTTAAGCATTGTTCCGGGAGCTATTTCACTGGAGCAGTCGATGGCCTGCTGCCGTGAATATCTGGCGGACGCCGCAGACCGTCTGATGCGGCTGATTCAGGCGGCCAGAAAGATAGACGGATAAAGAAAGCTTTTCTGAAAGCATTGCCGGAACTGGTCGAATTATCTCCTAATCTTATACAATTCTTAAGCTCCAAAACCACATTTTAGCTTGTAACTTCCCCCATTTCATACTATAATATTCACGACAGCAATGAGCAGTGCGGGCAGACCGGCAGGAGGATGGAGCCGTGCCGGAGGCACGAGTGAACATCCGGATGCGGGGATGCACATAGGGCGAAAGCCCGTGAGCGAGCAGGAGCGAAGCGGATGCGAGCTGCACTGCGTAAACCGAAGTAAAGCAGAAGAAGGTATATCAATGAGAGTAATTGCCGGAACGGCCAGGAGCCTTCCGCTGAAAACAATAGAAGGGACGGCCACCAGGCCCACTACGGACCGGATTAAGGAGACCCTGTTTAATATGCTGAATCCGTACCTGCCGGGGTGCAGATTCCTGGATCTTTTTTCCGGCAGCGGCGGGATCGGGATCGAGGCGCTGAGCCGGGGAGCAGCAGAGGCTGTTTTTGTGGAAAACAGCGGGGCGGCGCTTTCCTGCATCCGCGATAACCTGCATTTTACCCATCTGGAGGAGAGGGCGAGGGTTATGGAGGGGGATGTGCTAAGCGTCCTTCGCAGGCTTGACGCCGCAGGCGAAAAGGCTTTTGACATTATCTTTATGGATCCCCCTTATGATAAACAGTGGGAGAAGCGGGCGACAGAGATACTTGTGGATACGGGACTGATGGACGAGGACACGCGTATTATTATCGAGGCATCCCTGGGCACGGATTTTTCCTGGACAGAGGAACTGGGCCTGGAAATTGCGAAAGAGAAAAAATATAAGACCAACAAGCATATATGGCTGAGAAAGGGAAGAAAATGAGGATTGCAATCTATCCGGGCAGTTTTGACCCGGTGACGCTGGGGCACCTGAATATTATCGAGAGGGCTGCCGCAACGGTAGATAAGCTGATTGTGGGCGTTCTGGAAAATCAGAACAAGTCGCCGCTTTTTACAGCCGCCGAGAGGGTGGAAATGATCGGCCTGGTGACAAAGGATATCCCCAATGTGGAGGCCAGAGCTTTCAATGGCCTGACGATCGATTTTGCCAGACAATGCAAGGCCCAGCTTATTGTCCGCGGCCTGCGGGCCATCACGGATTTTGAGTATGAGCTGCAGATGGCGCAGACCAACCGGATTCTGGCTCCGGAGGTGGATACGGTGTTCTTTACAACGGAATTGAAATATGCCTATTTGAGTTCCAGCACCGTAAAGGAAGTGGCGCATTTTGGCGGGAATTTTGAGTGTTTTCTGCCGTCCCTGGTGGCGCAGAGAGTCCATGACAAATTAAAAAAATAGGAGCGGAGGCGTGTTATGAGCAGAATTGAACAGTTGATCAGTGAGATTGAGGCCTATATCGACGGCTGCAAGTCCCAGCCTTTTACCAATAATAAAAAAATCATCGTCGATAAAGATGAGATCGAGGAGCTTTTAGTGGAGCTGCGCCTGCGCATACCCGATGAGATCAAAAAATACCAGAAGATTATCAGCAATAAGGAGGCGATCCTGTCTGACGCCAGCCGTCAGGCGGACGCTATGCTGGCAGAGGCAACGAAGCAGACCAAGGAACTTTTGGATGAGCATGAGATCATGCAGCAGGCTTACGCCAAGGCGGACGAAATCATCCGCTCGGCCAATGTCCAGGGACAGCAGATCGTGGACAAGGCGGTTATGGACGCCAATACCATCCGTGAAGGGGCAATCCGCTACACCGACGATATGCTCAAAAGCATGCAGAATATCATCAGCCACACCCTGGATGGAGCCAAGAGCCGTTTTGAGTCCTTCAGCAATTCCTTGGAGTCCAGCTACCAGATCGTCTCGGCCAACCGCCGGGAGCTGGCAGGAGAGGAGACGTCCGAGGAAAGCGAGGAGGCAGGGCAGGAGTAATACATATTGGGGAATTGACAGCAGACTGCGCATCAACCAGGAAGGGGGCAGTCTGCTTTTTTTGTATTTTGGAAGGAATTTGGGAGGAATGCTATGCCGGCCAGACTGGAGATAGAGCTGAAATGCGATGCAAGAATATCGCAGACAATGGCGTCTTTATTTCATGGGGCGCTGATGGAACTTATTCCGACGGATTATGCTGAGCAGCTGCACCTTTCCCAGCTGCATCCCTATTCGCAGCATCTGGAGCTTCGCAATGACAAATGGTATTGGGTTGTCAGCGGATTGAATGAGAGAGCGGAGCAGATCATTCTGGATGATGCCCTTGGAAACAGGGAGTCGGTGTTTATTCGGGATAAAGAGATGCAGGTCTGCCTGGCGGGGCGAAAGAGGCGGCAGATTAGCTATGAGGAGCTGGCAGGCTATTTCTACAGGGAAAAAGCAGAGCGCCAGCTTCATTTGCGTTTTGTTTCCCCGGCGGCTTTCAAACGGGCAGGACAATACTTATTTTATCCGGATATCCGCTGCATCTATCAGAGTCTGATGAACCGCTATTCGGCGGCCGCACAGGAAAACATGCTGGATGAGGATGCGCTGGAGCAGCTTACGCAGTCCACCCGGATCGTTAGCTACCAGTTAAAAAGCGTGAACTTTCATTTGGAGGGCGTGCGGATTCCATCCTTTGTAGGAGAGATTACGATTCGGATTGGCGGAACGCAGACAATGGCCAATTTTGCCAGGATACTGTTTGAGTTTGGAACGTATTCTGGCGTGGGAATCAAGACGGCTTTGGGAATGGGCGCTTACCAGATCATAAACCGGGAGGGGAGAAGATGACAGAACGACAGATAAAACTTGTAATCGGCAGTCTGCTTCATGATATAGGAAAGGTGGTTTACCGCAGCGGCGACGGACGGAACCACAGCGAAAGCGGCTATTCCTATCTAAAGGAGAGTGCAGGCATTGCGGATGAAGAAATCCTGCACTGCGTCCGCTATCATCATGGCTGCCATATTGCAGGGGCAAAGATTGCCAAGGATGATCTGGCATACCTCACTTATTATGCCGATAATGTGGCGGCTTTTTCAGACCGCCGCAAGGATCCGGAGGGAGAGCCGGGATTTGACAGGACGGTTCCTTTGAGCAGTATTTTCAATCTGCTGAACGGGAACCAGGAGAAACAGCATTTTCGGCCGCAGGTCTTAAAGAAGGACAAGGAAATCAACTATCCGACAAAAGAGCCTGTAACAATGGATGAAAATTTTTATGGAGAGATTGTCCGCGGAGTCACCGATAATCTGCGCGGGATTTCTCTGTCGGAGGAATACCTCAATTCTCTTTTGACCGTTATGGAGGCGAATCTTTCTTATATTCCTTCCTCCACATCCAAAAAGGAATTTGCGGATATATCCCTCTATGACCATGTGAAAATGACGGCGGCCATTGCTCAATGCGTAGATGCGTATTTGAGGGCTGCGGGCATAAGCGATTACCGCAGGGAGCTATTTGACAATAAAGAAGCGAGCTATCAGAAAAAGATGTTTCTGCTCTATACCCTGGATCTGTCGGGTATTCAGAGTTTTATCTATACGATCGCCAGCCAGGGAGCTGTGCGCGGCCTGCGGGCCCGCAGCTTTTACCTGGAAATACTGATGGAGCATATAGTGGACGAGCTTCTGGATCGTATGGGAATGTCCCGCGCAAACCTGGTATACAGCGGAGGCGGTCGCAGCCTGCTGCTTCTGCCTGACACAGAGCAAAGCAGAAAGCTCCTTGAACAAAATGAAAAAGAGATAAACGGATGGCTGCAGGAAAGATTCGGAACGGCCCTGTATCTGGCCGGCGGCTATGTAAGCTGCAGTGCGAACAATCTTCGCAATGAGCCAAAGGGCAGCTACTCACAGCTTTTTGCAGAAATGTCAAGGGCAATGTCCCAAAAGAAAATGCACCGCTATTCGGCGGAAGAGATACGCCGGCTAAACCGCAGGGGACACGAGGGAGACAGGGAGTGCTGCGTGTGCCGGAGAATGGAACGTTTGGATGAGGCGGGGAGATGCAGCTTCTGTTCGGCCCTCCACCGCATGTCAGGGAGTATTTTATATGAAGATTTCTTTCTCGTGCTGAATCAGCCGGAGACGGATGCCCTTCCGCTGCCCCAGGACCGATACTTGATTGCCTGCGCGAAAGACGAGGCCGTCGACAGGATGAAAAAGGACAGTTATGTCAGATGTTACAGCAAAAACGATGTATTTACCGGCAGGCATGTCACGACGAAGCTCTGGGTAGGCGATTATACGACGGGAGACAGTTTTCAGGAATTGGCTGAAAAGGCGAGGGGAATCAGCCGTCTGGCGGTGCTGCGGGCAGATGTGGATAATCTGGGAAAGACTTTCGTTCATGGGTTTGAGAGAGAGGGCGGGGACGATTCTTATGTGACCATTTCCCGGACGGCTACTCTGTCCAGACAGCTGTCCCTGTTCTTTAAGAATTATATCAATCGCATCCTGGCGGAAGGGGACTCTAAGCGGGTGAGCCCCGGAGGAGCGCGAAATGTGACGATTGTTTACTCCGGCGGAGACGATGTTTTCCTCGTAGGAGCCTGGAATGAGGTGATAGACGCCTTTGTTGATCTGCGCGAGGCGTTCCGGCGCTTTACCCAGGGGACGCTTACTATATCCGGGGGAGTCGGCCTGTATCGGCCTGGTTTTCCGGCAAGGGTAATGGCCAGAGAGACAGCCGTACTGGAAGATTTATCAAAAAATATGGACGGCAAGGATGCTGTGACCGTTTTCGATGAAAGGGGAACCTATTCCTGGGCCGTATTTCTGCGGGATGTGCTGGATGATAAATATCGCGTGATCCAGGAATTTTTCGACGAAACGGACGAATATGGGAGAACCTTTTTGTACCACCTCTTAGAGCTTTTGCAGGATGAGGAAGGAGACGAAGAAGAGGATGAGGCAGGCAGGATAAATGCCAGGATGAATACAGCCCGCTTCGTATATCTGTTGTCACGGATGGAGCCGGCAAGAGAGAGCGATGAACGGATTAAGAAGAAATATCGGGAATTTTCGATGAAGATGTATCAATGGAGGCGAAACAAAGAGGATTGCAGACAGGCAGTAACCGCCATCTGTCTGTACGTCTATCTGACAAGGAGGAAGGAGACGAAATGACATCACTTACGACAGATAATTTCGCACAGGAAGCGGAAAGGGTTATCCGGGAATTGCGAGAAAGCGAAGGGAATGATCGAAGGAAAGGCAGTAACAGCTCCAGCAGCGACGTTACCACCACGCAGCTGCGGAATATGCTGGCAATGACGGTGGAGCTATGCGCCGACATTCAGAATGAGACCAGCGACAAACTGAACGAAGAGATCCGAGGCCAGATTAACTATCTGAAAATTCGCTTTGTCTATACGGCTTCAAAGGAAACGAAGGTGCGGGACTTTATTAAAAAGGCAAATATTTTAAAGTATTTGGACGAAGTCGGCGACAGCCGGAATAAATTTATTTTGTTCAGCCGCTATATGGAGGCACTGGTTGCCTATCACGGTTTTCTATGACAGGGGAGGAATAATAATATGTATGCAAAAGCAGAAATAAGCGGTGTAATCGAGATTAAAACAGGACTGCACATCGGAGCTTCCTCGGCATTTTCGGCCATCGGCGCTGTGGATTCCCCCGTGATAAAGGATCCGCTGACGGGCCTTCCCGTTATTCCGGGCAGCAGCCTCAAGGGAAAAATGAGATCCCTGCTGGCAAAAAAATATAACGAAACAGTGGCAACAAAGCCAAATGAAGACGCGGATGTCCTGACCGAATTGTTCGGATATGCCGGAACGAACAAAGCGAAGACCAGCCGGGTTCTGTTTTCCGACATGATATTGGATAACTGGGAGGAAATGAAAAAGCAGGGAGCTTCCAGACGCACCGAGGTGAAATTTGAAAATGCAATCAACCGTGTAACGGCCGTCGCTAATCCCAGACAGATTGAACGTGTGATCCGCGGCTCAAAATTTCCCCTTCGCCTGATTTATGAGGTCACGGATGAGGAAACGATGAAAAAGGATTTTTCCATTTTGCGGGATGGGTTTGAACTCCTGCAGTATGATTATTTGGGCGGAAACGGATCACGGGGATATGGACAGGTGGAATTCCATGACTTGGCCGTAGAAATCGTTGTGGGAGAAGTGGCAGAGGAAACCGTGGCGGCATGCCAGGAATTGCTGAATGGGGTGGAAGGAATAGGATGAACTACTGCGTATATAAACTGACCTTTCCGCAAGGGGCACATTTTGGGAATGGTACGCTTGACGAGACTTCCTTTACTTTTCCGGCGGATAAACTGTTTTCGGCCCTCTATATAGAGGCGTTAAAAGCAGGATGCGAAGGTACATTATTGGAATCGGCGGAAAAGGGCAGGCTGCTGCTTTCTGATGCGCTTCCTTTTGTGGGTTCACAGTATTTGGTTCCCAAGCCTATCTTGTATGTGGAGCGGGCGAAAAACAGTGATGTGGAGGACAGGAAGAAATATAAAAAGAGAAAATATCTCACATTAGCAGAGCTGGATGCATACATGGACGGGACATTGAATCTGTCAGATGATCCGATGGCTCAGTTTGGAATGGAATCTTCACAGACAAAAATCCATCTGATCCCTGGAGAGGACGCCATGCCTTACTATGTAGGCGCCTACCATTATCGTCGAGGAAACGGCTTGTATCTTATTCTGGCCTATGAGGCGGAGGAAGATCAGCAGCTAATCGAGGAACTTCTGGACGCATTGTCTTATACGGGAATTGGCGGCAAAAAATCCACTGGTTTGGGAAAATTCGATTTTCGGCGGGCAAAAGAGGCGGATATAAAATCGCTGAAAGAGGCGCTCGGACGCAAACGGGATTGGAACATGCTTCTATCTTCGGCGTTTCCCCAGGAGGATGAGCTGGAAAACGCTATGGAAGGGGCCAGTTATCTGCTGGAAAAAAGATCGGGTTTTGTCGCCTCCGAAGATTATGCGGATACATTCAGGAGAAAAAGAGACATGTATGTATTTGCTGCGGGCTCCTGCTTCAAAGAGCGTTTTGCGGGAGATATATTTGACGTATCGGATGGAGGCCGGCATCCCGTTTACCGGTATGCCAAGGCATTATTCCTGGGAGTTTGAGATGAATGATTTTTTAAACAAATATAAGCTGAAAATTTGTGCGCTTTCCCCGATTCACATTGGAAACGGAGAAAAAATAGGGGCGCGGGAATATATTTATCTGGACAGGCTGCAGAAAGTAATCATTCCGGATATGAAAAAAATGCAGGCCGCTTTATCCGCCAAAGGAAAGGTGCAGTCTTTCTATGAATATATGCTGGCGGAGAAAAAGGAGCCCTTGGGCAGCTGGCTGTTTCGCCAGGGATACCGTACAGCGGATTACCGCGCATGGAAACGATACGAATTGGATTCGGCAGACGCATTCAGAGAGGAGGCAGGGAAAAGCAAGAGCAGCCGCGATATCCTCTGCTTTGTTAAGGATGCCTACGGAAAACCTTACGTGCCGGGTAGCAGCCTGAAAGGCATGCTGCGGACAGCCCTGTTAGCCTGGGAGATTCAGCGCAGCGCAGATTCCTGCCAGCAGGTAAAAAGAGAGATTCGGGAAGGATTGACGCCGCCTTTTCGAGTAAAAAAGGAAAGGTATTTGTCAAAAGAGGTAAAAAAACTGGAGGTCAACACCTTCCATCGGTTAAATCGGGAAGGAACGAGAACTTTTGATGCGGTAAACGACTGTCTGTCCGGCCTCATTGTCAGCGACAGCGACCCTATTCCCCAGGAAAAGCTGATTTTGTGCGAAAAGGTTGATCTGCATACGGATGGGGAGGAGCGTGTGATTCCCTTGTTTCGGGAGGCGCTTGCGCCGGGAACCGAGATTATGTTTACCATTTCTCTTGATCATACCGTTTGCCCTTATACTCTGGAGAATATTTTGGAGGCCTTGGAATGTTTTAATACGATTTGCTATCAATCCTTTTATTCTCGTTTTAAGAGGGGCTCAGATCAGCCGGGGACGGTATGGCTGGGAGGCGGGGTAGGTTTCGCTGCCAAGACAGTTTCTTATCCGCTTTTCGGCAGGGAAGGCGTGCGGGTGACGAATGAAATTTATAAAAATACTCTTGGTAATGTTTATTTTAAACATGGACATGCAGGGGACATAGCCCAAGGTGTATCACCCCATATCTGTAAATGCACGCGATATAATGGAAAACTGTACGATATGGGAATGGGTCGAATTGAGTTAGTGAAAGAGTAGCTGCTTTTTTAATAGCGCCTGCCGCTGTTACGCGGCGGCAGGCAGTATGTAAAGCCCAATAAAAAACTTGTTTTGCGCCGTGCCCGATAAATACTGGCTTTTTTCGTATATGTAGTCCAGTATCGACAGAAATAAAGGACAAAAAAGTTTTGCGCCGCAAATGGACTCCCAAACGCAGAATATATGCCGGGTGCAGCGGGCAGGGGTAGAGATATAGATAACCCCGAGAGGGGACGGAAATATTTTATTTCCTCCTTTTATAATTTTATAGACTCTCGGAATCTCTGAGCCGCATAAATGCTGACTTTCAGAGGTTCCATTTTTTAAATTCCCCCACATTTTCTGCAAAAAACAGTTGTCATGAGGGCCAAAATGTGCGGCGCGCCTTGCCAGCTCTTCCTCGCCAGAGATGGCAAGGCGCGCCCTTCAATTAAAAAGCAAATTCGCTCTTGATTGGAGGTGCACACTTTGAAACCTGTTAACATCGGCGGGCATCCCGCCTATCAGAACCGTGTTCTGACTCAGCTT
>CALWRE010000108.1 GCA_944383835.1 uncultured Lachnospiraceae bacterium | reverse complement strand
GAGTGGATTACCAACGGAGGCAGAGATGTGGGCGAGGGTTATATCAAATATGCCCTGCCTCTGATCCAGGGCGCTTCTCCCGTGCAGTATGAGAACGGCCTGCCGGTGTACGCTTACCTGCACGACTGATTCTGACAGCTCTGTTTCGCAGATCGCTGGAGATTTTCCAAAGGCTGTCCGCTGTTTTCCACAGCGGGCAGCCTTTTTTCATCCGTTTTCCCCTATGCCTGCCTAATATAAACCGTTTCCCCCTTCCTGCATACGGGAGCAAAAGGCCCTTGACTCTCCCATTATGGGATAGTTTATAGTGGAGGTTGCGTCGGCTGCTCCTCCGGCAGAAGGGAGCAGCGCAGCTCAAAAACAGGGGACGAGGTATCGTTGACCTCCGAAATGGCCGCTACCTCTATCACGGTCCGCTCCCCCGATCGGGCAAAGAGATCCGAAAAAAGCTGGGGAGCCCCGGCAATATGGCTCTGCGCGGTCTGCAAAAAAGCATACCAGGCGGCAGGGATTGTGACCAGACCGGGTGTTTTTCCATCCGGCTTTATGCAGCCCTCCTTTCGGATATCCATATCGCGGGTATCAATATCGAGGAAAATAAAGCTTCCCCCTGTTTCTCCCGGCAGCAGGATCTGGCCGTAATCGTAGCCCGGCTTGAATCCCTCCTGCTCCAGGTATCCGAAAAGCTGATCCAGCCCTCTGAAATAGTCTACGGTATTTTGTCCCCCCTCATAGGGCAGAATGAGGCAGGTTCTGGACGGAAGGCGGAAAATATTCCCTCCTTCTCCCCGCTCCAGCTTCTGGCTGCGAAGAAGCTCCTCCTGCACCTCATTGAGGAAATCCAGGCGCTCCTGAATGCTCCGAATCTTGGCAGTGGCAAGCTCCGTCCCCCGTGCCAGCAGCCTGGCAAAATAGATTTCCTTTCGGTCGGGCCCTACAAATTCCGTGAACTGCTTCAGGGGAATGTCGAGATCCACGCACAGCTGGATGGCATTCACCACATGAATCTGCGAAAAGGAATAGTACCGGTATTTTGAGCTGGGATCCACATAGGTCGGCGGCAGAATGCCGATCTCGTCGTAATACCGCAGGGATTTGACATGTACCCCGGTAAGCTTCGATAATGTGCCTATTGACAAAAGCTTCGATTTATCCATGGATGCTCTCCTGCTGAAAATCTGGATTTTTATCTGCGGAATATCTGCTGCATACATCTGCAGCAATTTGCAATAGCAGAGCTATTATATAGGAAAGAGATCGCTATGTCAAAAAACCTTGCAGAAAAAGGTAAGAAGCGAAAAGGTAAGTAAGAAAGGAAGGAACCTTATGAATTCAGCAGCCTTGTTTTCCAAAACTTCACCGCTGAAGCTCTTTTTCCTGGCCTCCATACCAGGAGCAATCAGCATGCTGGCCTCGGCCCTCTACCAGACCATCGACGGCGTATTCGTCGGGCAGTACCTGGGGTCTACCGCCTTTGCCGCCATCAACCTGGCCATGCCCTTCGTCATCATTAACTTTTCTCTGGCGGATTTAATCGGCGTAGGGTCCTCCGTCCCCATCTCCATCAGTCTGGGCAAAGGAGAGGAAAGGGAGGCCTGCAATATTTTCACCTGCGCCTGCCTGATGATTGTCGGCACCGGCGCCCTAATCGGCGGCCTTCTCTATGCGGCAGCCCCTCTGCTGATCCGCCTGATGGGGGCCGAAGGGGAATTCGCCGGCCTGGCGGTTCAATACATCCAGGTTTATGCCATCTGCTCGCCGGTGACCACCATCGTCTTTGCCATGGATAATTTCCTGCGCATCTGCGGATACATCCGCATCAGCATGTTCCTGAACATCCTGATGTCGGCCTTAAGCGCCGTGCTTGAATTCCTGTTCCTGGGCGTTTTTCACTGGGGCGTCTGGGCGGCTGCCCTTGCCACCTGCTGCGGCATGGTGTTCTGCGCCGTTCTGGCTCTGCTTCCCTTTATTCGGCGTAAAACCATCCTGCGCTTTGTGCGGCCTCGTTTTCGCCTCCGCACAATACGCCAGGTCATCGCCTGCGGCAGCCCCAACTTCCTTAACAACATTGCCGGCCGGATCACCTCCATCCTGCTCAATGCGATCCTGGTGCGCACCGGAGGGGAAAACGCCGTTTCCGTCTATGGGATTCTGATGTACAGAGACGGCTTTATTCAGCCTCTGCTCTACGGCATGTGCGACTCTCTGCAGCCGGCTGTGGGCTATAACTGGGGAGCGGGCAAGTATTCGCGGGTGCGGGCCATTGAAAAATGCTGCTTTATTGCCAGTGCCATTGTTTCTGTGGCGGCCATCTTCATCGTCGCTCTTCTGCCCCGGCAGATTACCCTTCTGTTCATGGGCGACGCGGGAGCCGATATCATTGCCATGGCGGTTCCTGCCCTGCAGCTGTTCAGCCTAACCTATATCACGCGCTGGTTTTCCTTTGCCACGCAGAGCTATATGCTGGCGATCGAAAAGCCCCTGCCTGCCTCGGTGATATCCGTGTCCACAGCCCTGGTCTTCCCGGTGATCCTGATCGTCCTTCTCTGGCCCCTGGGCCTTACGGGCATCTGGCTGAACTTCGCCGGCACCGCTGTTCTGGCCGCAATTTTGTCGGCCATAGCTTTGCTGAAGCTGCGGTCGGAGCTGTCCCGGCAGGACGCCGACTGAGCTTTTTCTACTGCGCCTTCACCTCGGCGTTCCCATAATCGTTTCCCTCGTTGAAATTGCGGGCGTTCTCCATGGTCTCGAAGGCGATGGCCTGCAGGGCCTCTCTGGTAAAAAAGGCCTGGTGGCTGGTCATCACCACCTGGGGGAACATAAGGAGTCTGGCCGTGATGTCGTCGGTGATCGGGATGTCGCTGCGGTCGGTATAGACGTTATTGTCCTCTCCCTCGTAGACGTCCAGGGCCACCGCATGGAATTTCCCCTTCTTCAGGGCGGCAATCAGGGCCTCGTTGTTGATGAGGCCGCCGCGGGCCGTGTTGACCAGCATGACCTGGTCCTTCATCAGGGCGATGGTCTTCTCGTTGATCAGATGGTAAGTGGAGGGGAACAGAGGGGCATGCAGAGAAATCAGATCCGCCCTTTTAAATAGTTCCTCCTGCTCCACGTAGGTAAGCAGGCCTTCGTCCTCTAAGGCCTGGTTGGGATAGGCGTCCCAGCCCAGGACCGTCATGCCGTAGCCCTTGCAGATGCGGGCCATGCAGACGCCGATCTTGCCGGTGCCGATGATGCCCGCCACCTTATTGTGCAGGTCGAGGCCCAGCAAGCCGCTCAGGGCAAAGTTATTGTCCTTCACCTTATTGTAGGCCTTGTGCAGATGGCGGTTGGCCTCCTGGAGGATCGCCATCGCGTGCTCCGCCACCGCGTAGGGGGAATAGGCCGGCACGCGCAGCACGGTGATCCCGCACTCGGCCGCCGCCTGCAGATCCACGTTGTTGAAGCCGGCGCAGCGAAGCAGAATCAGCCGCACCCCATAGTCGTGGAGCATCTCCACCACCGGCCGGGAAACATTGTCGTTGACAAAGACGCAGACCGCGTCATAGCCCTTTGCCAGGCTGGCCGTCTCCGGGCCCAGATTGGAAGTAAAGTATTTAATATCCGAATTATAAGTCCCTTCCCCTTTATCCTTCGTCAGTTCGCTGAAAAAGGTTCTGTCGTAATCTTTGGTGCCAAAAAATGCAATTTTCAGCAGGGCTGCCGTCTTCTTTTCGTTGAATTCCCTGACAATCACCTCGGTCAAGGCCTTCTCGGCCTGCTCCTCATCCTCTCCCTCAATCCGTATCTGCAGGGTGTCCCCCTTGGCCGCCGCCAGGGCCAGAAGCTCCAGCACATTGCCGCCGTCCGCCGTCTTTCCATGCAGGCTGACCGTTACGGCGCTCTTAAACCCCACGCAGCACTGGGCAAAAAGGGCGCAGGGGCGGGCGTGTACACCCAGGGGATTGGTTACTTCATATGCAATTTCTTTCATTGGCTTCCTCCGATCTGCGGGGACGGCGCTCCGGCAGCAGACGCCGGCCGCCCTCCCCAGGACTGACATTGGGTTACTCCGTCCGCTGCACCATCCTGCGCGCAAGCTCCGCTTCCAGCCCGGCCTCCTGTCTCGCGGCCGCAGCCCGATCCGGAGCCGACACACAGATGTATGCCTTAATCTTTGGTTCGGTCCCCGACGGACGGATCACCACGGAACCGCCTCCCTCCAGGGCAAAACGCAGCACATCGGAGGGGGGAAGGCCGTCGACGCCGTCCCGGTAATCCTTCCGCTCTGTAACCGGCACGCTGGCAAAGACTTCCGGATCCTCCCGCAGGCTCCTCATAATGTCCTGCATCCGGGCAAAGCCGGCCGCACCGGGGAAGCTGTAGGAATGCAGGGTGTTCAGGCAGAAGCCGTACTCCCGGTAGAGCTCCTCCAGGCGGTCATACAGGGCAATTCCCCGGCTCTTATACCAGGCGAACATCTCGCAGATCAGCAGGGAGGCCACCACCCCGTCCTTGTCCCGTACATAGGAACCGCTCAGATAGCCGTAGCTTTCCTCGAAGCCAAAGATAAAGTCCTCCGCCCGGCCCTCTCTCTCCAGCCTTCCGATCTGCTCGCCGATATACTTAAAACCGGTCAGGACATTGATGCAGCCCACTCTGAAGCGTGCGGCAATCCGCTCCGCCATATCGGTGGTGACGATGGTTTTGATGAAAACCGGCTTCTCCGGCAGGGTCCTCTGCTCTGTCCTGCGGGCGCAGATATAGTCGAGCAGAAGCATTCCCGTCTCGTTGCCGGACAAAAGAACATAGTCTCCCTCCGGTCCCTTCACCGCAATCCCCACCCGGTCGCAGTCCGGATCGGTGGCAAGCACCAGCTCCGCATTCAGCCGGGCGGCATATTGGATTCCCAGTGTCATAGCCTCCCGAATCTCCGGATTGGGATACGGGCAGGTGGGAAAAGCGCCGTCGGGATTTCGCTGCTCTTCCACCACGGCGATATTGCCGTAGCCGTTCTCCTTCAGGGTACGCAGCACAGGCTTCAAGCCTGTCCCGTTGAGAGGAGTATAGACAATAGATACATTTTTGTCAATACTTTCCTGGGCCGGCAGTACTGACTGGGCCGAAACCTGACGGACGTAGGCGGCGTACACATCCTCCCCGATCAGCCGGATTCGGCCCGACTCCAGCCCCTCCTCAAAGGACAAAGGTTCCCCGGTGCCAAAGGGTTCTTCCGCCTCGATGCGGGCCAGAATCTGTGCCGCAGCCTCCTCGGTGATCTGGCAGCCGTCGGGGCCGTAGACCTTATATCCGTTGTACTCCGCCGGATTATGGGAGGCCGTCACCATAACGCCGGCAGCGCAGCCCAGGGTCCGCATCGCAAAGGAAAGGCTGGGCGTGGGCATCAGTTCCGGGTAAATCCACGCCTCTATTCCGGCCGCCGCAAAGATCCGGGCCGAAAGGCGGGCAAAAAGTTCCGAATTCTTTCTGGAATCATAGCTGATGGCAATCCGTCTGCTCCCTTCCGGGAAATGGGCCTTCACATAGGCCGCCAGCCCCCGGGCCGCCTTCCCCACCGTATAGATATTCATCCGGTTGGAGCCGGCTCCCAGGACGCCGCGAAGCCCTCCCGTTCCAAAGGAAAGCTCCTTAAAAAAGGCGTCCTCCTTTTTCTTCGGGTCGTCCTGCATCGCCAGAAGCTCCTGCTCCAGCTCCGGGTCGCCCGCAGCGCAGGCAAGCCACTCTTCATAGCGTTTTTCTATTTCTTCTCTGTTCATATGGTATCGATAAAACCTCGGTTTCTCTCTGCCGTTCGCCCGGTTCAGCCCTGGGCGGACGGCAGCGGATATTTATGCTTGTCATGGACGCTGATATCGTGACCCAGCTGCACCTCGATCACCTTTAATTCCGTCTCGGCGGTAATTGTGTGGCGGCAGCCCGCCGGCATGCGGATCACGGTGCCGGGGCCTACCTGCTGCTCTTTACCGTCTATCACTGCCCGTCCCCTGCCGTCGATGACGGTCCAGACCTCGTCCCGCAAATCGTGGCTGTGGTA
>CALWRE010000107.1 GCA_944383835.1 uncultured Lachnospiraceae bacterium | reverse complement strand
AGGCAGTGATGCCGGATTTGATGGATTTCCTCCTTTACAGCTTCTACAACAGCAACTTTAAGGCGGAACACCTGGGCACCAAGCGCTCCACCGCCCACCTGTGCAACGCGGGAATCGCTCTTTTGGAATATTTCCGCAAAACAGCCAAGAAGGAGCTGGCCGCCAGCAAACATTTTACTCCTCCTTCCAATATCAATGAGCTGGCCCAGATGGCCAAGGGTTTTGTATCCCTGGGCAACCAGACCGGCGAGGGGTGGTTCCTCACCGGCGAGATGCTGGAACTCATTCACACCGGCACGCCCAACATCGTTTGCACCCAGCCTTTCGCCTGCCTGCCCAACCATATCGTGGGCAAGGGAGTCATCAAGAGCCTGCGGGCAGCCCACCCCGAGTCCAACATCATCGCTGTGGACTATGATCCCGGCGCCAGCGAGGTGAACCAGCTAAACCGTATCAAGCTGATGCTCTCCACGGCTCAAAAGCGTCTCAAAGAACAGGAGCCGCCGAAGGCTCCCGGCAGCATAACGGAGATCAAAAGCCGCGAGGACAAAGCCCATTCGAGCCAAAAGGAAACGGCGGCAGAAGAGAAGGAAGAAAAGATCAGCTGATATACACCAAAAGACGGCGCTGTTCCCCAAAAGGAGAGCGCCGTCTTTCATAAAGGAAATCCCGGAAAAGAAAGGCCTTGCTTTATGGACAGATGGCTACGGCCGAAGCGGCGGCTTCAGGCTTCCGGTGGTCTCGATGAGCTCCGCTCCCAGGCGGTGAGCCTGCTCCAATTCTTCCCGCTCCGTCAGAATCCAGATCCCCAGATGGCCATAGCGCTTTACCATGGAGCAGAGCGCAGGCGAGGCGGTCGGAACCGTCACCCAGGCGATCTTTGGGGTAGGGAGGCCCAGCCATACATAGAAATCCGGCGACCCGGAGATCGCAGCCATCTCCCGCACCCTCTCCTCGTCCACATACCCGTCGTAGTGCAGCTCACAGTCCGGCAGACGGTCATGGACCAGACGGGCAAAACGCAGATCGGAGCAGGTAAAAGCGACCCGCGCACGGGACGCACGAACCAGGCGGAACAGGATATCCAGCTGGCCGTCCGTAAAGCTCTGAAACCGATTATCGATCTTCACGGCAATTCCCGTCCGTTTGGCAAATTCCAAAAGCTCCTCGAGAAGCGGGATCTTTGTCCCCCGGAACCGGGGCGAAACGGCAATCCCCGCATCGTATCCGAGAGCCTCCTGATACGAGATTTTTTCAATGACAACCGGCTGCGGCAATTCTTCTCCGTCTTTCGTCCTGCAGGTGCGGTTCAGCTCACAGTCGTGAATCAGCACGCAGCGCCCGTCCGCTGTAAAATGCGGATCTGTCTCAATATAATCGTATCCATAGGCCGCCGCAGCCCGGAAAGCCGGCATGGTGTTTTCCGGGAATCCTTCGCTCACACCGCGGTGCGCCTGATATTTCATTTCCATTTCCCAAGTTTCCACAATCCATCCCTCCTAATAATAAAAGTACAGCTTGATTTTTTTCCTCAATAAATGTAGAATATTTATGTCAGAAAAACGATTTGAACAAACAATGATACCACCTATTCAAAAATAGTAAGGAGTTATAAAAACGATGCAGCCTCAAGCAAAGCCTCTGCCTCAGCTGGTTGAAATCTACGCGGAAAACCACCTGCAGCAAACAGACGCCCTTTTTTACAACGTAGACGCCCGCAGGCCGCATACCCTTTCCCTCTCTGTCGCCCGTCAGACCGCTGTGATGGAATTAGACCGGCTGCAGTCTTCCCGGGCGGAATTCCGGCTGGCACGGCCCTCTTTCGGTTCTTTTTCCCTGGCCTCCAACAGCGGCGCAAGCAACAAAAACAGGGGAAGCTTCCGAAGCATCCGCCTGTCGGCCAAAGGCCAAACCCTACTTGACCTGAATTTTGAAACGGTCGGCTCCGTGCGCGAGCTGGAAGCCTATTTCGACTGCTATCTCTTTTCCAGTCTGCGCCAGAACACCCACGGACAGCGGGTGCCGCTCACGGACTTCTGGGCTTTAAACGACCAAGGACATCTGATCTGCGTCCAGCCCACCCACCCGGTCCGCCATTCCACCGATTATGAGGATATCTGTCTTCTCACCCTGCGGGGAGAGCCGATCGGTGATTTTGAATTATCTATGGACTTTGACCAGTGCTGGCAGCGCTACGGCGTAGTTTTCGGCTGCCCGGCCGGCTGTTTCCCCTATTTTTATAATGAAAACACCCGCAGCTATGTGGCTGTGGAGGGCTGCTTTGCCTATGCGGAAGCGGAAGGCTACCGCACCATGCGCGGGAATCTTGCTCCCGATTCCTACGACCAGCCCGCCACCTGCATCCGCCGCGTCCTGCGTCCTGCCCTTCCCTCCTTCACGGCAGCGGAGTCCATCGTCATGCACACCCACGGGCAGCATACCCTTCTTTACCATGTGGAAGGAAACGGCAAATACCTCTGCGCCGGCCAGGCCCTGCCCTGCACCAGCGGCTGCATCACCTATTTTCCCCCCTGCACCGCCTATCAGCCGGCCTATACGGTGGACAAACACATTGCGATCCTCTTTGAAACCGCCCATGGCCTGTCCGATGTCCCGTTGTCCATCCTTCCGCAGGACACAGAGCGCCTGCAGCGTTCCATCAACAAGCTGATGGATCTGTACTACAACAATCAGCTGGGAAGCTGGTACAAATGCCATGCGATCTTCTACGAGATCCTCTCCCAGCTCTTTGACGGCGCGCCCGGAGACTCCAACAAAATACCGGAGTTAATTGCTCCCGCTGTACGCTATATCCAAAACCATTTGTCCGATCCCGCCCTCTCCGTCGCCCGGCTGGCAAAGCTCTCCAATATCAGCGAGGTCTATTTCCGCCAGGTTTTCAAGGAAAGTATGGGAATAACGCCCAAAAAATATATTCTGAACAAAAGGATCGACTACGCAGTCTTCCTGCTCGTCACCTTCAATTATAATATCAGCGAAGTCGCTGAAAAGTGCGGCTTCGCCGATACCAAGTATTTTATTACCACATTCAAACGGGCTACGGGATTCTCTCCCCGCCAGTATGTGGCCCAGTATCCAGGGGCCTTTTAACGCCTGGCTTTCTTTTTCCTGCCGCGCAGGATATATACAAGAAGCGCAACCGCAGCCAGTCCCAGGACGGCCGCTCCTAAAGCGGCTGCGAGCCGCCAGCCGGAAAGCCGCTGCGCCTCTCCCTGTCCGTTTTCTTCTGTTTCCACGGTCATCCCGCCTTGTTCTATCTCTCCCGGAAAAGGGCTGTAAACCTCCATTTCCACAAGGCTGGCATCCAGCTTGCCAGAGCTTTCCACCCCGCTTACGCGCAGGTAACGATATGCGCCGGGCGTCTCCAGACGCACCGTATCCGTGCCGCCGGAACCTTTATCCTTTTCCCACAAAAGCTGCCAATCCTGTCCGTTTGCGGAAGCCTCCAGCCTGTAGCTCTCGCCATAGGTACTGCCCCACTTAAGAAGGATACGGTTCACCGTTTCCTCCTGGCCCAGATCCAGGACAAGGGAGCCTTCGGCGTTGTTTTCCTGCGCAAAAGCGAAAGCAGTGGTATAATCTCCATCTGTCACCAGCTGGCTTTCGGCGGCTTTCTCCGCCTCGATCCCTTCTGCCGTAGCAGCGCAGCCCTGCGCCAGGTTAACCAGGCGTTCGCCGCTATCGGTGTACAGGATCTGGCTCCAGCTGCCTTCCGTCACAATAATCGTAGCATTGTTCTCCAGATCGCGGTAGAAGCCTGTCTCCACAGCCTGGGAATCCGGTTTCTGTGAAAGCTCCGGATAGGCCTCTCCATCCACCCACACGGCGTCGCTTGCCGCTCCCATAGCGACGACAATCCGCGGGCTGTCCGCCTGCCCTGCTTCCACACGGTAAGTATTGTCCCTCGCTACGCCGCAGACAAAGGTCTCCGTTTCTTCCTTGGAGACATAAAGCTTGTTTTCCGTCTCTTCCACGGCAGGCGTGACAAGCAGGACCGATACGTTTGCGTCTCCCGTGTTTTGGGTACCGATATCCAGTTCCTCGCCCAGGGTGACTGGGAAAGCGGCCCCCGCCCGGATAAAGACCGGGATCACATCCAGAGGGGCGCTGACCTCTGCTGCGGTTCCTCCTTCATAGACTGTCCCGTCCCACAAATCAACCCAACGGCCCTCGGGGAACTGCACCAGCTGGGACGTAGCCCCCTCTTCCGTCACCGGGCTTACCAGCAGGCTGCCGCAGAACAGATACTGGCTTTCATTGGCCGCCAGCTCCGGTTCTCCCGGATAGGCCACCGCCATCGCCTGAGTCATCGGAATGTTCTCCAGGCTTGCCATGATCGTCCCGCTGTAGATCAGATCCACCAGGCTCTCCCTGGTCCAGTAATATTTCTGGAACAGCTCCTCACTGTCATACTCCCAGGGATCTCTCCAGCCGGTCTGCCCGTGGGCGCGCATCAGCGGGCTGAATGTACCGAAGGCCAGCCAGCGCGCGTAAACCTCCGGATTATGCTTCTGCGTATCATCGTTGGAACCCAGGCCGCCAATATCGCTGCCCCAGATATTGATGCCAGAAGCCGCGCCGGACAAAAGGGCCGATACCGACTGCCTGAGTCCCAGGAAGGTGGACGACTGGTCGCCGCCGAAAGCCGCCGCATAGTGCTGGCTTCCCGCGCAGGCGGCACGGGCGAAATTGATATACTCCCCTTCCCCATAATATTCCCGGAACACCTCATCCACCGCCTTGTCATAATAATAGGCGCTGAAATTGTGCATCCAGTCCCCGGTGCCCCCGTTGCCCGGATAATAGGTTTCCACCGGCAGACTGTCGTTGTAGTCCACCATCATCCCGTACAGGCCATTGCCCAGGAAAGCTCCGAATCTTCCCTCCAGCCAATCCACGGCCAGAGGATCGGTATAATCCACCCAGTTGGCTCCGTCGGACGCCCACCAGCGCGCCCTGGGAGAATCCCTCCACATCACGATCGGATCCAGGTTATCATCCCACTGAGCGAAATCCCCCACATTTTTGGCCTCCACCGTATCGAAGGTGCGCCAGGTGGAATCCATCCATCCAAAGCAATGAATCCCCCTTTCATGCATCTCCTCCACCACCGGAAGGAGCTCCGTCTTAGCGGCGATCCCTTCGGCAAAGATATTCCGGATCGGCGTGCCCATTTCCTCATAGCGGTCCAGACGGGAAAAGACAGTCTCCCGCACCGTGTCCACATCGCTCCCCTCCTCCAGCCAGACGCTGGAAGACTGGCCTGCCCAATAGGACAGGGCCCACTTGGGAACGAGGACGGTATTTCCCGTCAGTTCCAGATACCGGTCGATGTTTTCCGCCGGCTCCCCCGTCCAGATATAGAGATCCAGGATCGGACCGTAGAATTCAAAGGAGTACTCCTGCGGATCCGATTCCCCCACATCCACAATGCCGTAATAGGTATTGTTATGGAAGACGGAATACCCGGCGCTGCTGTGCAGAAGAGGGATATTCTTATATCCTACATTATGGTCGCCGTAGGATTTCTGCAGCTGGGTGAAACTGTCCGTGTTCCACATCTCCACCGTCTTTCCATTCTGGATGAAGCCGCTGAAACGCTCGCCCAGGCCGAACATCACTTCGTTTTCAGCCAGGCCGGAAGCAATTTTTACCTTGCGCAAAGCATTTTCCTCATCGTAGCCAAGCCCGATCCGGTCAGCCGAATAGGAAACCGTGAGCTCGCCCTCGCTGTTATACACCTCAAACCGCCAGGGGGAACTTTCTATATACAGCCGTACAACGGTATCTCCCGCCTCCATCACAACTGCCTTTTCGCCATCTTCATATTCCTCTCCGGAATAATGGATCGTCTGCAGGGCTTCCGGGCGGAAATATCCTTCTTCATCCGCATGGAACCGGACCCCTCCGTCCTTTGGAAAGGAAAAATAGAAATTCGCCACCCGTCCGGAGGGAGTCCCCGCCGACAGGATAAACTGCTCTTCCTGCTGCTCCACCCCGATCACCGCAACGGGGCTCTCCCACTCCACCTCAATCAGCTGCGTGTCATTGGTAAGCGCGGCGGCTTTCTGCGGCCAGGCCGTGACAAACAGACTGAAAACCAGCAGGAAGCCTGCTGCCTTCCCCCACCATTTTTTCATTGTCCTACCTCCCATAATCTTAACTTTCTCCATCCTCTGGCCAACCGGACTGCCGTCATATGGGGGGCGGGAGCATAGCAGGAAAGGCCGCCGCCCTCCTCCGTCTCCGCCTCCCATTTTCCATACAGAAGAATCGTATCATACCCGCATGGCCCGCCGACAGTCACCATAAACCCGCCCGGGCATGGTTCACTGCAAAAAGCTGTGCTTTCTTCGGGAGACGGATAGATCCTTGTTTCCCGCTTTGCAAGCGGAGGCGTAAGAAGCAAAGCCTGCCGCATCCGCTCCGGATCCAGGGCAGGCAGGGCAGACTCCTCATGGATCCGCGCCGGGATCACCGCCCCCGCCCGTATGAAAACCGGAATCCGATCCGGCGGGGCAGGAAGAACCGCCTCCCCAGCCCCGTGCCGTTCCCCTGTATACAGATCCGTCCATCCGTCCTCGGGAAAAACCACCAGGGCTGACGTCCTCCCCTGCTCCGTCACCGGGCAGACCAGATAATCGTCGCAGAACAGATACTGGCTGTCTAACTCTGGGGAAAGATGGAAGGCTGCCGCCATGGGCTTCATCATTGTATCCCCCTCCACAGAGCAGCGCACTGCCGTGCTGTAGATCTTATCCATCATGCTCTGGCGCATGGCATAATAATAGCGGAAATTTTCCTCCGCCTCCGGCCCATACACCCAGGGAGCGTGGTCGGAATGCCCATGGCTGCGCATCAGCGGGCTGAAGGTGGAAAACTGCAGCCACCGGCGGTACAAATCGAGATGGTCGATCTCCTCCTCCGGTTCCCCATTGCCGGTGGAGCCATAGCCGCCCAGATCGCTGCCCCAAAAGCAAAATCCGCTGGATGCGGCTGAAAGCCCACCCCAGACCGAACGGCGCAGCCCCAGAAAACTCACCGGCATGTCGCCGCCAAAAGAGGCGGTATAGTGCTGGCTTCCGGCACAGCCGCTTCGCTGGAACAGGATAAAATCATCTCCCATCTGCTCGTAGAAACTTTCGTTCATCCTCCGGCCGTACCAATAGGCATAGCCATTGTGCATCTCCAGCCCGGTTTTCCCGTTGGCGCACAGCGAATCCTCCGGCATACTATCCGCAAAATCCACCATCATTCCCTTCAGCCCGTGCTCCCAGACCCAGTGAAACTTTTCACTGAGGGCATCCTGGCTCCTCTTCGATGTGAAATCCACATAATTGTATTCCATCGGGCTGTCCGGTTCATCCTGCCGGTGAACCAGATAACGGTTCTCGTAGCGGTCCGCCCCATGCCAGGCAGGCAGGAGACGGGAATCTGTCCACATCAGAGGACGTACGCCCCGCTTTTTCAGCAGGTCAAATATCCTTTCATCCGCATTGATCTCCAGATAGGCCTGGCGGATGGAAACACCCATCTCCTCATAGCGGTCCAGCGCCCTTTCGATGTTCTCGGCCGCGCAGCTCTCATTCGGCAGGTTCCAGACGTTCCAGCCTCCGCCCATCCAATAATCAAAGGCCCATTTGGGCGGCAGGACCGGTTTTCCTGTCAGCTTCAAGTACGAATGGAGGTTTTCCTGCGCCTGTCCCATAAAGAAGTAAATATCCGGCTGCACCCCGTAGATTTCTGTCCCCAGCCAATGAGGGTTTGACCTTCCGATATCAAAACTGATCGGATAAAAGCTGTTGAAAAACAGGCTGTACCCCTCCGTGGAGTGGATCAGGGGCACATTTTTATAAGCCTGGTTCTTCTGGCAGCAGGCGTCCTTAAAATCCGGCAGCGGATATCCCGCCCCACAGTCCACATTCCACATCATCAGCTGGATATTCTTCTGCGCAAGCCCGTTAAATCTCTCGCCAAACCCCCAGAAAACCTCGTCTGGATGGATCGGCAGCTGCAGATAGACGCTGCGGCAGGCTCTCCTTCTGTCATATCCCATAAAAAAGCGGTCGGAAGTAATCCGTGTACGGGCTGAACCGTCCGCCGCACAGAAGTCCAAAGCCCAGCTGTTTTGCCCGAAAGAGACGACGACCTGGGCATCCGGTCCCGACAGGCGCAGGCTTCCGTCCCCCTGTTCCTCATAGCAGATATCCAAAAGGCCTTCCGGCTCAAACATGCCCGGTTCACAGCCGTAGAGCCTTACGCCCCCTGCCGCAGGAAAGGCAATATACAGATATACTTTTTCCAGGACGTCAAAAATCAGCTGGAATTTTTTCTGGCCGCGCCGCGCCTGTAAGCCGCCGCTGCAAAAAAACATTCCCGTGTTGGGACGGTTGGGAAATTGATTCACTAATAGATTCACTCTGATACTCTTCCTTTCTGCGAACTGTCATTCGCCCGTGATGCCCGATTTTTCAATGCTTTCCACAAACTGGCGCTGCAGGATGACAAACAGGATCAGGATCGGCAGGCATGACAGAACCGTTCCCGCCAAGGTGATTGCCTCATTGATGCTGGTCGCCGCATCCGCCTGATTTCCCGCCGACGGATAGAGGTCTGCATAAGAAGCTGCAAAGCTTCCCAGCTTCATCGGCAGGGTTTTGATCGTCTCTCCAAAAAACAGGCCGGACTGACGCGTTTCATTCCAGTACCAGACGAAGGAAAAGAGGGAAGTCAGAACGAGGGCCGGCCTGGCGATAGGCAGGGATACGCTGAAAAACACCCGGTATTTTCCCGCCCCGTCAATCTCTGCCGCTTCATCCAGGGATCTGGGATAACTGCGGAATATCTGGTAGAAGACCAGGATAAACACCGCCGCCTGAAGGCCCTGTCCCGTCGCTGCCGGCAGCCACAGGGTAAGCGGCGTTTCCAGAAGCTTATAATCGTTAAACATCACATAACGGGGAATGATCAGGGTTTCCACCGGCAAAACGAACGTTGCCAGGATCAGCACCATAATCAGCCGCTTAAACGGGATATCGAACCGGGCCAGCCCATACCCTGTCACAGCCGTCACGGCTGTCTGTAAAACCGTGGCCGTCAGGGTAATGTACACAGAATTGCCAAAGCTTTTCACAAAATCCAATGTATGAAAAGCCTTCACATAGTTTTCCAGATACAGCCCGGAGGGAATCCAATTAACGGCAGGGTTCAGCAGGTCTTCCGGCGACATAAAGCTATTGACGAACATATACAGAAAAGGGTACAAGAAGACAAAGCCGATCCCGATGAGAAGGGCGTATAAAATAATTTTTTTGACCGCCCCCGCCTTTCCCACTCCGCCCCGCAGAATGTGGAGCAGGCGTTTCTGCAGCCCCGCCGCTTTTCCTTGACTCATTTGCATCCTCATCGCCCCTTTCTGGAAAAGAATTTCATGATCAGCAAGATTACCAGCAGGATCGCAATGATCACTGCGGTATAAATCCAGGCCATGGCCGTTGAATAGCTGTAATATCCCAGCTTATGGTCGAACATTTTGGCTGAAATATACGTATTGACCGCGTTGGTCGATTCATTGGCCAGCTGGATTACCGTATAC
>CALWRE010000106.1 GCA_944383835.1 uncultured Lachnospiraceae bacterium | reverse complement strand
AGTGTTTGTCTGGTCCGAATAAACTCTTGGCTTATTCTTTCCGTTTTTACCTTTTAGGTTTTGTTCCAAAAATTCTTTAAAAGAATCTTCGGGGTTGGAATATACTGTTTTGTTGTCAAGGTGCTTGGATCCTCATTGCGAGAATCGACGGAGAAGAAGGGATTTGAACCCTTGCGCCGCTGTTAACGACCTACTCCCTTTCCAGGGGAGCCCCTTCGGCCAGCTTGGGTACTTCTCCAGGTTCGCCGGTTAGCGATTCTATATTGCAGGAATGATGTCCCTACGGAGAGAGCGGGATTCGAACCCGCGGCCCCTTTCGGAGTCACTGGTTTTCAAGACCAGCTCCTTAAACCACTCGGACACCTCTCCAGTGCTTCGTTTGATGCGCCGCCTTTCGTGCGACGCATCGATTATTCTATCATCTTTGCCTCGCGCTGTCAACAGTTTTTTTCCATTTATGCCTGTTTTTTTATGCGTTTTTTTATGCGGCCGCTTGGCGCCCATGTTTATGCCGGCTTTCGTGCCGTCTCTTGGGTTTTATGCCTGCTTTTTTAAAATGCTCTCGGCAAGGATAATGTCATCGATCGTGGTGATTTTGATATTCAGATAATCTCCCAATACCAATTTCACCTTTGCGTCTCCGTAGGTCTCCACCACCATGGCGTCGTCGGTTATTCTCCGCTTTTCCTGTTCCTCGGAGAGCATCCGCTCATACGCCCGGTAAATCAAATCATAGTCAAAGGCCTGAGGCGTCTGCACAATCCACATATTCTTGCGCGGAGGGGTTTTCGCCGCATATTCCTTTTCGTCTACGATCTTAATCGTGTCCTTGGCCGGCATTCCCACGACGACCGCCTTATAGCGCATCGCGCCCTCGATGGCCCTCTCGATGACCTCCGTGCTGATCATGGGTCTGGCCGCGTCGTGAATCAAAACGTAATCGCTGCCCTCGCAGGCCTTCAGCCCCGCGAACGTAGAATCGTAGCGTTCTCTCCCGCCCGGCACGATCGCCCTGACCTTGGTAAATCCGTAGGGATCCACGATCTGCTCTTTTACCAGTTTTTGTTCCTTTTCGCCTGTCACAATAATGATGTCGTCCACTGCGCTGTCGGAAAATGCCCTCAAGGAATAATACAGGACAGGCTTTCCATGAATGATCATGTACTGCTTCTGAACGTTGCTGTTCATCCGCTGGCTCTTGCCCGCGGCCAGTATGATCGCAGTAATCTTGGCTTTCATCTTATCTTTCTCCCAGCTTCAGGTTCGGCACGGCGTTTAAATCCCAGCCTGCCCTGGCGCCCTTTTGGTATTCATAATACGCAGCCACGCCTATCATGGCTGCATTGTCCGTGCAAAAGACCGGCGATGGATAGTATACACGATATCCCCGTGATGCGCAAGCACTTTTCAATTTTTCCCGCAAAGCCGAGTTGGCCGCCACGCCGCCGGCCATAACCACCTGATCCACCCCGTACTGGGCGGCTGCCTCCACCGCATGGGAAACCAGCACCTCCACCACCGCGTTTTGGAAGGAGGCGGCCACGTCCGCCTGGCACACTTCCCGGCCCATCATCCGTTCATGGTTGAGGTAATTGAGCACGGCCGATTTAAGGCCGCTGAAACTGAAATCATAGGGACTGCCCTCGATGTGGGCCCGGGGGAATTCGATCGCATGGGGATTTCCCTCCCTGGCGGCCCGGTCGATCTTCGGCCCGCCGGGATAGCCCAGGCCAATGGCCCTGGCCACCTTGTCAAAGGCCTCCCCCGCCGCGTCGTCCCTGGTTCTTCCGATAATGTCAAGTTTCCCGTAATCCTTCATCATTACCAGATGGGTGTGGCCGCCGGAAACCACCAGGCACAAAAAGGGCGGTTCCAATTCGGGATGCTCGATAAAGTTGGCGCAGATATGTCCCTCAATATGGTGGACTCCGATCAGCGGCAGCTTTCTCGCCCAGGCGATGGCCTTTGCTTCGGCCACCCCCACTAACAGGGCTCCCACCAGGCCGGGTCCATAGGTCACGGCCACCGCTGTTATATCGTCAAGAGTCGCCCCCGCATCGGCGAGGGCTCTGGCAATCACCTGATTGATTTTCTCAATGTGCTTGCGGGAGGCCAGCTCCGGCACCACCCCTCCAAAAAGCGTATGCAGATCGATCTGCGAAGAGATCACATTGGAGAGAACCTCCCTGCCGTTTCGCACAACGGCCGCTGCGGTCTCGTCGCAGGAGCTGTCGATTGCCAGAATCAGCGTATCCTTGCTTTCCATTCTTCCCATCTTCCTCTCGAATCATTCTTCCTCGTCAAAAGCCAGTTCCATGGATTTGCCGTCCTTGCCCGCATAGGTGCGGGGGAAAATGGAACGGGCCGCTTCAATATAATCCTCGGGCCGGGGCAGGGAGGGACTGAAATGGGTCAGCCACATCTGGCGGCAGTCCGCCTTTCTTGCCAGCTCGGCCGCCTCGTAAAAGGTCATGTGCTTATGCTCCCTGGCCTTATCTTCCTTATCCTTTTCCCCGTACATGCCCTCGCAGACAAAGAGATCCGCTCCGGCGGCCATCTGGGCAATCACCGGCACAGGGCGGGTATCCGTGCAGTACGTCACCTTCAGGCCCTTGCGCGGCGGCCCCATGACCATCTCCGGATAATAAGTCGCACCGTTTTCTTCTATAATATTACCCTTCTGCAGACGGTTCCAGTATTTCAGCGGAATTCCTGCCGCCTGGGCTTTTTCCACCTGGAATTTGCCCGCGCGGGGGAGCTCCACCGTATAGCCGTAGCAGGTAATATTATGATTGACGCGAAAGGCCGTCACCTGGTACGGCCCCAGCTGCATGCTCTGCACCTTTTCGGTGAGCTCCACAAACCGGATTGCAAAGGGCAGCTCCGGGGCAATGACCCGCAGGCAATTAACCACCCGCTCCACCCCTCTGGGCCCGACGATCGTCAACGGCTCCGTCCGTTCCGCATTTCCCATGGCCAGCAAAAGCCCCGGCAGACCGCTGATATGGTCGGCGTGATAATGGGTTATGCACAATATATCGATGGGCTTAAAGCTCCAGCCCTTCTCCTTGATGGCGATCTGCGTGCCCTCGCCGCAGTCAATCAGCAGGCTGCTGCCCTCGCAGCGAAACATCATCGAGGTCAGCCACCGGTAGGGAAGGGGCATCATGCCGCCCGTTCCCAGCAAACATACATCCAACATATTTCTTTCGCTCCCGCATTCCCTGATGGGGCCAAGGCCCCTTCTATCCGATGGAGAGAAGCTCCGTTTCCTCCTCGATCTGAGGAGGCAAGACCAATAAGCCGGTCAGCCGGTCATAGCAGTCCTCGCAAAGGATCAGCCTGTGGTTCTGCGTATCCTTACGGGAAAAATATCCCCATTTTTTGCGCAGATCCACGAAATCCTCCCGGTAAATCCTATTTTCACGAATCAGTTTCCTGCCGCAGCCATTGCAGAGCAAAGATTTCTCCGTCTCTCTTCTCATTTCTGATATCCTCCTCCCAGGCGCCCCTCTCCCCCGACAGGGAAAAGGAAAAGCGCCGCAGACATTCGGCCTGTAAGATGCCCGGACATTATACTATATTTTTCTGCGCTGCGCCCATGGGAATTTCTGCTGCCTTTAAAAGAATTTTTCCAGGATTACCGCATCCTCCCTCGGATTTTGATAATAGTTTTTCCGCGTCCCCAGAAAAACAAAGCCGTTTTTCTGATAGAGAGCCCGCGCCGGCCCGTTTCCCTCTCTCACTTCCAAAAAAAGACGGGCGAGCCCCCTCTCCCTGCCCAGGAGAAGGAATCGCTCTAAAAGAGCCTGTCCCAACCCCTGTCCGCGAAAGGAGGGTTCCACAGCGATCCGGTGAAGTTCCCCTTCGTCCAGGACAAACTGGCCGCAGACATAGCCCAGGAGCCTTTTCCCCAGGGGATCCGCCAGTACCAGGCCAACGAAGGTTCCCTGTCCCAGGCTGCTCTCCCAGAGGCCGGGACTCCACGGGTCGGAAAAAACCTCTGCCTCCAGTTCGGCCACTTTCCCCAAGTCGTCCTCCGTCATCGGACGAATCCAAAATCTCACGTCCCCTTCAGCCATCTCTGTCCTCTCTTTTTTCCCGCTATCATACCATAGATCGCATTGTTTTGCAATATTTATTTATCGTTTTTCGTGAAATATATCCCGGCAGAACCGCTCCGAAAGACCTGCACACTCTCTCTGCCCGGACCATTCAGTCCCGCCGGCTCGCCGGAAATGCTGCCGTCCAGGATCCCTTCCGCGCAGCGGATCAGGTCGCCGATGGTTTCCGTCCCTATGGGGCAGCGATTATGGCAGGGATAAACCTCCCGAAACTGGCCGTCCTCCGCCATGGCCTGCAAACGTCCCAGAGTCTCCAGATATTTTCCCATATCCCGTTTCTCCCCGAACATATAAACCGGGCCCAGGGAAACGGTGTCCCCGGAAAAGAGAATTTTTTCCCTTTCTTCCAGCAGGGCAATGGAGCCGGGCGTATGCCCCGGACACTCCAGCACCGTCAGGCATTTTCCGCCCAAATCCAGCTGGTCCCCCTCCGCAAGAAGCTGAAAATGCACGCCGGCCGTCTTTTTCAGATAAGGAAGTTCCGACGGATGCACCCAAGCCTCGTCAAAACAGGACAGATTTGCCGTATGGTCGCCGTCGCTGTGGGTCAAGCAAATGGATACGGGGAGATCGGTAACCTTACGGATCCAGTCCATCCAATCCGTTTTCGTCACGCCTGCATCGATGCACAAAGCCCTCTTTTTTCCTACCAGTACAAAAGCCCGCACCATCTGCTGATCGATGGCGTAGATCCAATCCGACAGTTTTACCAGTTTCGTTTCAAAGTCCATTTGCCTTCAGCCTCCTTTTCCATAAGCATGATGCTGGGGCCAAAAGGTGTCTTGACCTTTTGACCCTGGCATCATAAGTATAGACGATTCCCGCCCGGAACACAAGTCCGTTCTTTTTAAGCCCCCCCTGTCGCACCGACCCTGTCACAGGCCCAGCGCATCCGAAGTCGGCGCGCTTTCCTCCGGCATGGTTTCATCCGGCCGGTTTCCGTCCGGTCCGTTTTCGCCCGGCATCCCGCCCTCCGGCATATCATCCATATCATCCGGCATGCTTCCGTCCGGCATGGTGCGTTCCGGCCTGTTTCCGTCCGGCAAAACGCCGCCGCGGCCCGGATCCATGCCGCCGAAGCTACCGTCCCTTCCGCCTGTCCCGCCGGCGCTGTAGATCAGACTGTCCATGGTGATCTCCGTCTCCAGAGAACCGGTAACCAGGGTATAGCTGCCGCCCTCCGTCAGCTGCGGACAGCTCACCACCACCGAGTCAAAGGCCTTGGCCGCGGTAAAGGAGACCAGCTCCTCCCCCGCCGCATCCAACAGCCGAACCGCACTGCCTGCCTCCTGCCGCTCCACCGTCACAAGCATCGAGCCCTGGGTCGAAGAGGAACCGAAATTGACCGCCATCTGCGATGCTCCCGCCGCAGCCACAATTCCTCCGGTGATCACCGCCTCCGAGGCGTAGTCAAAGGCTCCGTCTCCGCCGCTGTCCGGCCCGGAGACATAGACTTCCCCGCCGGAAACCGTCAGGCTGCCGTTGGAATCGATGCCGTCGCCGGAGGCCTCGATGGTCAGGCGGCCGCCGGAAATCACAATATAGGCGTCGGAATCGGCTCCGAAGCTTTCCTCCCCTCCTCGGCCGCCGAAGCCGCCAAAACCGCTTTCGTCATTCCCGCCGGCGGCATTGAGGCCGTCGTCGCTTGCTGCCAGCCGAATCTCCCCGCCGCTGATATCGATCGTCAGTCCTTCCAGTCCCTCGTAGCTCTGGGTAATATTGATCGTTCCCGCCGTCACCGTAAGGGCCCCGTCGGCATGAACCCCATCGTCGCCGGTGGCGATCTGAATACTGCCTCCGTTTATCGCAGCGTCCCCGTTGGAGTGAATGCCGTCGTCAGCGGCATCTATGACAAAGCTGCCTCCGTTCACCGTGACATTCCCATCGGCCTTGACTCCCTTGGTGCTGGTATCGCCCGTGCTCTCCGCGCTTTGCCCGACGCCGGCCCCTCCGCCGGCGGTCAGCGTGTACTCCCCCGCTTCGATCCATAGATAACCGCTGGCGCTCAGTCCGTCTCCGTCTGCATTTATGACAAAGTTCCCGTCTGCAATATAGAGAAAGCCCAGGCTTTCGTCCTCATCGTTCTCCGCCTGTATCCCGTCCTTTCCGGAGGTGATGACGAAGCTGCCTCCGCCAATCCGAATGCTGTCCTTGCCCGACAGCCCATGGCTGGCCGACCGGATCTCATAGCTGCCGCTGGTGATGATCAGATCATCCTTTGAGACCACGCCGTGGCCGGCCTGGGCCTCGATGGTCAGGGTCCCCGCCCCGTTCAAGGTCAGATCCGACTTGGAAAAGATCACGCCGTCGATGTTGTTGTCGTCGATGGAGACATATTCCCCTCCATTTGCCAGGCTGTTTTGCGAATCCGGCGCCGTGGTCACAAAGACCTTATCCGCCTGGCGGATATAGATGGCCGCTCCGGCTGCATGGGAGATCGATACGCCGTTTAAAACCAGGCGCACCTCATCGTTATCTCCCGCATCCACGATCACCATTCCATCCTCCAGCGAACCGGTCAGAATATAGGTTCCCTCGTCGGTTATCGTGATCGTGGTCCCGGACACCGTCACCGCGTCCGAATCGCACTGCACCGCGTCTTCGCCGCACACGATCTGCGCGCTTTCATTTTCGTCAAAGCCGATTTCAAAATCCTCGTCGTCAAACAGATCGGAAAACTGCACTGTTTCCGAAGGAGAGGCCTCCGCTCCCCCTTCGGCGGCCGTACTCTTTGCCGTCTCCTGCTCTGCCAGTCCGGCGCTCTCCGTCCCGTCTCCCTGCCCGGCCTGGCAGCCTCCTGCCAGCAGGCAGAAAGTCAGAAGCAAGGCTCCTATTCTTCCTTTATATTTTGTCCGTCTTATCATAACGCTCTCTCCTTTACAACTCGTAGACCCCTGTCTCCTGCCGGGACATGGTGATCTCCAGATTGCCGTTGCGGCAGCGCAGCTTGTCGATCAGCTGCTTTTCCGTCCCTGCCTCCCGCAGGGTCAGATCATAGGTCAGGCGAAACAGGCTGCCCATGTTGGTGGTCTTTACCTGGGTCAGCTCCCAGGACGAGGCATACTCCCCCAGGAGTTCTTCAAACACGCCGGGATAGTCCAGATCCTCCGGTATGGTAATATGAAGGGTCTTGTGCAGGGAGGCCTTTTTGCCGGAACCTAAGCCCAATCGGCTGTAAAGCAGTCCCGCCCCGCACAGCACCAGAGCGAATAAAAAGGCGTAAGCCAAATAACCCATGCCGGCGATCAGCCCCGCCCCCATGGCAAGGAACAAAATGCCGATTTCCTTGGCCGTCCCCGGCGCCGAGCGGAAACGCACCAGGCTGAAGGCTCCGGCCACCGCGACCCCGGTTCCCACATTTCCGTTTACCATCATGATCACCACGCAGACCACCGCCGGCAAGATAGCTAAAGTCACCACAAAGCTGCTGGTATAGCGCGACCGGTACATATAGGTCAGGGCTAACAGCAGACCGATCACCAGCGAGCAGCCCACGCAGAGCAGAAAATTGGATACCGCGATCACGCTGGTCATATCCGTATCGAAAATCCCCCGAAACACTGTGTCAAGCATATAAAATACCTCCCTGTCTGTTTTCTTCCATCATCCTCCGATAGGCCGTACCGTACTTGGAAAACGAAGTCTTATAGATCCGGCTGCGGGAAAGCCAGTGGACCAGCCACAGCGGCAGTCCCCCGGAGGTCTTGAGCGCCATCAGCGTCGCCCCCTCGTCGATCAGCGGCATACCGCCGATTTCGCTGTCAAAGGAAAAACCGTCCGGACGGGCCAGGATATTCCGGTCAAAGGTAATCCGCAGATCCCCTCCCTCCCGGGAGCAGTAGGCGTCCCGGTCATAGGAGAGGAAGACCGCAGGGGCAAGCCCTTTATAATAGGAACAAAAATAGCTGATCTCCTCTCCGATCTGGGACTTTTCGGACAGCCTTTTCCCTTGCGTCAGGCAGTCCATGGCCTCCTTCTGTCCCAGGAGAATTCTCCTCTTATACACCACCGAACGATATTTCTTTTTCAATTCCACGAAAACCGGCTCCTCCGGTCCGCAGGCCCGGTAGCTGCGCAGGCGCAGCTTCTCCTTATAGGCCGGTCCCTCGATGGAACGGCGGATCAGCCGGTAGTTGTCCGTATCAAAATAGAGCATCCTGAAGAGCTATATGATCGACAAGCTGAACGGACGGCGCATGGGCATGGAGGCCAACGGCTCCAGCCGCCGCCAGGGCTATCAGTGGGACACCACCTCCCGGATGACCAACACCTTCATCGCCAACGGCCCCGACAAAAACGAGGATATTATCAAGTCCATCGAGTACGGCCTCTACGCGAAAAAGATGGGCGGCGGCTCGGTCAATCCGGCCAGCGGCAGCTTTAACTTTGCCGTGGACGAGGGCTACATCATCCGGAACGGGGAAATCTGCGAGCCGGTCCGGGGCGCCAGCCTGATCGGAAAGGGCTCCGATATCATCATGGACATCGATATGGTGGGACAGAATCTGGAGACGGCCCAGGGCATGTGCGGCGCCTCCAGCGGCAGCATCCCCACGGACGTGGGCCAGCCGCTGATCCGCGTATCGTCCATCACCGTAGGCGGAAGATAGGAGGAATTGCGATATGAAATATAACGAATTCAAAGAACTGGTAATTGCCGCCGCCAAAGCCCGCGGCCTTGCGGAATACGAGCTGTACTGCACAGAGGCGGAGCAGATAGACGCCGAGGCCCTCTATCACGAGATAAGCGTCTTCTCCACCTCCACCCAGACCGGGGCCTCCTTCCGCTGCATCCACGAGGGCAAGACCGGCAGCGCGGCCACCGAAGAATTCACCGCCGAGGAGGCGGAGCGCATCGTGGATACGGCCATGGAAAACGCCCATTACACCGAAAATACCGAGAGCGCCTTTATCCACTGCGCCGGCGACGCTTACGAGACGCCGGAACCTTTTCTCGCCCCCGAGCCCTCGGCGGCCGAACTGCAGAAGCTGGCCCTGTCCATCCAGGAGAGCGCCTATGGCTGCGACAGCCGGGTGAGCGACGGCTCCGAGTCGGAGGCCGCTTTCCTGCGCAGCAGCGTCTCCCTCTCCAACTCCAAAGGACTGGATCTCTCCCGTTCCCGCTCCTACTGCGTGGCCGTCTGCGCCCCTTTGGTAACGGAGGACGGCGAGCTCTACGACAGCGCGGAGATTCGCACCGGGGCTTATGAAGACCTGGATTCCCAGGCCATTGCCGCCAAGGCAGTGCAGGACGCCGTCGATACCATCGGCGCCGATACGGTGGACAGCGGCCGCTATCACCTGATCTTCAGCGGCAAGATGGCCGCCACCCTGCTTTCCACCTTCTTCTCCGCTTTCTCCGGGGAGGACGCTCAGAGAGGGCTGTCCCTCTTAGGCGGCAAGGAGGGAGAGATGGTGGCCGCCCCCATGGTGACCATCACCGACAATCCCTTCCTGTCCGGCAGCGTGATCCAGATCCCCTTCGATGGGGAAGGGGTGGCGACCCGCTGCAAGAACGTGATTGAAAACGGCCGCCTGGTCACCCTTTTACACAACCTGGCGACGGCAAGCAAGGCGGGAATCGCCTCCACCGGCAATGGTTCCCGCCCCGGCTACGCCTCCGCCGTCACCGTCGCCCCCTACAATTTCTATATGGAAAAGGGCGGGGCTGGCAGCCGCGACGATATCCTGCGGGAGACGGGCGAGGGCATCTATATCACCCAGCTCAACGGTCTCCACGCCGGAGCCAACCCGATCACTGGAGACTTCTCCTTATCCTCCGCCGGTTTCCTGGTGGAAGGAGGCAAGCTCTCCCGGCCGGTTAAGAACTTTACCATATCCGGCAATTTCTATGAGCTGCTCCAATCCATCTCCCTGGTGGGCGATGAGCTGGAATTCCTGATGCCCAGAGGCGACAGCTGCTTTGGCGCTCCCGCCATCCTGGTAAAGGATATGCCGGTGGCCGGGAAATAAAACCGAGGCGTTCACTCCTGGCGGGGCCCGTAGGACTTCACCGTGATCCCCGCCTCCGCCTCGCGGATCTCTTCCTGGACGGCCGCCATATCCGAAGAGGTCTTCTCGGAGCGCGTGCGCTCCGCCTGGGAGGCCCGCAGGTATTCCGGCGCAAAGTTTTCCGCCGGCATTCCCTTTCCTTCCCGGAACAATTTCGCCCCCAGGGCGGCCACCGCCCCGGCCCGCTCCCGGTTCATAAAGGCCGGGGCGGCCTGCCAGGGCACGCGCAGCTGGGCGCAGATGTTCTCCATCTGCACTGGCACGCCGTCCCCCAGAAATAGGACCGGCTCTCCCGCTGCGTTCAGTTCCTCGATCACCTGCCCCATATCCACGGCGCGGGAGGGCGTCAGCACCTGAAACGCTCCCCCCTCCCAGCGATAGAGTCCATTGTATACCTGGCCTCTCCTGGCGTCCATGATCGGACAGATCAGGGAGGCCGCGTCAAAGCACTGGTAGGCCATGGCGTCCAGGGTAGGCACCGCCACCAGCGGAAGATCCAGGGCCAGCCCCAGCCCCTTGGCCGTGGCCGCCCCGATCCGCAGCCCCGTAAAGGAGCCGGGGCCTGCGGACACCGCGATGGCGTCCAAAGACGCCGTATCCAGCTCCGTCATCCGGCTGATCTCATCGATCATCGGCAGCAGGGTCTGCGAATGGGTCTTCTTGAAATCCACCGTGTACTCCGCCGTTAAAATATCATCCTCCCAGATGGCCGCCGAGGCCACTAGGGATGCGCTTTCAATTCCTAATATCTTCATTTCCTGTCTCTCCCGTCCGCATTGTTTTCCACTTTATTATAGGGCAATCCCTCCCTTTTCACAAGGGAATTTCCTCCGGAGACTTCTCAGCAGGGACTTTCCCATCCGGAACTTCCTCCGGCAGCCGGTAGGCGGCGGCGATATTTTCCTGATAGCCCGCCCTGCCGCAGGCCTGAATCGCCTGAGCCGTCTGCCTGAGTTTTTCATCAGTGATTTTATCCAGCATCTTCCTGCGTTTTTCGGATATTTCTCCTCCCGACCGGCTGCCCTCATAATCTTCGGCGGACATATGCCAGAAATAGAAATTCCCGCGGTAATAC
>CALWRE010000105.1 GCA_944383835.1 uncultured Lachnospiraceae bacterium | reverse complement strand
GGAATTTGAGGCATATTTGGAGGAGCAGGGCTGGGAGGGAAGTTGCCTGTACTTTGACCAAGGCTACAGCCAGGTCGGTTTATCCCTGCGCACGATATACGACAACGCCCTGCGGCTGCTGCTGGTTCCTTCCCTCTTGTTCCTGGTTGCGCTGGCGGCCTGCTGTTTTTTGCTGCTTCATCCGCTGGAGACGGTCATGGACCGCGCAAGGCGTCTGGGAATTTCTGCCCGCCGCTGCGGCAGGGAGGTGATGGGCGCTTTGCTGCCGTTACTGCTGGCCGGGCTTCTTTTAGGAAGTATCCTGGGCGGGGTCATTTTCCAGGCAGTCAGCGTGAGGCTCCTCTCTCGGAAAATAACCTATTCCATACCGGTCGGAGGGCTGTGCGCCCTCGCGCAGCTGCTTTTGCTGCTGGCAGGGGTTGGTTTCTCCCTGCGGAAACTATCCCGGAAAAGCCTGATGAACCAAAAGGGGCTGTTGCATCAATGATTAGAAAATCATAGATGCGGCAGTATTTTTTTGCCATTTTTCTGCGAAAAACACTTTTGATATAGAGAATTAACATAATTGGCAAAATGAATGAGATTTCAAAAACATTTTTATCTGCCCTTTGGCAGGCCGGATTTATAAAGAATGAAGGGGCTGGCGCTTTTCACCGCCCCTTTTTTGGTGTACAATAAAAGAAAAAGGCAAGGAGGAAGACCAAAATGGAATTCGACCGGGTGATTGGAACAAGAAGAAGTATCCGGGCCTACAAGGCGGGAATGCATGTAAGCCCTGAAACAGTGGAGGAAATTTTGCGGACGGCATCCCAGGCTCCATCCTGGAAAAATTCGCAGACGGCCCGTACCTATGTGGTGCTGGAGGAGCCTATGCTTTCCAAGGTGCGGGAGACCTGCCTTCCGGAGTTTAATCAGCGCAACTGCCGGAACGCCTCGGCCCTGCTTGTCACGACTTTTGTAAAAGGGATTTCCGGCTGCGATAATGAGGGCAATCCGGCCAATGAGTTGGGCGATCAGTGGGGTGCCTACGATTTGGGGCTTCACAATGCTTTCCTGATTTTGAAAGCCAGGGATCTGGGACTGGACACCCTGATTATGGGGATACGAGACGGGGAAAAGCTGAGGGAACTTCTTTCCATCCCGCAGCAGGAGCAGGTGGCAGCGGTGATCGCCCTGGGTTATCGGGATGCGGATCCGCAGATGCCCAGGCGAAAAGAGCTCTCGGAGACGGCGGAATTTCTGTGAGCGGGAATTTTAAATCGTGAGGTGTAATGGATGAACAATCTTACCACGGTTATAAGAAGCTTGATTTCTCGCAGACATGAAGAGGAATGGTTCGAGTTTAAAGTAAACTGGCTTGAGCCACATGTTTTGGGAGAATATATATCTGCCATGTCTAATGCGGCTGCAATGGTGGGAGAGGAATATGCATATTTTGTATGGGGGATTGAAGACAGTACGCATGCGGTGAAAGGGACGTCTTTTGATATACATCAGAATGTAAAAAATGAACCTCTTAAACACTATTTAGCCCGGATGGTTAAGCCTGATATTGGATTCGATTTTTATGAAGAGCAATTTGAAGGGAAGCGTATTGTTGTACTGGTAATCCCAGCAGCGAAAACTGCGCCGACAGCCTTTGATAAGGTGAGGTATCTGCGGATTGGCTCCAGCAAAGTGAATCTGATGGAGTATCCGGAGCGAGAGGCGAGATTATTTGATATTTTAAAAAATGGTTTGCCAACGATTGAAAACACTGAGTCAGAATATCAAGAGTTGACGTTTAATAAGTTGCTTGTTTATTATGAGGCAAAGGGCATTACGCTGAACAAGAAAACATTTAAAAAGAATCTTGGCCTTTTGACAGAAAGCGGAAAATATAACGTGATGGCGCAGCTACTTTCAGATAACAGCCATATTCCAATTCGCTTTTCTCTATTTTCCGGAAAAACCAAGGCGACAACGATGTATTCCGTTCGGGAGTTTGGAAACACTTGCTTGCTGTATTCGCTGGATGATGTGCTTCGTTATGGGGAAATTTTGAATATTCCGCAGGCAGACGAGAGAAATAGAGTGGTTGAGCGAAAGGAAGTGCCGTTGTTTCATGAGGAGGCATATCGAGAGGCCGTAGTCAATGCCTTTGTTCACAACTTATGGATTGATGGAAATGCTCCCATGTTTACTGGTTTCCAGGATCGGATTGAGATTTTATCTCGAGGGCATCTGCCGCCAAAACAGACAGTTGAAGGATTTTTCGCTGGAGAATCGGTTCCGGTCAATAAAAAGCTTTCTGACATTTTTCTTCAGCTGCACATTAGTGAACGATCCGGGCGAGGCGTTCCGAAAATTACAGAGATATATGGGAAAAACAGCATAGAGCTGAGGGAGAACAGCATTGTGGTGACAATTCCTTTTGATCGGCTGGAAACGGCAATCTTTGCTGCAGATGAAGGACAGAGTGTACCAGATAAGGGTGTGATTTCCCAAGATAATGCACCAGTCGATGCACCAGTCGATGCACCAGTTGATGTATCAGTCGCTGTATCAGGAAGTGAAAATAAGATACGTTCAATTCTTGAATTTTGCGAGAACTCCAAAACAATATTGGAAATTGCGCATTATTTAGGCTACAAAGACAAAAGAAGTGTGAGAAAATATTTAAATCCCTTGCTGGAACAAGGTCGTATTGCTATGACGATTCCAGATAGGCCGAACAGCAGATATCAGAAATACGTTACTATTAAATAACGACCACCATCGTAGGGACAGAATGTACCAGATAAGGGTGTGATTCCCCAAGATGATGCACCAGTCAATGCACCAGTCGATGCACCAGTCGATGCACCAGACGATATGCCGGAAAAGACTTCAAGCTGTGAAAACTCCCTGCAATCACAAAGACCGCCGGGAGCTTTCACAGCTTATTTATTTCTAATTTATTTTGAATTGAATTTCACTACAAAATGTACTATGAACTGTAGTGCTTATACACTCCTTCGGCCCACTCCAATATGGAGTCGTATGAAACGCCTTCTTCCGGCACATAGGTCACTCCACCAATTTCCAGAGAGCTTGCGCCAAAAAGAACAATGATTTCATGGCCGTTTATCACTTTTTCCTGCGGGTTATATGTAAACCGGTAAATCCATTCCTGTGTAAAGGCTTCGTCTGCCGGTATGATCCTCATATCTGCAAGGGAAGTGGTTGTTCCCGCATTATCGGCAAAAATGGGCTCGTTGTCCGGCTGTTCCGCAAACTCCAGCTTCACAACCGGTGCGGTGCGGATTTCTTCCAAAATGCCGCTTTCGGATTCGCCGGATGAATCGCTTGGCTGGCAGCCGGAAAATAACAGGCAGGAGAGGAGCAGCACACTGCCGAATATATATGCGCAGGTGCGCTTGCAGGCGCGTTTCATGGCTTGCTTCATAGTTGTTTCCCTCAGACCATTTTCTCCGGCTGGACGGCCTCGTCGTAGGCCGCTTCGTTCAGATAGCCCAGGGCTAGCACGGCCTCCTTTAAGGTGGTGCCGTCGTGGAGGGCTTTCTTGGCGCACTGGGCGGCCTTTTCATAGCCGATCCGGGGCGTCAGGCAGGTGACTAACATCAGGGAGTTGTGCAGGTTATGGGCCATCCGCTCCTCATCCGGCACGATCCCTTCTACGCAGTGGATGCGGAAGGACTCCATGGCGTCCGCCACCAGGCGGGCGGAGAGCAGGAAGTTGTAGGCGGATACGGGCAGGAAAACATTGAGCTGGAAGTTGCCCTGGCTGGCGGCCACGGTGATGGCCGTGTCGTTTCCCATAACCTGGACAGCCACCATGGTAACCGCCTCGCACTGGGTCGGGTTGACCTTGCCGGGCATGATGCTGCTGCCGGGCTCGTTCTCCGGGATGTGCAGCTCGCCGATGCCGCAGCGGGGGCCGCTGGCCTCCCAGCGGATATCGTTGGCGATCTTCATCAGGTTGCAGGCCAGGGCCTTCAGGGCTCCGTGGGCAAAGACCAGGGCGTCTTTGCTGGTCAGGGCGTGGAACTTATTGCCGTCGGGGGCAAATTCCACTCCGGTTAAGCGGGTCAGCTCTTCGCAGACCTTCTGGTCAAAGCCGTCGGGAGCGTTGAGCCCGGTTCCGACGGCCGTGCCGCCGATGGCGAGCTTGCGCAGCTCCGTCAGGGACAGTTCCAGCATCCGGCAGGGAGCCTCGATCAGCTCGCGCCAGCCGGAGACCTCCTGGGCGAAGCGCAGAGGGGTAGCGTCCTGCAGATGGGTGCGGCCGATGCGGATCAGGTCGGGGTATTTCTGTTCCAGGGCGGCAAAGGCATCCGCAAGCTTCCGGGCGGCCGGCAGCACCTGGTTCGTCACCGCCAGGACGGCGGCAATGTGCAGGGCCGAGGGAAAGGTGTCGTTGCTGGACTGGGAACGGTTTACATGGTCGTTGGGATGGAGGGTTACGCCGTGATCGGCGGCCAAGTGGGCGATCACCTCGTTGACATTCATATTGGTCTGGGTGCCGCTGCCGGTCTGCCATACGACCAGGGGAAACTCCTCGTCCCATTTGCCTGCGCGGATCTCCTCGCAGGCCTGGGTGATGGCCTCGGCCTGCGAGGCGGTGATTTTGCCGAAAGAGGCGTTGGCCCTGGCGCAGGCGTCCTTTAAGCAGGAAAAGGCATAGATGATCTCCTTTGGCTGGCGCTGGCCGCCGATCTTGAAATTCTCTTTGCTGCGCTGGGTCTGAGCGCCCCAGTGATGATCCGCGGGAACGCGGACCTCACCCATGGTATCGTGTTCTATACGGTAAGACGTTGTGCCGCTTTGTGCATGGTTCATTGCATTTCCCCCCTTCGCGGACTTAGATGCGGGCGACGCCGTCCTTGCGGGCAGCCTCGGCCACGGCGCTGGCTACGGCGTCCTTTACCCGAGGGTCGAAGGCCATGGGCAGGATGTAGTCGGCGCTCAGCTCCTCGTCGCTTACCAGGCCGGCGATGGCGTAGGCGGCGGCGATCTTCATATTTTCGGTAATCTGGCTGGCGCGTACGTCCAGGGCTCCGCGGAAGATGCCGGGGAAGCAGAGGACGTTATTGACCTGGTTGGGGAAGTCGCTGCGGCCGGTGGAGACAACCGCGGCTCCGGCAGCCTTCGCCTCGTCGGGGAAGATCTCGGGCGTAGGGTTGGCGCAGGCGAAAATAATCGGATCCTTTGCCATCGTCCTTACCATGTCCGCGGTCAGGGTGCCGGGGGCGGATACGCCGATGAAGACGTCGGCTCCCTTGATGACGTCGGCCAGGCTGCCCTGCACCTTATCCCGGTTGGTGATCTTGGCCATCTCTTCCTTGATGGGATTTAAGCCCTCGCGTCCCTCATAGATGGCTCCCCTGCGGTCGGTCATGATGACGTTCTTTAAGCCCATGGACATCATCAGCTTGATGATGGCGATGCCGGCCGCACCGGCTCCGCTGGTGACGATCTTCACATCCTCCAGATTCTTGCCGACTACCTTCAGGGCGTTGATCATGCCGGCCATGGTGATGACGGCGGTGCCGTGCTGGTCGTCGTGGAAGATCGGAATATCGCAGCATTCCTTCAGCTTATCCTCAATCTCGAAGCAGCGGGGGGCCGCGATATCCTCCAGGTTTACGCCGCCGAAGCTGCCGGCCAGCAGAGATACGGTCTTTACAATCTCATCCACGTCCTTGCTGCGGATGCACAGAGGAATGGCGTCCACATCGCCAAAGGCCTTAAACAGGACGCATTTGCCCTCCATTACCGGCATGCCGGCCTCGGGGCCGATATCGCCCAGCCCTAAGACAGCGGTGCCGTCGGTGACGACGGCCACAGTGTTCCAGCGGCGGGTCAGGTCATAGCTTTTGTTTACGTCCTTCTGGATTTCCAGGCAAGGCTGGGCTACGCCGGGGGTGTAGGCCAGAGCCAGAGACTCCTTGGTATCTACGGCGGCGCGGGTCTTGATTTCGATTTTACCCTTCAGTTCATAGTGCAGTTTCAATGATTCCTTTGCATAATCCATGCCATTTTCCCTCCTGATTTTGTAATGGGGGCTGTACGCCTTCCTTTGCCTCTATTGTAGATTGCCCCGGATGCTTTGTAAACCACAACTTAGTTGACAAATATAGAAAAAAACTATATTTTGATGGTAAGGGACAAGACAGACGGGGAACGAAACGGGCAAAAAGAAATGAAAAAAGCAAAACAATGGAAAAAGAAGAGGGGTGGTTTCAGTGAATTTGACACAGCTTAAATATTTTCAGACGGTCTGCCGCTACGGCAGCATTACCAGCGCGGTGGAGGAGCTGGGGGTTTCGCAGCCTTCGGTATCCAGCGCCATCCGTGCCCTGGAGGAGGAGTTCGGCGTCCCCTTTTTTGAGCGGCAGCACAGGGGGATGGCGCCGACGGAGGAGGGAAAGCAGTTTTTGCTCCTGGCGGACAGCCTTCTGGAGCACGCGGCGCAGGTGGAACAGGTCATGCAGGAGGTCAGCAGCCAGAGAAGGTCGCTGCGCATCGGAATGACGCCCCTGGTAGGTTCGGTAGTCATGCCGCAGATTTACGAGTCCTTTTTCCGGGAAAACCCGGCCATCCGCTTCCGCATCCGGGAGGCGGCCCAGGACGAGTTGTTTTCCCAGCTGGCCAGCGACAGGCAGGATGTGATTATTGTCCCTCACATTGATCCGCTGGAAAAGGAATTTCGCACAATCCCGGTGCTGCAGATGCGGATGGCCTGCTGTCTGGCTCCCGGCCATCCGCTGGCTACCAAAAAAAGCATACGCATCGAGGAGGTGAAGGACGAGCGGCTGATTCTTTTCCAGGAGACTTCGGTGCAGTCCCGGGCGGTGACGGCCCGGTTCGCCGAGCAGGGGCTTACGCCGAACATCCTTCTCTATACGGAGCAGCTGACTACGCTGGAGCATTTTGTGTCCCGAAACCTGGCCGTCGGCTTTCTGTACAGCAATTTTGCCGAGAATGCGCCGGGCATGACCGGCGTCCCCCTGGATCCGCCGATCACGGCCCAGGTCAGCGTCGTCTGGAGGGAGGGGGGCTACCAGTTTGAGGAGAGGGAGAAATTTTTGCGCTTCTGCCGCAGGTTCTCCTTCCGCAAAGGATAATGCCTGCTGACTTAGAGAAAGGGCCTTGCGCTTTACGGCCATATCAAGGAAGCTGTCAGGGAACTGTAAAGGGCATTATCAGCCAAGCAAAGCCGCCATTTCCTTCATATATGTCGGAATAGCCAATGCCTGCGGGCAGTGCGCCGTACAATTTCCGCAGCCAACGCAGGCTCCTGGCTGCTTCTCTTCGGGCAGCGCTTTCAGGCGAAGCAGCCGCCACACGGCCAGCTCAGCGTTTCCCAATGCAGCGGCCTCGTCGCGATAGTCGTTATATGCGGACAGAAGCGAGGGGATGTCCAGACTCTGCGGACAGTTATCGCAGCAATACCGGCAGCCGGTGCAGGGAACCGCGATCTTTTTGCGCAGTATTTCGCTGATTTTTTCAAGGCATGACAATTCTTCGTCATTCAGCTTATGCTCCAAGCCCGCCGTATTTATATTTTCTTTTGTTTGCTGCAAATCGGACATCCCGCTTAAAACAACCGCTACGCCGGGAAGGTTCATCACAAAGCGAAGCGCCCATGCGGCGGGGGAAAATTCTGCGCTGGGAAGAAGCGGCAGACATTCTTCGGGAAGATTTGCCAGCATGCCGCCGTGGATCGGTTCCATAACCATGACGGGAATGCCGTGCTCCTTTAAAATTTCATACTGCTGTTTTGCGGTGCCTTGATACCAGTCGTAGTAGTTCAGCTGTATCTGCACAAAATCCCAGGGGTATTTTTCCAGCAGCTTTTGCAGGCAGTCCGGCGTACCGTGGAATGAAAATCCGAAATATTTGATTTTCCCGGTGCGCTTCTGTTCCTCGAAATAGGGGATGCATCCGCAATTTTCATAGTCCGCAGCCGTCAGATCGGTCACCCCATGCAGCAGGTAGAAATCGATATATTCCATTTGCAGACGGGCAAGCTGTTCGGCAAACTGCGCCTTATAGTCGGGGTTTGCCTGCACATTGAATTTATCCGCTATGCAGAAACTCTCCCGCGGATATTTGGAAAGCGCCCGGCCTAAAACCACCTCGGATTTTCCGCCGTGATAGATATATGCGGTATCGTAGTAATTCACCCCGTGCTCCATGCAGCAGTCGACGATTTCCTGCGCTTTTGGCTCGTCGATGGGGCCTGCAAGTCCGAGCACTGTCTGCGGCAAGCGCATAGCGCCCAGGCCGAGTTTGGAAAGCTTGATTGTTTCATTGTACGTTTCGTATCTCATTTTTTCGCTCCTCCATGCATTCTAGATATTCCGGCTTATAAAAAGCCTTTTTCATAACACGATAATACTGCTCTTCCCTCTTAAGAATTTCATCCTCGCTTTCTTCGCCGGAAAGCATATTCATCAGGCCTTCGGAAATCCAGCCCATAATATTCATTACGAGTTCACGGCTGCATGCTTCGTTCAGACAGTTCCAATCCACATTTTTAAACAGCTTTTCAAAAATGATTTCGTTATTTTTTGTTACCACGTCCCACAATTCCGGGAACTGGTCAAAATCCTTTTTCCTGGAAATCATTCTGAGAAAGGTATAAAAGCCCGAATAGGTCTTTGCGATCCGATGCCTTGCGTACATGGCGATTTTCCAGGACTCGATGAAATCTTCCGTCCCTTCTGTCGTCTCTTTCATCAGGATATCATGTATATAATCGAACAGATAAAAAAACAGTTCCTTTTTACTCCCAAAATAGTAAAACACCGCCGCCTTGGAGATGCCGGCCATTTCTGCGATCTCCGCTACCCCTGTTTTCTTATAGCCGTGCTCGCCGAAACAGGAAAAACCCGCATTGATAATCGCAATCTTCTTTTTTTCCGGCAGATTATTGAAATTTGTGTACTCCAATTTTATACCTCCGCTATATAGCCGCTTTTGCAGCATAGAAGAAAATTTCTATGCGGCAAGCAATATAAGACTATCACAAAGGTTTTCTGCGGTCAAACGGATTTCTGAAAAAGAAACAGGCAAAGAAACCGGCTGCAATTTTCGGCTGTTATATTTTCTGACCGATTCGGTTAATTTATTGTTGACCGATTCGGTCAGAATTGATATAATGCAGATATAAAGTAATTCAATGAGGAGGGTTTTCAGTATGTCAGCAAACACCATTACACCTGCCGCGAAGTCAAAGCGTCTTTTGGGTTTTGATTTCTGGCGATTTTTCGGCAGCTTCATGGTATTCGTTATCCATAACGTATCTGTCATGAATACTGCTGCGGCTGCTTATCCGGAGGTCATGACGGTAAACAGCCTTTTTGAGCGCATGACGCATCCCACATTAATCACTTTGATCGGATCCAGCGCTGTTCCCATGTTCCTGTATTCCCAAATTTATTCTATACGGGAAATGCCCTGGAGGGGCTTAGCGCAGGCCAGACCGTCCTCTATCTTCTGCGCAACTTTACCAATGTCAGCAATATGGACGGCGTAGGCGTAGTAAATCCGGTGGCGTTAAACTGGTTCATCATTGTCATGGCCTGGCTTATGCTGCTGACTCCATTTCTGAAAGGGGTGGTACAGTCCGGGAATATAAAAATGGTTCGTACACTGGCCTTTATGCTGGCGGCCTTCACCATGCTGCCGGGCGCTGTCCGCGTTCTCGGCGATAACATTCTCCTGGCGAATCCGGATTCCAGCATCGGTTGGTTTATGAGCGGCTTCTATCCTTTATATACAAATTCCCTTGGATTTAACATTACCAACTGCTATATTGCAATATATCTGCTGGGCGGCTGGTTTGCCGTTGACACCAAATTACAGGAGCGCATCAGAAATATGAAATGGCGTACGGCGATCATCCTTGCCATCATCCTGTTCTTTGCCGAAGCGGCTTATACGCAGTTTGGCTCTACTCTTACCTATCCGGAGGCTACTTACTGGATCATCCTGGACTGGTATGATTATGGCGGATGGATTTTCGGTACGGCGATGTTTGTATTGATCGCTTTCAAGCTGAACGACGTGATTTCGCCCGATTCCAAAATCGGAAAATTCACCCTTACCTTCTCCGGCGATACCTTAGGCGTAATGATTGCCGGATGGATGTTTGGGCCATGGCAGATGGGCAAGGTATTTGTCCCGTTTGTCACTTCCATGGTAGAAACGCTGTGGGATCCGGCATTCCCCGTCATACTTACCCTTGCGTGGCTTCTTTTTAATGTGGCCTACTGGTTCTGTATTCTGATCCTGGTTCATTATGTAAAGAAGATACCCTATGTCGGAAAGCTCTTTTCTGCCTGATTCGCCGCTCGCTGCCGGGCATGATGCAATAACGCCATGCCCGGCAGATTTTACCAGAAGGCAATCCGGTCAATATGCAGCTGTTATGCGGAGGACGATTCGTCCTCCGTTTTTGTGCAGGATGCAGTCTTTACAAATGACAAAAAGGCAATTATGATGAATTACAGTGGTAAAATGGAGAAGGGGACTTGGACTAACACAGGCAGGCGCAGATAAGCGGCGAAGGACAATACCGGGAGGGGGAGTTTTATGGAACTGCGGCAGCTGGAATATTTTGCGGAATTGTGCAGAGTGCGGAATTTTACGAAGGCGGCAGAGAATTTAAGGGTCGCGCAGCCTTCTGTCACAAAGGCGATTCATCGTCTGGAGGAGGAGCTGGGCGTCCAGCTGGTGGACCGGAACCAAAAGCCTCTGGGACTGACGAAGGCGGGAGAGCAGTTTTATCTCAGGGTAAAGAATATCCTGGAGGAGATTGACCTGGCGGTGGAGGAGGTGTCGTTTTCCTCGGGTGCTGTCCAGAAGGTGATTAGTCTGGGAATAGCGCCAATGTCCGGAGTGAAGCTGGAGCAGATGCTGGCAGACTGCCTGCCGCCGGTGGGAAATGTGCTTTATAATGTGATAGAACTCTCGGCGGGGGATATATGCAAGCGCCTTTTGGAGCGCAATCTGGATCTGGGCTGGGTGATCGACTGGGAAATGCCGGAGGAGTTGGAATTTATTCCACTGGAAACACAGGAGGCAGTTTTGATGCTGCCGGCAAATTCCCCTCTTTGCAGGAAGGAAGAGCTTACCTTTGAAGATTTGCGGGATGAGCCTTTCAGCATGGATATTATAGGGTCCGATTCCATTTTGGCCAAAATTATAGCGGAGCGCTGCCGCGAGGCAGGATTTACACCCAAGTGCAGCGTGTCGACCCAGCAGTATCATCCCAATGCGCAGCTGGTGATTCGCAGCGTCCGTAGCGGCTTTGGTCTGTCCTTCATTCCGGAGCATTCGGCAGAGAATGTGACGGATGTGGCCGTTCTCTCCATGTCCCCGCCCGTATGGATCCGCGTAGGACTTGCCTATCGAAAGGATGTCAGGCTCTCCGGCAATTTGAAGCAGTTGGTTGCTTTTATCCGGGAAAAATATCCCGAGTTTGTTCGTGATAACAAATTAACCAACAATCGGATGAAATAAGAAATTTTTTTGTGCAACAATAACCATAGGGAATAGCGCGATAGACAAACGGTATTTTACTTTCCACAAAAACAAAAATAAAATAGGGGATAGAAAGAGCAGTTTTTACTGCGTAATAATAATAAAGGAGGAGTACATATGTCCCCATTGGTCATCACCTTGCTTATTTTGTTGTTTGTCTTTATTGCACTGCTGAGCGGTAAGTTTTCCTACAGCGTAGTGGGCGGCGCAATTATTGTGCTGCTGATGATCTTCGGAATCCTGACCCCGGCGGAGGCCCTCTCCGGATTCAGCAACACCAACGTGGCTATTATGTTCTGTATGATGATCCTCAGTGCCGGCCTGATGAAGACCCATCTGATTGAAAAGATTGTGGGTTTGGTTGGGAAGGTCGGAAGGAGCGAAACGGCCCTGGTGGCTGGCTTCGGCTTGATCGCCGCTGCACTGTCCCAGTTTATGAACGCCTTTGTGGCTGTGGCCTGCCTGCTGCCTCTCATCAACGGTATGTGTGAGGAGCTTGAAGTCAAGCGGACCAAGGTTGTCTATCCGGTGATGATCATTGCCCTGGCCTTTATCTTCTGGCTGCCCATCGGACAGGGAGCTGCGACTTATGCGCAGATGAACGGTTATCTGGAAAGCTATGGGAGCGAAATGCGTGTTGGAATATTTGATATGACGCTGATTCGGCTGCCAGGGATTATCCTTACGACCCTTTTTAGCATCTTTGTCCTTCCCAAAATCTGTCCTTCGGAATCTTCTCTGGAAGTCAAGGAGAATCTGGGACGTGAAGTGAAAAAGAGCACGCTGGCCCCCTGGAAAGAAGCGGCCGCCTATATCATCGCCGTCGCAACGGTAGTGATGATGATTCTGGCCAACACCCTGTCAATCAATACGACCCTTATAGCCTGCGTCAGCGCTCTGCTGATTGTTCTGCTTGGCATTTTGGATGAAAAAGAAGCGGTTGCCTCGGTCAACTGGGGAATGATCTTCCTCTTTGCCGGCGTTCTGCCTCTGGCTACCGCCCTGACGAATACCGGGGCCAGCGATGTGATTGCCGATTTTATCGTGACGCTGATCGGCGGGAGCACCAATCCCTGGGTTATTTCTACCGTATTTATGCTGGTCTGCTTCGTTGCTACCCAGTTCCTTTCCAATACGGCCTGCGTCCAGGTGTTTACTCCCCTGGCCCTGATGGTCTGCGTCCGTCTGGGCATGAACCCTATAGGCGTTATGGGCTGCGTACAGATTGGCTGCACGGCTTCTTATTTGACCCCGATGGCGAATCCGGGCATTCCGCTGTGCATGGCTGCCGGCGGCTACAGTCTGAAGGACTGCGTGAAAATCGGTATTCTGCCGGGACTTCTGATCTGCGGCGTGGGAATTGTGGCTTGTTCCCTGCTTTTCCCGGCGTATTGACCGCTTGCTTGATAATCGGAAGGATATGAGGAGGAAAAAAGAATGGCAAGATTTGAAGGAATGGGACTTGGTCTGGCTTGCGGCAATTTCAAGGGAACCGACGTGGCCAAGAAGATATTTGGACCGGAGCAGTCGATCCAAAGTCAGATGACGGTGGAGGCTGCCCTGGCACGGGTGCAGGCCCGGCTGGGTGTGATTCCCCAGGCAGCCTGCGATGAAATCAATAAGAAGGCTCATGTGGAATTATTGGACGAGGAGGAATTCCGCCGTCAGTATGCGATTACCAATCATCCGTTGGTCTGCCTGATCCGTGCGTTTGCGGCAATCTGCGACGGAGATGCCGGAGAATATATCCACTATGGAACAACGACCCAGGATATCATCGACACGGCGATGATGCTCCAGTTAAAGCAGGCTTATGAATTGATTCAGGATAAGACTCAGAAGCTGCGGGATCGCATCGCCGAGCTGGCCAGGCAGTACCGCGACCTGGTGATGATCGGCCGCACCAATGACCAGCAGGCCCTGCCGATCACCCTGGGATTCAAGATGTCCACCTGGGTGGACGAGCTGGACCGCAGCATCGAGCGCCTGCGGGAGAGCAAAGACCGCGTTTTCGTCGGTTCCTTCTTCGGCGCGGTTGGCACCTTGGCGTCCCTGGAGGACAAGGGGCTGGAGATTCAGCAGGGCCTGATGAAAGAGGTAGGGCTGGGAGACTCTCGGATTATGTGGTTTACCAGCAGGGATCGCCTGGTGGAGCTGGTCAGCGACCTGTGCATCCTGACCGGAACCCTGGGCAGGATCGCCAACGAGGTCTACAATGGGCAGCGCAGCGAGGTTAACGAGCTGTCCGAGGGCTTCGTACCCGGCAAGGTAGGCAGCTCCACGATGCCTCACAAGCGCAATCCCTTTATCCCCGGCGAAATCGTGAGCTATGCGCGGCTCTGCCGCAGCACGATTGTGGACGCCCTGGGCAGCATGGAGGGAACCAATGAGAGAGATGTGCGTGAGATCGGCATGGAGTCGGAATATCTGGCCCGCTCGTTCTGCCTGGCGGACGCCGCCCTGGACCGCAGCATCCTGCTGATGCGGGATCTGGAGGTCCATGAGAACGGGATCAAGAGAAATCTGGATCTGCTGGGCGGCCTGATTTATGCGGAGGCTCTGATGATGCGCCTCAGCAAAGACTACGGACGTCTGGATGCCCATGAGATCATCTATGAGCTGGCGCAGAAGGCCATCTCCGACAATGTGAACTTCCGCAGCCTGCTTCTGACGGATCCGCGCACGGCGGATAAGCTTACGGAGGAGGAGCTGGACGAGATTATGAACCCGAGCCATTATATCGGGCTGTCCACCTATTTTGTTGATGCGATTGCCGGAAAAGAGTAAAAAGCTATTTATCTGCGGGAATCCGTCCGGATAAAGGGTTCCTTCACCTCTTCCTGCACCAGCTCCCGGTATTTGCGGGGATGTCGGTAGGCGTTTCCCCAGGTCTCGGTGCGGCGGTAGGCACGAAGGGCGTCCAGGTCGAGGGACGCCAGATAGACGCCGGCCTCCGGCGGGGTTTCGAGCAGACACATATCGCGGGCATCGCCTTCCTCACCGAAGGCGATGCCGTCGTAAAGAACAGAACGGCCGCTGCAGCCGGCAGTGCCCTGGGGGTAATTGCAGGCGGCGACGGCCAGCATGTTTTCAAAGGCACGGGCCCGCAGCTGGGAGAGGCGGTTGATCTCCAGCGGGCAGGCGTTGGGAACCAGGATCAGCTCCGCCCCCTGGAGCATCAGGATGCGGGCGCTCTCCGGGAATTCCCTGTCATAGCAGATCATCGCTCCCACCTGAACGGGGCCGGCGGCCGTGTCCAGGGAAGCGGTGAAAAAACCATCCCCAGGCGTCAGGTTCTGCTCGTCGCCGAAATCGCAGGTATGGACTTTAGAATAATGCAGGACGGGCTCTCCCCTGCGGTCGAAGAGAAGAAGGGAATTCTTCGGGCCGCCGGGGTATTTTTCTAAGAAGGTAATGGCAATGGCCATCTGAAGCTCTGCGGCCAGGCCGGCAAAGGCACGGGTGAAGTCTCCCTCCAGGGGGATGGCCTCGGCCGTCCATTCCGCGGCCGGCCGGTCACAGATCCGATAGCCGCAGCTCCACATTTCCGGGAAAAGGGCGATGTCCGCCCCCAGCTGCCAGGCCTGGCGGCAGAAAGTAAGGCCTTTTTGCAGATTTTCCACTGTCGTGGATTCCGGCGCAAGCTGCAATAATGCTATTTTCAACAGGTTCATATCGGTTCCCTCCTGCTTTTCGTGGCGTATCGTGTATAGCAATGCTATGGCAATGTTATGGCGATGCGCCGTTTGTTTTATATTATTGTAGCGGGAGAAGGGCCGCCTGGCAAGTCCCCGGCCTAAAATGTGCGTCCTGCCGGGGAGGGTTTCACATAAGTTTTGCTAATGAAAAGGAGCGGAAAAATGAATTGAAACCGATATGGAAAAGGACTAGAATAAAATCAGGAGCAAAAGGTTTTGAGCATTCCTATAGGGAGGTTAAGATCATGAAGGACAATCAGAAAGTGGATTTTGGGTTTGGCTGCATGCGTCTGCCGGTGCTCAGGCAGGACGATCCGGCTTCTTTTGATTATGAGAAGATCCAGCAGCTGTTCGACGCATTTTTAGAGGCGGGGTTTACTTACTTTGACACGGCTTATACCTACCATGGTTATCATGGGGAAGAGGGAGTGCGGGAGGCTCTGGTAAAGCGCCATCCGCGGGAGTCCTTCCAGCTGGCGACGAAGCTTCCTCTGCGGGATTTTAAGGACGCGGAGGATATGGAGCGGATTTTCAATGAGCAGCTGGAGCACTGCGGGGTAGAGTATTTTGATTATTACCTGCTTCACAACATGGGTACCAACGTGTATGAAAAGTGCAAAAAATACGACGCCTTTGGCTTTGTGGCCGGAAAGAAGGCGGAGGGGAAGATACGCCAGGTGGGCATGTCTTTCCACGATATGCCGGAGCTTTTGGAGGAGATCCTGACTAACTACGGTTCCATGATCGATTTCGTGCAGTTGCAGATCAACTATATGGACTGGGAGCAGCCAAACGTTCAGTCCCGCCGCTGCCTGGAGATAGCGAACCGTTTTGATAAGCCGGTGGTGGTCATGGAGCCCTGCAAGGGCGGAACCCTGGCCAACCTGCCCGAGGAGGCTGCCGCACTTCTGAAAGACTGCGATCCCCAGGCGTCCGCAGCCTCCTGGGCCATGCGCTTTGCCGCCAGCCAGGAAGGGGTGGTCCGCGTCCTTTCCGGAATGAATTCCCTGGAACAGGTGGCTGATAATACCTCTACCTTCCGCGATTTTAAGCCCATCTCTCCCGAAGAGAATGCGGTGATCGAAAATGTATGCAGGATCATCGAGAAGAATACGCCGATCCCCTGCACCGGCTGCGCTTACTGCACCCACGGCTGCCCGAAGAATATCGCGATCCCGCAGTATTTTGCCCTTTACAACAGCATTTCCCGCACGACGGGGGGCTTTTCCAGCCAGGCGGCGTACTACCGTAATATTTCCCTGAAGCACGGGAAGGCCAGCGACTGCATCCATTGCCGGCAGTGTGAGCAGGCATGTCCGCAGCATCTGCCGATCACCGATTATCTGAAGCAGGTGGCGGAAAAGTTTGAAGCCGGCAGTTCCTTCCCCACCAGAAAATAAGAGATCCCAGTTTGATTGAAAGGCTTATAATGACAAAAAGGGGCGGATTTGGTATACTGGTGGCAAAAAGACAGAAGGGAAGGATGACAAAGAATGCATGTAACCGAACAAGGCATCGGAACGGAAAGACTGGAAAAGCTGCGCCGGGCGGCAGATAAAGGGCATAAGATCAAAAAGCGCGCCGCCTGGATTGCCCTTGCCCTGGTGATTGTATGGAGGATCTGGGCGAACCGTTATCTCTTTATGGAATCGGGACTGGAGCTCAGCTCCGGGGCTGTCGTTGGCCTCCTGTTTTCCGAACTCCTGACAATTGCCATTGCGATGATACTCATACATCTTGTGCTGTATATCGCCCTTTTCAATGGCCGGTACAACCGCTTCAATGCGGCTTTTAAGAGTCATTTTGTTCAGGAAACCCTGTCCCGGTCCCCTGCTCTCACGGGCGCAGGCTACGAGGGGGAGGGAGCTGCCTTCACCTATGAGGAGCTGGGAGAGGCCGGGCTGCTGCCTATGGGAGTGAAGACGTTTTTCCGGTGCGCCGATAAGCTGACGGGGGCGGTGGAAGGGACGAATTTCCGCTCCGGCATGGTTGTGACGGCAGTCCGTTCCGGCAGCAAGGGCTCGCCGCGGGAGGTCTTCAACGGCCAGGTCGTTGCGTTTGCCCTGCCGGAGGCAAAGCTTGGCCTGCGGCTGCAGATTTTTCAGCAGAAAATGGAGAAAATGATGAAGAGGCAGACGGTCGGTGAGCAGGTTTGGACCGGCGACGCAGCCTTTGACGATGTATTCTTTGTCTATACGGATAATAAGGACGGGGCGCTCGCGCTTCTTGCCACGCCGGTGCTGCAAAAAATTCTTGCCCTTTCCGAAAAGGCGGCGGACAGAAAGCTGTATCTCTCCTTTGACGGGCGGAGCCTGTACATTGGCTGCGACATATTTAAAAATCCCTTTGACGCTGTAACCTACATGCCGGTGGAAGAGCAGAGGGCCAATATTCTGGCAGATGTGGAGATTCTGCAGATGGGAAGAGATATTCTGGAGGCACTGCGGTAACGGCATTGGCCATAAGAATAAGAATAAGAAAAACAAAAGAGAAAAAGAGAAGGACGTCCGAAAGCTTATTGGCTCGGGGACGCCCTTCTTTTTTAGAAGAATAGAAGATTTAAAAGCTCTATTTATCTGTTACTCGACCACGGTGTAATTGCCGGCGTTGATTTCATCGACGGCTTCCTTGACCAGGTTCAGGTAGTTGGGGGTGCCGGCCAGGGTGGCTCCGGTCACCACATCGGCTACAACCCACTGACCGTCCTCGTTCTGGACGATGTCGTCTCCGTCGGGAGCGTAATCGTAGCTGACGCCGTTGTCATAGATGTAGTTCTTGATCAGCTCGATGTTGCCGGGGAAGGTAATGGAGCTGGGCCAGAAGTCCACGCCATGGTTGATGGAGGCCTTGGTGCCGATTTCAACCGTAGCAGCCTCCTCGCCGTCAGCGGTTAGAAGAACGGCTCCGTCAGCCATATTGTCATGATACCAGGCTCCGCCCTCAGCGGTGGCTACATGGGACAGAAAATCAACCTCTTCCCCGTCGATTTCGGCGGTGTAGGTGATGGTGCCGTCATCGTTTGCAGCCCCGGTCCACTGAACGCCGCCCACCTCAAAGTACATCGGGTAGGAACCGCTCTCCAGCGTGATCACATCGTCGCCCAGGGCAGCGGCCGTATCCTCGTCCAGCAGTCCCCAGCCGGTAGCCCCGCTGGCTGCATAGGGAAGAAGGGCCTCCTCAAACTCAATATAAACCACATCCTCGTTGTCCAGGTCATAGTAGACGTCTGCCTTGATGGAGCTGTCTACGGAATCGCCCTCCATGGAATAAATTCCATAAGCAGTGGCTTGGACGATGTTGGCTCCGTCGGCTACCAGGGCCTCCACGTCGATATCACGGTAATCGATCTCAACGGCAGCCTCGGTCTCTTCCTCGGTGGCAGCCTCAGTCTCGGCAGCTGTGGTTTCTTCCTCCGTCGCGGCCTCGGTGGCAGCCTCTGTTGCAGCCTCGGTAGCGGCAGCGGTGGTCTCGCTGTCACTGGAGCATCCGGACAGGGCGGTCATCATGCCCAAAACCAGGCAGAGGGCCATGATTTTTTTGCTTGTTTTTCTCATCTTTCTTCCTTCTCATAGATGGCTCGTCCGTCGTCAGCGGACGAGAAGTGAAACATGGACTGAATGTTATAGTACATAAGTACTAAAGGGCACCTTAGTACAAATGTCCAAGGATGTCAAGAAGTTTGGATAAGAAATAACAAAAAAATCATAATGCTGAAGAGAACATAAAAAAAGGTTCGCAGCAGGCGGCTATTAAGACAACCTCTGGGGTGTGTCAATAACGCTGATTTTTGATATTGCTCGTTATGCAAGTTAGGCATGAAGCTTGTACGTATATAAATCGTCGCCGCTTATTTCAGAAGCGTCTACGATCTTGTAATGCCGTTCATTGACTTTTACAATTCTCTGTTCTTCTATCGTGAATTCAAACATTGCAACAATATCACGGGTAACGAACTGACAGGCAATGGAGCGACATATCAACGCAGGATATTTTTCTGCACATAAAGCGAGGTCTTGTTCTATTTGTGAAATTCCAAGTTTGTCTGTTCCTCCTTTGGCCTGCACAGGGATAATAAATTGTTGCCCCGCCTTATCAATACCAACATAAATTTCATCCGTTTCAACTTGGCCAATCCCAGTTACTGTTGTGCGCAAATGATTTTGGAGTGAATAGCAGGTAACGCCTAAAAATATGTCAATGAGGCGGTTGTATCTTACAATTGCCAACAATGCTTGTTCGTCAGAAATGCTATATTTTTTCACTATACTTGGCGTCCCGTCCGGGATCTTGGTCGTTGCAAGCATTGGATCAATTTCTACGAATTCGGAGCCTTGCGTAAGAACAAATTCGTGTTGAGCTATGCCGACATTTTTGATACGCCAATAGAAACCTTCCGGTGCGGTTTCAATTATTGCTTGAGGCAAACTTTTTCGGTACTTATAAGAATAGATAACATCTCCCAAATTTTTGGGCATGGAAATTTTCAACTGCCGTGCCTTTTCTGCTAAGTCATCGCGCTCAAATCGAATGGAGGTTACGCCGGCTTCATATCGGTCAAAAAATATTCCACTGATAATATCGTCATACTTTGCCATGTTGATCTCCTTTATATTTCAAAATTAAGACATCTTCGTTAAGCCATGTTTCTGTAACCGTAGCAAAACGCTTTCTGAACGTATCAATTCGCTCAACTTCATATCCGCCTATACTTTCTGCAACTTCGCCAAGAAGAATAGAAGTGCGAATCGGAATTTGAAAATAGGATGCTTGATCGCCAACGACATAGGCTAGTGACGCCCCATTGCGCAGATATGGCTTAAGTTCGGAAAGGTGTTTTGCCATTCCTCCAAAATACTGTTTTACAACAGAAGCATATAGTTTTTCAAAACCAGATGTCTTTCCTAGTTCTAGACGCCGATGTTCTATTTCGCTGCTCAGTTTGTTTATTGATTCAATACGGCATACATATTGAGCATCGGTATCACTGCGATAAACATTTTTTGAATTGGAGCGAATAAACCCCTTTTTTATTTTTCTAAGGTCGTCTTTAGTGTTTATGAACCCTAAAATAACCGATTCGAGTCTTGTGGTTCTGGAATAATCCTTTTCGTTTGGATACGGCGGCGATGTAATTACGCAGTCCACCTTCCCAGCATAGTCCGTCTTCGGAATATTTCTTGCATCCCCTAAAGAAATATCAGCTAAAGTTGAAGAATATTGTTTCCACTGTTCCAAATCAGCTTTCATTTTCTCAATCTCTGAAAGCCATATTTCAACCACATCAACACACTCTTTTTTCTTTCGGCTTATCCCTACTTCCGGTCCGAATTTTAAGTTGCTGTAGGAACAAACAATATGTTTTGCTAATGCGAGCAAATAATAATCCTCATAGGGTGAACGTGCTGCGCGGATCGCATCTCTTAATACCAATGTACTGCTTAACGGCTGGTCACAGATGGAGTTTTTCAAAATTAGAGACGCCTGTTCCTCAGAGAGCGTTCTTAACTTTGGTAACGAGTTTATCGTCTGTGTTGCTGCCAGTGCAATTTGTTTAGCTGTACGCAAAAAATTAGAAGTGTCTTTCAGCCAAACGCATTTTGTCTTACTTGCAAAGTGTGTCAGAGGACTTGCTTCAATACCCCAAGAAGGTATTCCTCGTTTTTTGCATTCAACATTAGTGGTTCCTGTTCCACAAAAAGGATCTAAAACAAATGACGTTTGGTCGGCAGAAAATTCCTCTAGATACTGCCGGACTAAATGTGGAGGAAACGATAAAACAAATCGATACCAATCGTGAATAGAAGAATCTTCAGTCCTTAATTTGTTTTCAATATTTCCCATTGTTACCCTCGACTTGTGTAAGACCAATCATATCGATTACTCCGTATTTTTGAAAATTATATCACAAATTTTAGAGAAAACCAATGTCAAAAATCTGTATCACCAAATGTCCATCAAATGTTAAGAAGGAACGTAAACATACCTATCTTTGAACGCCGCATCGCAAGGGAACAACAAGGGAACAAAAAGGCGATTTTCGACTCTTAAACGCACAAAAAACAAACGACACTCCCTAAAGTTGAATGTCGTCTGTTTTGTTATCCGATCCTGTTTGGCAGGCGCTGATTTCACAATTCCTTAAATTACTGTCTTTTCAATGCATGGAAAAAGTTTTTCACCCTTCCTGCGGCAGCGCCTTATTCAGGGCGGACTGTATGGCCTGGAGCAGGATATAGCTGGTGTATTTGGCGCTGTCGGTGTAGGTGATCCCCTCGGTGGACTGCTTTTCGAGAATCTGAACGGCCAGGGATTCCAGGGTGGGCTCCATTAACGGATACATCGTCGTGACGCTTTCATCCAGATTGACAAGGCGGATTCCCGTGATCGCATTGGGATCGACGGTTACCTCCACGTCCAGATTCTGCCCGTTTAAAGCTAAGGAAGCCGTGTAAACGCCGGGTATGTAGCCGGAAGTTACGGAGGCGTCCGTCTCCTCCGTTTTTTTATTGCGGAACATGGCGAGAAAAAGAACCACCAACAGGACGGCCAGCCCTATGAATATGCCGGTGTAAATCAGTTCCTTCATCCGCAGCACTACAATTTTTGTCTTTGCGCTCATATGCCCCTCCGAACGCAGAATTCTTTTTTATTATTTTATGAGGGGTTTGCGCAATCCATGCCGGAAAACCTTCCAGATCGGAATATTTGCTTTCCTGCTTTTCTTACCGTTCCTGCTTTGTATGATCCAAGAAGAAGATCTCATCTACATGGAGGCCGCACAATTCTGCGATCTTCATTGCAAGCTCGAGGGTAGGATCATATTTATCATTTTCAATGGCAATAATGGTCTGCCGACTTACCCCCAGCTGTTTTGCCATGTCCTCCTGGCGCAGCCCTGCTTCTTTGCGTAGCTGTTTGACTCTATTTCTCATGGAGGTTTACCCGTTTAAGATAAAGTAGGTGCCGACAGATAAAATTACGGCGGCGATCACAACCGCGGCAATCGCTGTCTGCAGCAGACGGTTTGGTTCTTTGTATTCCTCATCGCCTGCCACCATTCTCTGCTTCATTGCGATCTGCGAAAACGACTGTACGCAGACGGCGGCGGATAAGATCAGGCTGGGCCAGGGTTCATAGACCGCGTCGTGGACAATCGTCTGGTAGCTGTTGAATAAGGTCCATGCGCACAGGCAGAGTATGGCCGCTTTGTACCCCCGTTCCGCCGAGCGCAGCTGAATGTTTCGGTCCATTTCGTCCATTTTTTTCATGTTGGTTACCTCCTGGATATGGATGAATATGTTAAAAACTCTTTACATTTTTATTATAATATAAAGCGATGATATGTCAAGACGTTTTAACATTTTTTATAACTTTTATAACTTTTTATAACGGTGCGCAGCTTTCACAAATGGGTGGGCGGGATGCTGACAGGCGGTTTGCCGGAATTTTATGCGTTTTTATTTTTGCTCAAAATAGTTGTGATTTAAACGGTTTCGCGCTATACTAAAAACGGAGGCGATGAAAAAATGGAATTATACAGAGAACTTGCCATAATGCGTTGCTTTACGCGGGAGGAACTTGTAAAAATGACCGGTTCGGACAGCGCGGCAGACTGGCAGATACGGAAATATATGGACAAAGGATATATTGAACGCGTACGCCGTGACCTGTATGCGGTAATCAGTTTGGAGACTGGACAGCCAATCCCAAATCGTTACCAGATTGCTTCCCATGTAGCGGAGGATGCCTGTGTTTCTTACCATAGTGCATTTGAATATTATGGATATGCCAATCAAGTGTTTTATGAGGTTTATGTGGCGACCAAGAAACGTGTACGCTCGTTCTCCTATGATGGAATTGATTATCAATGTGTCCGGTATCATGGGGCAGATGGGATTATAGAAACCGAGAATGGAGTGAGGGTTACGTCTTTGGAGCGGACTGTCATAGACAGCATTGCGAATTTTGAAAAGATCGGTGGTCTGGAAGAACTTTTACGCTGTCTGCTTCTTGTGCCTGCACTTCCCTCGGAAAAGCTGCTGGAGGCTTTGGCGTTATATGGATGCGGCAAACTTTATCAGAAGGCAGGATATCTTCTTGAAAGCTTTCAGGTGGAATTGGGACTGCCGGAAACCTTTTTTGAAGAATGTGAGAAACATATATCCGGCAGCAAGACGTATCTTTTCCCAAAGAGGGATGATTTTATCCTTCATCGGAGATGGAAATTATTCGCACCGGTCGACCTGCGGACACTTATTGACAAGGGAGTAAATGATTATGATGCAGTATGGCAGGGAAAAAGCAGGTAATGAAAAGAAAACTACATAATTGTTTAAAAAGCCATTTCGTGCTAAAGTGTTCTTAACGTTTTTCGCTGGACAAGGATAGGAAGAAGGAGTTTTTAATTATGGCGATTAAGATACCGAAGCTTACCGATTCGATGCGGGATGAGTTCAGAGGGAAGCTACTGCGGGAGCTGGTCAGCGATGAATTCTTGGAGATGGCCAGGGAGAATACCCTGCCCTGGAGGGAGCTGATGTCCTATTATCATTGTGCGATGATGGAGGTGGAGACGAAATTCCGGGTGCTAAACGAGCAGTTTTCCCTGCAGTACGACCGCAATCCCATCGAGAGCATTAAGACCAGGCTGAAGTCCATGGAGAGCATTGTGGGCAAGATGAGGAGTAAAAACCTGCCCCTCACCCTCTCCGCCCTGGAGGAAAATATATTTGATGTGGCGGGGATACGGATTATCTGTTCCTTCCCCGAGGACATTTATCTGCTGGCGGACTGCCTGTTAAAGCAGGACGATATTACGCTGATCGAGCGCAAGGATTACATTCAAAACCCGAAGGCTAGCGGATACAGGAGCCTTCATCTGATCGTGGACGTGCCGATTTTTCTGGAGAACGAAAAGAGGCTGGTGAAGGTGGAGGTGCAGCTTCGCACCATCGCCATGGATTTTTGGGCGAGCCTGGAGCATAAGCTGCGCTATAAAAAGGATATTCCGGAGGAGATTGCCGACGAGCTGGCGGCGGAAATGTATGACTGCGCCGAGATCAGCGCCGAGCTGGACCGGAGGATGGAGGCGGTGCGCAACCGTATCGAGCAGGAGACGATGAAGGGAGAAGGGGAATGGGAAAAGCAATAGAAAAAGAAAATGGAAAGGGAAAAGGAAAAGGAATGAGGCTGGGAGCATTGGAGGCCGGCGGCACGAAGATGGTCTGCGCCATTGTGGAGCTGGAGAATGACGAGAAGTGGAACATTCTGGAGAAAACGTCCATTCCGACCACCCTGCCGGATGAGACCTTGCCGAAGCTGGCGGATTTCTTTCGCGGCAAAGGGATCGAAGCCCTGGGGATCGCCTGCTTCGGCCCGGTGGATCTGCACCGGGATTCCCCTACCTACGGCTATATCACCACGACGCCGAAAGCCGGCTGGGAGTGGTGCGATGTGGCGGGCTTCTTTGGCCGGGAGCTGGGGGTGCCCATTGGCTTTGATACCGACGTTAATGGCTCCCTTCTGGGCGAGGCTTCCTTTGGCTGCGCCAGGGGGGTGGAAAACAGCATCTATATCACCATCGGGACGGGAATCGGCGCCGGGGTGATGAGCAATGGAAAACTGCTCCACGGGATGCTCCATCCGGAAGCGGGCCATCTGACGCTGAAGAGAAGAAAGGGGGACGAGGACTTTGTCTGCGTCTGCCCTTACCATGACAGCTGCTTCGAGGGGCTGGCCGCCGGCCCGGCCATCGAGAGGCGTTTCGGCCGGCCGGGGGCGGAGCTTTCGAACCGGCCTGAGGTCTGGGAGCTGGAGGCCTATTATATTGCCCAGGCCCTTGTGGCCTATCTCCTGATCCTGTCGCCGGAGAAGATCATCCTGGGCGGCGGGGTAATGCACCAGCAGAGCCTCCTGCCGCTGATCCGCCGGGAGGTGCAAAGGCAGCTGGGCGGCTACCTGAACACCAGGGAGCTGGAGCATCTGGAGGAATATATCGTCGGGGCCAGCCTGGGGGACGACCAGGGAATCCTGGGGGCCTGCTGCCTGGCGCGGGAGGTATGCTGATGGGGCTTACTTTTCTTCTTGGCCCGGCCGGCTCGGGCAAGACGACCTTTCTTCATAGGGAATTGGTG
>CALWRE010000104.1 GCA_944383835.1 uncultured Lachnospiraceae bacterium | reverse complement strand
AACCGGAAGAAGATCCTCGGCCGGAACCAGTCTCACCGCTCCCCGCTTCGGAAGAGCCAAACTGTCTTCTGTTTCCCTGCCCGGCCGCCTTTTCATTCAGCAGCAGACCCGGAGAAATCTCATCGATAAAACGGGAACGGCGGCTGAAGCGGGGCTCCCCGTTGACCATGCGCGTAGCGGCGCAGGTCAGGGTCAGCTCCTTCTTGGCGCGGGTAACGCCCACGTAGAACAGCCGTCTCTCCTCTTCCATATCGCCGGGGTCATCCGAATTCACCGCCTGGCTGCCCGGAAAGAGCCCGTCCTCCAGACCGGTCAGAAAGACCTTCGTAAACTCCAGTCCCTTTGCCCCATGGAGAGTCATCAGCGTAAGCCTGTCCTCCGCAGGATTCAGGTTATCCACCTCGGCGACCAAAGCCACCTCCTCCAGGAAGCCGCTCAGCGTCGGGTTCTCCGCAGCCGCCTGATAATCCGAGGCCTTATTGATCAGCTCCTGCAGGTTCTCCCTGCGGGCCTCCGCCTCCACCTCGTCGTCCTTGGCGAGTTCGTCCTCATATCCGCTGGTATCCAGAATATCCCGGATCAGCTCCGGCACCGACATCTTGTACTCCAGCTTGCTGCGATAAACCTCGATCAGGCGGACAAAGCTCTCCAGCTTCTGGGCTGCCTTTCCCAGGCCCGGTATCCGCCCTCCCCTGGTCAAAGCCTCATAAAAGCTCAGGTCATTGGCCGAAGCATAGAGGGCCACCTTGCCGATCGTGGTGCCTCCGATCCCTCTCTTTGGCACATTGATAATCCGCTGCACGGCCAGATCGTCCCGGCCGTTGTCCACGGTTTTCAGATAAGCCAGAATATCCTTTATTTCCTTGCGCTGATAGAAATTCACCCCGCCGATCAGCCGGTAGGGGACATTATGCTGGATGCATTTTTCCTCCAGAAGGCGGGACTGGGCGTTGGTGCGGTATAGGACCGCGCAGTCCCCCAGCCCTATGCCTCTCTGGGATGCCTGCTTCACCTGACGGATCACCCCGTCGGCCTCATCATAGGCCGTCTCATACCTGGCGTAATGCACCGGCTCCCCTTCCTCGTTTTCCGTCCAGAGTTTCTTATCCTTGCGGCCCTCGTTGTGGGCAATCACCTCGTTGGCCACCTCCAGAATGTGCCCGGTGGAGCGATAATTCTGCTCCAGCTTGATCACCTTGGCCTCCGGATAAATCTCTTCAAAATGCAGGATATTGCCGATATTCGCCCCCCGGAATTTGTAGATGGACTGATCGTCGTCTCCCACCACGCAGAGGTTTCTGTCTTTGCCCGTCAAAAGGCTCAGCAGGCGGAACTGGGCGGTATTGGTATCCTGATACTCATCCACCAGAATGTAGCGGAAACGGTTCTGGTACCGCTCCCGAATCTCCGTATTTGCCTGTAGAAGCTCCACCGTCTTCATCAGCAGATCGTCAAAGTCAAAGGCATTGCTGCGGTGCAGCTGCTCCTGATACTCCTGATAGGCCTCCGCGATGCGCATCTTGCGGTACTCGCCGGAAACGCTGGCGGCATATTCCTCCGGCGTCACCAGCTCGTTTTTATTGGCGGAGATCACATTCATGATCGCCCGGTCCTTATACAGCTTCGGATCAATCTCCAGCCTTTTCATCACCTGCTTCACCAGGTTTTTCTGGTCGTCGCTGTCATAGATCGTAAAATTATGATCGTATCCCAGATACTCCGCGTCCCGCCGCAAAATCCGCACGCACAGCGAGTGGAAAGTAGAAACCCAGACGCTCTCCGCTCCGGTCCCCACCAGGGCATTCACCCGTTCGCGCATCTCCCCGGCCGCTTTATTGGTAAAGGTGATCGCCAGGATATTCCAGGGTGCCACCTTCTTTTCTTCTATTAAATAAGCAATCCGATGCGTCAGCGCCCTGGTCTTGCCGGAACCGGCTCCCGCCAGGATTAGCAAGGGGCCGTCTGTTGTAAAGACGGCCTCCTTCTGCATCGGATTTAACGTATCGTAAATCTCGTTCATTCTGTCCCCTTACCGATTATTTGCCCAGCTTGGCTTTCAGGGCAGCCAGCTCATCCTCCACTGCCGCCGAGGGCTGCGCGTCGTATTTGCCCATCAGGTCTTCGACGCCGGTACCGCCCTCCGCGCTGTCCAGTCCGTTGAGCTCCGCCATGGCGTTGGCCTTGTCGAGCATCTGGTTTGCCTTGGCCTCCATCCGGTCAAAGGCCGAAAGATTATCGGCAGCCCCCTGGATGCTGGAACCGATCTTATTGATCTTCTCCTGGGTCTTGGCCACGGCCACCTTGGCCTTGATCGCATCCTTTCTGGCATTCAGCGTGGAAATATCGGAGCAAAGCTTGTCATACATCTGTTTCATTTTGGAAGAATTGGCCGCTGCAGCCTCGTAAGCCTGCTGAAGCCCAGCCTGCTTCTCCACCAGGGAGGCCTTCTCCGCCAGAAATCTCTTGGCGTCGTTGTCATTCCCCGCCAGCACAGCCTTCTCCGCGTAAGCCTGCAGCTTGGCAATCTGGGCGCTGCACTCCTTTAATTCTCTCTCGCAGCGCTTCTCCTCCGCCATAACCGTCGCCGTCTCTTCTTTTACATTGGCCAGATCCTCCTGCAGGTTGCGCAGATACTGGTCAATCATCTTGGCCGGATCCTCCGCCCTGTCCAGCAGGGCATTGATATTAGCCGACATAATATCCGCAAATCTCGAAATAATTCCCATAAATCCTTTCCTCCTCATTCTGGATAAATAGGCGGATGAAAGACCGCCTGCTATTATAAGCATAACATAAACCCCTTCTCTTGTCATGCAGATTTTGTATCTTTCGCCGATCTTTCCGCCGCTATCTTTCCGCCGCTGTTTTTCCGTCCCCGTTTTTCGCTTGTACCCATCGCCGGCACTTTCCTCTTGTACTTTTTCGCAGGGATGAGTATACTGTAAACAAACGCAGGCAGGAATAAGGAGGACATCATCTATGCAGACATTGAACCAGGATATCAAAAACCACACCTTCCGGCCGGTATACTGCCTGTACGGCGAGGAGGCCTATTTAAAGCGCAGCTTTAAAATTCGTCTCCGGGAGGCGATTTTAAACGGCGACACCATAAACTATCACTACTTCGAGGGAAAAGACGCCGACGTCCGCGCCATCATCGACGCCGCCGACACCCTCCCCTTTTTCGCCGAACACCGGCTGATCATCGTCGAGGACAGCGGACTGTTCAAAAAAGACGCAGGCAGCCTTCCCCAGTACCTGCCCACGATGCCCGAGACGACCATCCTGCTTTTCGTGGAATCGCAGGTGGATAAGCGCAGCAAGATGTATAAGGCCGTCAGCACCCTGGGTTACGCCGTGGAGCTGAAGCGCCAGGAGCCAGCTTATATTGAGAAGTGGATCCTGTCCCTATTAAAAAAAGAGGGGAAGCAGATCACCCGCAGTACGATGAATCTGTTTCTGGAGCGAACCGGAACCGACATGGATCTGATCCGCAGCGAATTGGATAAGCTTCTGGCCTATACGACCGGGCGGGATGTGATTACCTCGGAGGATGTGGAGGCGGTGGGCTCCGTGCAGATCACCGGCCATATCTTTGAAATGGTGGGAGCCGTCTCCTCCCGCAGCCGGGACCAGGCGCTCCGGCTCTACCACGACCTGCTGGCCCTGAAGGAGCCGCCGATGCGGATCCTCTTTCTGATCGCCCGGCAGTTCAACCAGCTTCTCCAGGTCCGCGAGCTATCCGACGCCGGGATGGATCAGCGCACAATCGCCCAGAAATTGAAGCTTAACCCTTATGTGGCCGGCAAGATCCGCTCCCAGTCCCGGGCCTTCACCCCCGCTTCCCTGGAGACGGCCGTCACCGCCTGCGTGGAGGCGGAGACCGCCGTCAAAACCGGCAATCTCTCCGACCAGCTGGCCGTAGAGCTTCTCTTAGTGCAGTTAAGCAGCTGAACCGCAAAGTTCGCCGCCCGCAAGAAACAGGCGGGGAAAACGCACCGCATGGACGCCCCTGGGGCATCCAAAGCCGGTGGTTCTCCCCGCCCGCTGTCTGTTTTCCTGCCTCGCTATTTTCCTGCCTCGCTATTTTCCTGCCTCACTATTTTCCCGCCCGTATGCGGTTTCTCTTAGTTGAAGGAGTAACTCAGGCCTCATCCCAGTTGTGATAGACCGCCTGCACATCGTCGTCGTCATCCAGCAGATCCAGCGTTCTCTGCAGGTATTTGACCGAATCCGGATCGGACAGCTCCACCCAGGTCTGGGGAACCATCGTCACCGAAGCGTCTGCCATCGGAATTCCCGCACCCTCCAGGCTCTCGCGAACCTTGCTGAAATCATCGGGCGCGGTGTAGATTTCATAGCAGTCGTCCTCCTCGCTGAAATCCTCCGCCCCCGCATCCAGAGCCGTCATCATCAGCTCGTCGGGATCCATCTCGCACTCTTCCTTATCGACAATGATCTGGCCCTTCTGGTCGAACATGAAGGACACGCAGCCAGGCGTTCCAATATTACCGTTTCCCTTGGTAAAGGCGCTGCGGACGTTGGCCGCGGTGCGGTTCTTATTGTCCGTCAGGGTATCCACGATAATCGCCACCCCGCCGGGGCCGTAGCCCTCATAGGTTATCTTCTCATAATTGACGCTGCCAATGTCGCCGGCAGCCTTCTTAATGCCTCTCTCAATGGTATCGTTGGGCATGTTGTTGGCCTTCGCCTTCGCAATCACATCGCGCAGCTTGCTATTATTGGCAGGATCCGCTCCGCCCTCCTTCACCGCCACGGCGATTTCACGGCCGATCACCGTAAAGATCTTGCCCTTGGCGGCGTCGTTCTTTTCCTTTTTATGCTTGATATTCGCAAACTTGGAATGTCCTGACATATAATCTCTCCTCTTTCTTTCCTTATCAGATGCCTAAAAACCATTGCTATTCTAACACTATTCGCCAGAGACTTCAACATCTTTCTCCCAAGTTCCGCTTGCTTTTCGGCCTGCCGCCTCCTTTATGTATCCAGGCTCAGGCTCACCTGGAGCGCCTCGTCCACCTTATGCAGGAAGCCATCGTCCAGATGACAGATTTTTTCCCGCAGGCGCTGCTTATCCACAGTCCGCAGCTGTTCCAAAAGAATCACCGAATCCTTCGCCATATCGCAGGCGGTGGAGGGAAGCTCCACATGGGTGGGGAGCTTGGCCTTGTTCATCCGCGAGGTGATCGCCGCGCAGATCACCGTCGGGCTGTGCCGGTTTCCCACATCATTCTGTATAATCAATACCGGCCGGATCCCGCCCTGCTCCGAGCCTACCACCGGCCGTAAATCCGCATAATAAATATCTCCTCGTCTGATAGTCATGCCTACACACTCCGTTTCCTGTCTTCTACTGTAAGTATTTCCCTTTTTCTCGTGTGTATTCAGCTATCGGAAGTCTTTCCTATATTATTTTATGTGGCTGCGGGCAAAAAGGTTTTGGCCTCCGGCGTTATTTTGCGGAGATTTCTTCCTTTTCATTCTTTTCCGCCACAGCCGTTGCAATGGCTACGCCTCTGCCGTGGGAAATCGTAATCCACAGCCGGTCCGCGCCGATCTGCCTTCGCCTCTCCTCCGCCCGGCCGTGGAGGCGAACCGTCGGGGCCCCGGCCTTGTCTCGGAGCACCTCGATGTCCCTGGGGCCAAACCCCACAAAACCCGTTCCCAGCGCCTTTGCCACAGCCTCCTTGGCGGCGAAATTCCCGGCCAGGGAGGAAGGATTTCGTGCAAAAAGGCGAATCTCCTCCTCCGTATATACCCGTGACAAAAAGGCCTGTGAAACACAGGCCTTTTTCACTCGCTCGATCTCAATCACATCATTTCCAATGCCGCAGATCATAACGTCTCCCGCTTATTTTTTCTTATTGGCCGCCTCTGCCAGACGGTAAGACAGCTGCATCAGGCTCTCGGACAGGTGGACATTTTCCACCACCACGTCCGAAGGGACGTCCAGATCCAGGTGGGCAAAATTCCAGATCGCCTTGATTCCGCTGTCCACCAGAACCTTCGCGACCTCCACAGCGGCCTCCTTCGGGATCGTAAGCACTGCGATCTTAATATCATGGTCATGAAGGTAGGAAGCCAGATCCTTGATATCCAGGACAGGGATCCCTCTGACCCGCATCCCGATCTTATCCGGGCTGACGTCAAAGATTGCCTTGGTCACAAAGCCGCGGTTCTCGAAATTCTGATAGTTAGCCAGAGCCTGTCCGAAATTGCCGCAGCCGATAATTACCATGCTGTTCTCATGATCGAGGCCAAGAATCTTCGAGATCTCCTGGTACAGATAGGCCACATTGTAGCCATAGCCCTGCTGACCAAAGCCGCCGAAGTTATTCAAGTCCTGACGGATCTGCGATGCCGTCACATTCATGCGTACGCTGAGCTCCTGGGAGGAAATCCTCTCCACGCCCTGCGCCATCAAATCGCCCAGGTATCTGTGATATCTGGGAAGCCTCTTAATTACTGCACTTGAAATTTCTTTGTTCTCCACTCTAAGTACTCCATTCCCCGCGTCCTATGCGGACATATTCAAAACCTTTGTAAAGCTCTGTACCATATAATATTATATCGGCGCAAAAAAGCAATGTCAACCGCTTCCCCCACAAACTCTGCCGATTCTCCCGCATATTTATCATCTTTTCACATTTTTTCCACATTCATTCCGCCGGAATCTCCTGCACCGGCGACAGATCCCGGTTCACCGGCTGATAAAAGCGGCGGCGGATCTCTTCTCCGTCAGCGGTCTGCCCCAGCAGCCACATCAGCTTGGTCACCACGGCCTCCACCGTCATATCGTAGGACTGCATCAGCAGAGGGCAGCCCATTGCCTTCTGCCCCACGGCGTACACCCCGATGTCGCTTCCCTCAAAGAGAACCTGAGTGGTCACCACCACCAGCTTCCCCTGGGCCGCCAGCTTCTCCACCTTTTCCAGGAAATTGCGCTGGTCCACAAAGGGCACTCCCCCGACGCCGTAGCTCTCAATCACAATCACATCGTAGCGTGCGCCCACATACTCCAGCACGTCCGGCTCCAGACCGGGGATCAATTTCAAAAGGAAAACCGAGGGCCGTACCCGGTCATAAAAGAGAGGCCCGCCCGCCTTCACCTGCTCCGGAAAGTACCGGATCACGCGGCCGTCGTAAATCTGCGCCGCAATCGGGTGATTGACGCTCTCAAAGGCGTCGTAGCTTTTGCTGCGAATCTTGCGGGCCCTGGTGCCGAAGATGGCCTTTCCGTCGAAGACCAGGTATACCCCCGCCATTTGATCCTGACAGGCCAGGACAAAGCTGTCGGTCAGATTCTTCACCGCATCGCTTATGGGATAGCCGATGGGCTTCTGGGAGCCGGTCAGCACAATGGGCTTGTCCGGGTTCTGAATCAGATAGGACAGGGCCGAGGCCGTATAGGCCATGGTATCCGTCCCATGGGTCAGCACAAAGCCGTCGTAGCGGTCATAGTTCTCCCGAATCACCTGCACCATCTGAATCCAGTTCTCCGGCTGCAGGTTCGTGCTATCGATATTCAGGATGGAAACCGCCTCCGCCCGGCAGAACCGCCGGATCTGGGGCGCCGCCTCCAAAAGCTCCTCCGGCTTTGCCACCGGTGTAAGCCCCTCCCCCGTATCCCGGGAGGCAATGGTCCCGCCGGTGGCGATCAGCAATATCTTTTTCATCGCAAATTCACCTTTACCTTCTCTCTGTATTTATGCTATACTCGTCTATGCGGCGGCGCAGGGCCGCCCGCCACAAGTATACGCAAAATCCGTGCATTACACAAGCCGGGGGAGGAAAATTTTCATGATTTTGTCCTGCAATCAGATAAACAAGGCTTTTTTAGATAAAAATATACTGTGCGGCGTCAGCTTTTTTCTGGAAGACCGCGAAAAGGCGGCCATCGTCGGCATCAACGGCGCGGGCAAAAGCACCCTGCTCAAGATCATCACCGGCGAGCTGCCGGCCGACAGTGGCCAGGTGGTCTTAGCCAAGGGGAAAACCATGGGCTATCTGGCCCAGCATCAGGATATCGCCGATTCCCATACGATCTACGAGGCGGTAAAAGAGGCAAAGAAGGATGTTTTTGAGCTGGAAGATAAGATCCGCCAGATGGAAAAGCAGATGCCCCATGCCGCCGGCGAAGAGCTGGAGCGCCTGATGGAAGCCTACAGCCAGGCTACTCACCGCTACGAGGAGGCTGGCGGCTACTCCCTGCGCAGCGAAATCACCGGCGTGCTGAAGGGCCTGGGCTTTGACGAGAGCGAATTTGACAAGCCCATAAGCGCCCTGTCCGGCGGGCAGAAAACCCGCGTCTTTCTGGGTAAGCTCCTGCTCTCCCGCCCGGATATCATCCTCCTCGACGAGCCCACCAACCACCTGGACTTAAATTCCATCGCCTGGCTGGAAAACTTCCTGGTAAACTATCCCGGCGCCGTGATCATCGTCGCCCACGACCGTTATTTCCTCGACCGGGTGGTGACCAAAGTAATAGAGATCGATAACACCCACGCCTCCGTTTTCCAGGGCAACTACTCGGCCTACGCTGAGAAGAAAGCCATGCTGCGGGAGGCCCAGCTGAAGGCCTATTTAAACCAGCAGGCGGAAATCAAGCATCAGGAGGAGGTCATCGCAAAGCTCCGCTCCTTCAACCGGGAGAAATCCATCAAACGGGCCGAAAGCCGGGAAAAAATGCTGGGAAAGATGGAGCGGCTGGAAAAGCCCTTCGAGGTGAAAGCCGATATGTCCGTCCGCTTTACCCCCAGTATTGTCAGCGGCAACGACGTGCTGACCATCCGGAATCTGAAAAAATCCTACGGGGAGCGGACTCTTTTCCAGGATGTGAACATCGATATCCGCCGCGGGGAGAGGGTGGCCATCATCGGAAACAACGGCACCGGCAAGACCACCCTGCTAAAG
>CALWRE010000103.1 GCA_944383835.1 uncultured Lachnospiraceae bacterium | reverse complement strand
GCCAGGCAGGGACCCAGGTCACGGCCGATATGGGTAGCACCCAGGAGCACAATCTCCGGCTTATACTGGGTAATGGCCTCATAGATAACCTTGGTATATCCGTCGGTGGTGTAGTGAGCCAGCTCCGGTGCATCCGCATAGTATACCTTGTCAGCGCCATATTCAAAGAGCTCGTCCGCAAGGCCCTCCACATTGCTTCCGCACAGAACAGCGCACAGCTCGCAGCCCACTGCCTCGGCTAATTTCTTGCCCTCGCCCAGAAGCTCAATGGCTACCTGCATCAGCTTTCCGTCTCTCTGCTCTGCAAATACCCATACGCCATGGTATGCGCTGAGATCCTTTGCGCCAGCCTCTTCCTCGGTCTTCTCAATCGCGCCGAACGGACAAACCTCCACGCACTGACCGCAGCCAGTACAGGCTGTTCCGATAACCGCCAGCCTTCCTTCCATGGTAATTGCTTCAAAGGGGCAGCTCTTCACGCACTTGGTGCACCCCTTACATTTATCTTTTAATACCTGAACTGCCATTGTAGTCTTCCCTCCTCATTCTTATTACAATAAGTGTTTCTCTACCAGTTTCCCTACCAGGGCGCCCGCCATCTCGTCAATGGTTCCGGACAGCATCTCGCCCTTGCCCTTCTGGGGAGGCGTGAAGGAGCGGAATACCTGGGTAGGGGAAGCGTTCAGGCCGCAGTCTGCCGGATCCAGTGCCACGTCCTCATGATTCCACACCGTGATCTCTTTCTTATATGCATCTACGATGGAGCCAACGGACATATATCTCGGCTCATTTAATTCCTTTACGCAGGTCAGCAGGCAGGGGGTATTCACTTCGATTACCTCGTAGCCGTCCTCCATCTGGCGCTGCACGGTCACCTTTCCGTCGCCCATCTGGATATCCTGCACATAGGTTACAACCGGCACTCCCAGTCTCTGGGCTACCTGGGGACCAACCTGAGCGGTATCTCCGTCGATTGCCTGACGGCCTGCGAAAATCACATCTACGCCGCCCACTTTGCGGATGCCCGCAGCGATGGTGGTGGAGGTAGCGCAGGTATCCGCGCCGCCGAATGCCCGGTCGCTCAAAAGATATGCCTCATCCGCTCCCATAGCAAGGCACTCGCGCAGCATGTAATTTGCCTGGGGCGGTCCCATGGTGATAACCGCAACCGTAACGGACGGATCCTTGTCCTTTAACTGAAGGGCTGCCTCCAGAGCGTTCGCATCATCGGGATTTAAAATACTGGGAACGCCGTCGCGGATCAGGGTTCCCTTTACCGGGTCAATTTTTACCTCATTGGTATCCGGCACCTGCTTTACACATACTAATATCTTCATATTTCAATTCCTCCTGGTCATGACCTTATTTCTTAAGAAGCTTTCCTCCGATAACCATCTGCTGTACCTGGCTTGTTCCCTCGTAAATTGTAAATACGCGGCAGTCCCGGAACATCCTCTCGATCTTGTAATCCTTGATAAAGCCATAACCGCCGTGAATCTGCACTGCCTTCTGGGCAATCTCATTACATACCTCGGAGGCATAATATTTAGCCATAGACGCGTTCAGCGTCGCATCCTGCTTGGTATCCATCATATAAGCTGCCTTATAAACGAGCTGCTTGGCTGCCTCCAGCTTGGTCGCCATATCTGCGATCATGAAGCTGATGGCCTGGAAGTCTGCAATTCTTCTTCCAAACTGCTTTCTCTCCTTGGCATATTTGATGGCCTCGTCAAGACATCCCTGCGCCACGCCGATGGACTGGGCAGCTACGCCGAGACGTCCGGTATTTAAGGTCTGCATGGCGATCTTAAAGCCGTCGCCCTCTTCGCCCAGACGGTCGCACTCGGGAACAATCGCGTTCTCCAGGATAATATCGGATGTAGCGCATCCCACAACGCCCATCTTGTCCTCGGGCTTGCCGCAGGAAACACCCGGAGCGTGCATATCTACTACAAAAGCGGAAAGTCCCTTGTTGCCCTTGGTCACATCTGTCTTTGCGAAGACAACCGCGTAGTCGGACAGGGGCGCCATGGTGATAAAGCACTTGCGTCCATTCAGCACGTAGTGGTCTCCCTCTTTCTTTGCCACGGTAGCTACGCTTCCCGCGTCAGAACCTGCGCCAGGCTCGGTCAGGGCAAATGCCAGCTTCTTCTCGCCGGTCACAACGGGACGCAGATATTTCTCCTTCTGCTCGTCGTTGCCTGCCAGGAGAAGGGGGCCGCCGGAAAGGGAGTTGGGGCTGGAAACATAAATGCTTGCCACGCCGGACACTCTTGCGATCTCCTCCATCACCAGAACGTATGCCCGGGCGTCCGCTCCCTGTCCGCCTAATTCCTTGGGGATCTTCACTCCAAAGAAGCCGGCCTTCGCCATCTTGTCCAATATCTCCTCCGGAAATTCCTCGGTCTCCTCTACCTTATCCAGAACTTCCTTTGTCAGCTCTTTCTCCGCAAAATCACGGGCTAATTTTCTAATTAACTCATGCTGCTCTGTGAAAAATGCTTCTGCCATGTTGCTGCTTCCTCCTAATTTATTTTTTACTGTTTTATCTTTGCGGCGTCCTGCTCCGCTTTCTTCTGACGGACCATTTCCACCGCCATTTCCTTTAAACGCTTCAAATGAATCTTGCCGCTGGCATTCATGGGAAACTTATCAAATTTCAGCACATAGGCCGGAATCTTATAATGCGCCAGCCTGGGCTTTAAGTAGCGAAGAAGTTCCTCCTCGTCCACCTGGCATCCGGGCACCGGAACGATGCAGGCCGCGATCTCCTCCTGGAGCACCTCCGCCGGGATACCGATGACCTTGACGGAACAGACCCACTTCAGCTGGCGGATCACCCCCTCGATCTCCTGGGGTGAAATGTTCTCCCCGGCCCGGATGATCATCTCCTTGAGCCGCCCGGTAATGTGAATCTCGCCCCGGCTGTCCAGATGTCCGATATCCCCGGTGCGGAGCCAGCCGTCAGGGGTAAATGCTTTTTCATTTGCCTGGGGCAGCTTATAATAGCCCTCCATCACATTGTAGCCCTGAACCTGTATCTCACCGTCTTCATGTCCTTCCACCGGTTCACCCGTTTCCAAGCTGCAGATCCGAACCTTGATGTGCTCATTCACCCGGCCCGCGGATACGGATTTTTCCTCATTGGATTCATCCCAATCCGCAATGGACACACAGGGCGATGTCTCTGTCTGTCCGTAGGAAGGCCGAAGATGCATGTTGGGAAACCGGCCGCATATCTCCTTAAGTTCATCACGGCTCACCGGGGAACCGGCGATAATTCCGGATCGGAGCGTATCCGCCTTCCGTTCCTTGTACTGCGGCTTGCGGATCAATGCCAAGAACATGCTGGGCACCCCGTTTAATATGGTGCAGCAGCTCTTTTCAATGGCGTCCCACACCATCGCCGTCTTAAAATAGGGAATCAAATACATGGAAGCCCCCGCCTGCATGCATGCCAGAATCCCTGCCGTGATGCCGAAGCAGTGAAACAGAGGAACCGTAATGCACATTTTGTCCTCCTGATTCCACCCCATAGCAAGAGCTATGGCCCGGCTGTTGTTCACCAGATTGTAATGGGTCAATACCACACCTTTGGGAAGAGAGGTCGTGCCGGAAGTGAATATCATACAGGCCGGGTCCTCGGCCTGTACCTGATTTCTGATCTCTGCAAGGCGTTCCTGGCTCTCCTGGGAGGTATCCCTGGCGGAAAAGCTGTCCTCCTCCATCCAGGTGCCGCCCTCTTTCTCATCAATATGGATAAAATGCCGCACCTTAGGAGTCTCCTCCCAGATTCCCGCTACGATATCGTCAT
>CALWRE010000102.1 GCA_944383835.1 uncultured Lachnospiraceae bacterium | reverse complement strand
GATTGTATGTTATCATATAGGTACAACTCCTTTCAGGTGGATATGGGAAATGGTTGTTTGACATCTCCATTTTACCACAAACCTGTGAGGAGTTGTTCTGTTTTGACAAAGAAAAAAGCCCGGTTTTAGGCGGGTTTTGGCGTTTCGCAAACGCCTAATATACACTAACTTTGTGAGGAGAGGGATTTTATACCCTTTTGTACCCGGTAACCCCTACAAGGCTTTCATATTTATTGTCATGGCAAAAATCATTTTCCTCCATGGCAGATTTTAATTTTCCATGGAGCTTTCTCTTTTTTCTCCTCCACTTCTCTTTAATCCTCTTCATTTTAAGGATTTTTCATATGTCTTTTCCGGTACTTTTCGCGGTTTTTTCTTTCCTTTATTTCTCCGCATCTTTCCATTTATTGTATCTTTCCAGCATCTCTCAGCACCATTTTCTCGCATTTTTATGGATACCAGGAACGAGAATAATGTATTTTTCATGTTTCGGAATTTTTTCTGCAATCTCTCCCATTTTATTGCTGAATCATGCTGGAAATATTGATTCTAAGCCATTCTTCGCTCTTTCTGCCGCTTTTCCTGCAATCTGTTTCCCTATCTCTCGGATACCTTCTCGGCTATATCTTCTGTAATAAAAAAAGACCCTGGAGAGGATGACGTTCACCCTCTACAAGGTCTATTGCTGCGACGAGCCACAGGCTCTAGCGACGCGATAGCTAGTCCTTTAGGATCTGGATTTTTCTGTCTTTCTTCTTCCCCATAAAAGAATAATTCAGAGGGGAGAAATACGAAACATATATGTTACTCGAACTCAATCGTCGCCGGCGGCTTTCCGGTGCAGTCATACAGCACCCGGTTCACGCCCTTCACCTCATTAACAATGCGGTTGGTAACCTTGCTCAGAACCTCCCAGGGAATCTGGGCCGCCTCGGCTGTCATGAAATCGGAGGTGTTGACGGCGCGAAGCACAACGGCATAATCGTAGGTGCGAAAATCCCCCATGACGCCCACGGAGCGCATATTGGTCAGGGCGGCAAAATACTGGCCCAGGCCCTTGTCCACGCCGGCCTTGGCAATCTCCTCGCGGTAGATGGCGTCGGCCTCCTGGACGATCTTCACCTTCTCCTCTGTCACCTCGCCGATGATGCGAATGCCCAGGCCGGGACCGGGGAAGGGCTGGCGATAGACCAGGTTTTCCGGAATGCCCAGCTCCAGGCCGGCCTTACGAACCTCATCCTTAAATAACATCCGCAGAGGCTCGATGATCTCTTTGAAATCCACCACGTCGGGCAGACCGCCCACATTGTGGTGCGATTTAATCACAGCCGACTTGCCAAGGCCGGACTCGATGACATCGGGGTAGATCGTTCCCTGCACCAGGAAATCCACGGCGCCGATCTTTTTGGCTTCCTCCTCAAAGACGCGGATGAATTCCTCGCCGATGATCTTGCGCTTCGTCTCCGGATCGGTGACCCCCTTCAGTTTATCATAATATCTCTGCTGGGCGTTGACCCGGATGAAATTCAGCTCATAGGGGCCATCGGGGCCAAAGACGGCCTCCACCTCGTCTCCCTCGTTTTTGCGCAGCAGGCCGTGATCCACAAACACACAGGTCAGCTGCTTGCCCACCGCTCTCGACAGAAGGACAGCGGCCACAGAGGAATCTACGCCGCCGGACAGGGCGCAGAGCACCTTGCCGGAGCCGATTTTCTCCCGCAGATCGCGAATCGTTGTCTCAACAAAAGAATCCATCTTCCAGTCGCCGGCGCAGCCGCAGATATGGCGGACAAAGTTGTAGAGCATCTTGCTGCCCTCCGCCGTATGCATCACCTCCGGATGAAACTGGGTCGCATAGAATTTTTTCTCCGGGCAGGACATGGCCGCCGCCGGGCAAACCGCCGTACTGGCCGTGATGTGAAAGCCCTCCGGCACCCTGGAAATATAATCGGTATGGCTCATCCAGCAGACGGTGTCCGCCGTCACCCCTTCAAATAAGGGATCGCTGGAATCCACATGCACCACCGTATGACCGTATTCGCTGACCGGGGCTGTTTCCACCGCCCCGCCCAGGGTGTAGGCCATCAGCTGGGAGCCATAGCAGATTCCCAAAATAGGGATGCCCAGCTCAAAAATTTCCTTGCTGTAGCGCGGCGATTCCGGATCGTATACACTGTTGGGGCCTCCGGTAAATATGATTCCCTTGGGATTCGCCTCGCGGATTTCCTCCAGGCTCATCGTATAAGGCCTGACCTCGCAGTATACATTGCACTCGCGGACCCTTCTGGCAATCAGCTGATTATACTGCCCGCCGAAATCCAGCACAATTATCATCTCTTGCTTCACAAAAAATTCCTCCTGCTTTCCTCCTGTTTCTCAGTCTGCGAGGGCGCCCTTTGCAAAGCGCCGCCGTACCATGGCCGCAGACGTCCCTGCTGTCTGCAAAAACAACTCTATACCAAACAACTCCATACAAAAGAGCAAGCTGTCTCAAATCGGGACAGCCTGCTGCCTTTCACTCCATAAGGCGGACATCCCGCCGCCCGTCACTCATCCAGCTTCGTACCGCATACCTCGCAGAACGCCATATCCTCGGTAACCTCCGCTCCGCACACCGGGCAGACCTTTGCGGAAGACGGAATCTGCTCCGCAGCCGTCTCAGGATCCGGCTCGGGCTCATTCTTTGCCCCGCACTTGCTGCAGAACAGGGCCTCCTTCGCCATCTTGGCTCCGCAGTTCTTGCAGGTTTTCAGGCCCTTCACGTTAGAAAGCTCCTCTTCGTAACGGGCAAGTACCTCTTTGACCGCCGCGATAGAGTCCTTATATGCCTGGATATTCTCATCCTCCGGATTCTCATAATAAGCCTTTCCAAGGTCGGCATACAGGCCTTTCAGCTTGCTCTCCTCCATGGAGATCTGCGTCTTTAACTTGGCTATTGCCGCTGTCTCCTTGGCCTTGTCCGACACATCCTTGCCGGTACTGGCCAGCTTGTCCCGTAAATTATCAAAAAAATCCATGACGTTACCTCCGTTTTCTGAGCCGTTCAGGCCAATCAGCCGGTATCTCCCCTGGCTCTTCTGCTTTCCATTATAAAGACCGCGGCAAGGATTGTCAACGCTTTTGCTTTTGCAGGTACTGGGCAATATAATGGCCGGTATAAGAGGCCGGATTCCCGGCCACCTCCTCCGGCGTGCCCTCGGCTACCACAGTGCCGCCGCCGTCTCCTCCCTCGGGTCCCATATCTATAATGTAATCGGCCGTTTTAATCACATCCAGATTGTGCTCAATGACAATCACCGTGTTGCCCGTTTCGGAAAAACGGCGCAGAATTTCCACCAGCTTATGCACGTCCGCAAAATGCAGGCCTGTCGTCGGCTCGTCCAAAATGTAGATGGTTTTGCCGGTACTGCGCCGGGAGAGCTCCGCCGCCAGCTTAATGCGCTGCGCCTCACCGCCGGACAGCTCCGTGGAGGGCTGGCCCAGCCGGATATAGGACAGGCCCACATCGTACAGGGTTTCGATCTTTCTGCGGATGGACGGCACATTTTCAAAAAAGGCCAATGCCTCTTCCACCGTCATATTCAGCACATCGTAGATGCTTTTTCCCTTATATTTTACTTCCAGAGTCTCACGATTATACCTCTTGCCGCCGCAGACTTCACAAGGTACATAGACGTCCGGCAGAAAATGCATTTCTATCTTCAGAATGCCGTCGCCGCTGCAGGCCTCGCAGCGGCCGCCCTTGACATTAAAGCTGAACCGTCCCTTTCCATAGCCCTTCGCCTTGGCATCCGGCGTCGCGGCAAAGAGGTCGCGGATCAGGTCAAAAACCCCCGTGTAAGTCGCCGGATTGGAGCGGGGGGTGCGTCCAATGGGAGACTGGTCGATGGCAATCACCTTGTCAAGCTGCTTCATCCCATTGATCCGGTCGTGCTTGCCGGGAATCGTCCGGGCCCGGTTCAGACCGCGGGCCAGCGCCTTGTACAGGATCTCATTGACCAGAGAGCTCTTTCCCGAGCCGGATACGCCGGTTACGCAGGTCATGACGCCCAGAGGGAAGCGAACGTCGATGTTCTTGAGGTTATTCTCCGCCGCCCCTTTCACCGTAAGCCAGCCCGTAGGCTTGCGCCGCACCTCCGGCACCGGTATCTGCAGCCTCCCGCTCAGATACGCCCCTGTGATGGAGTTGGGGTTCGCCATGATCTCCTCGGCGGTTCCCACGGCAACCACCTCGCCGCCGTGCTCACCAGCCCCCGGCCCAATATCGATGATATAGTCCGCGGCCCACATGGTGTCCTCGTCGTGCTCCACCACCAGCACACTATTTCCCAGATCCCGCAGGTGCAGAAGGGTACTTAACAGCTTATCATTGTCTCTCTGGTGCAGCCCAATGCTGGGTTCGTCCAGGATATAAGCAACCCCCACCAGCCCGGAGCCAATCTGCGTCGCCAGGCGGATGCGCTGCGCCTCTCCGCCGGACAGGGTTCCCGTTGCCCTCGTCAGGGAGAGATAACCCAGGCCCACATCGGCCAGAAATCCAATCCTAGCCCGAATCTCCCGCAATATCTGATCGCCGATCTGCAGCTGCCGGTCGTTCAATTCCATATGCTCCAGGAATTCCCGGAAATCCGATACGGACATGGACGTCATCTCATAAATGTTTTTATCGCAGACGGTCACCGCCAGCGATGAAGCCTTTAGTCTCTGCCCATGGCAGACCTTGCAGGGGGTAATCCGCATCAAGGTTTCGTATTCTGCTTTGATGGACTCCGAGCTGGTCTCCCGGTAGCGTCTCTGCACGTTGGCAATCAGTCCCTCGAAAGCCACATCGTATACGCCTTCGCCTCTCTGGCCCCGGTAGTGCACCTTGACCGAATGCCCGTTCGTCCCGTAGAGGATGATGTTCTGTATTTTTTCCGGATATTTTTCAAAGGGTGTATCCAGATCAAACTTATACTCTTTCGCCAGCGCCTGCAGGGTTGCATTGGTAAAGCTGCCCGGCTCATTGCAGGACTGCCAGCCCATGACGACAATGGCCCCCTGGTTGATGGACAGGCTGTGATCCGGAATCATCAGCTCCGGAGCAAATTCCATCTTGTACCCCAGACCGAAACACTCCGGGCAGGCGCCGAAGGGATTATTGAAGGAAAAGCTTCTGGGTTCAATTTCCTCAATGCTGATGCCGCAGTCCGGGCAGGAAAAACTCTGGCTGAACCGCAGCGGCTCCTCCTCGCCCGTATCCACGACCAGCAGACCGTCGGCCAGGGTCATTACCGTCTCGATGGAATCCGCCAGACGGCGTTCGATCCCCGGCTTAATCACCAGACGGTCCACGACGATTTCAATATTGTGCTTAATATTTTTCTCCAGCTTGATCTCATCGGACAACTCATAGAGGTTGCCGTCGATCCGCACCCGCACATAACCGCTGCGCCTGGCCTGATCGAGGATCTTCTGGTGCTCGCCCTTTCTTCCCCGGACGACCGGAGCCAGCAGCTGAATTCGGGTTCGCTCCGGCAGGGCCATCAGCTGATCTACCATCTGGTCTACCGTCTGCTTGCGTATCTCCCTGCCGCATTTCGGGCAATGGGGAATACCGATTCTGGCATACAAAAGGCGCAGATAGTCGTAGATCTCCGTCACCGTTCCCACCGTAGACCGGGGATTGCGGTTGGTGGATTTCTGATCGATGGATATTGCAGGGGACAGCCCCTCGATGCTCTCCACATCCGGTTTCTCCATCTGCCCCAGGAACTGTCTGGCATAGGAAGACAGGGATTCCATATAACGCCTCTGTCCCTCCGCATACACCGTATCAAAGGCAAGGGAGGACTTGCCCGAACCGCTCAGTCCCGTCAATACCACCAGTTTCTCCCTGGGAATGTCCACAGAGATGTGTTTCAAATTATGCTCATTAGCTCCGCGGATCCGAATATATTTTGTTTCGCTCATTGATTTCTTTCTCTCCCTGTAAATTCTGCGTTCTTAAATCGCCCGTTTCTCCGGCCTTATTCCGGCTATCTTATTCCAGCTATCTTATTCTGGCTACCTTATTCCGGCTATCCTATTCTATTCGGCCTATTCTACCCAGTTTATTCCCGTCAGCCTTCATCGTAAATTTTCTGCAGCACCTTCTTCAGTTCCAGCATCTGGTCGCGCAGCGAAGCCGCCAATTCAAAATTGAGCTCCGTCGCCGCCGCCTGCATCTTTTTCTGCAGGTCCTTAATCTGTGCCAGCAGTTCCTTCTCACTCATGGACTCCGGATCCTTCGTAAGCTTCACGCTGGTATCGTTGGCCGCCTTGCCGATGCTGATCCGATCGCGGACCGCCTTGCGGATCGTCGTGGGCGTAATGCCATGCTCTTCATTGTATTTCTGCTGGACGCGGCGGCGACGGTTGGTCTCGTCGATGGCCACCCGCATGGAATCGGTGATCGTATCCGCATACATAATCACATGGCCGTCCGCATTGCGGGCCGCCCGTCCGATGGTCTGGATCAAGGAAGTCTCCGACCGCAGGAATCCCTCTTTATCGGCATCCAGAATTGCTACCAGCCCTATTTCCGGAATATCCAGCCCCTCCCGCAGCAGATTGATGCCGACCAATACATCGAAAACATCCAGCCGCATATCCCGGATGATCTCCGAGCGCTCCAGCGTATCGATATCGGAATGCAGGTAGCGGACGCGGATTCCCACCTCCCGCATGTAATCGGTCAGATCCTCGGCCATCCTCTTGGTCAGGGTCGTAATCAGCACCTTCCGCTTTGCCTCGGTCTCCTTGCGCACCTCGCCCACCAGATCGTCGATCTGTCCCTCCACCGGGCGAACCTCGATCCGGGGATCCAATAGGCCGGTGGCCGGATCACCTGTTCCGCCCGCAGAAGCTCGTGCTCCGCCTCATAGGTGGAAGGCGTAGCCGACACAAAAAGCACCTGATCCAGTTTACTCTCAAATTCTTCAAAATTCAACGGACGATTGTCAAGCGCCGATGGAAGACGGAAGCCATAATCCACCAGCGTCGTCTTGCGGGACCGGTCTCCCGCATACATTCCCCGGATCTGCGGCACGGTGATATGGGACTCATCAATAATCAGCAGAAACTCCTCCGGGAAGTAATCCAGCAGCGTGTGAGGCGGACAGCCCGCCGGCAGACCGGTCAAATGACGGGAGTAATTCTCGATGCCCGAGCAGAATCCGGTCTCCCGCATCATCTCCACGTCAAAATGCGTCCTTTCGGCGATTCGCTGGGCCTCCAGAAGCTTGTCCTCGCTCTTGAACCACGCCACCCTCTCGGCCAGCTCCGCTTCGATGGCATCCGCCGCCCTGGCGATCCGCTCGGCGGGCACCACATAGTGGGATGCCGGAAATACCGCAATGTGGTCGAGAAGCCTCTTGATCTCGCCGGTTAAAATATCGATCTCCGATATTCTGTCCACCTCGTCGCCGAAAAATTCCACCCGGTAAGCGTTCTCCGCCGAATTGGCCGGCGCAATTTCCACCGTATCCCCGCGCACCCGGAAGGTTCCCCGCTTGAAATCCATATCGTTGCGGGTATATTGGATATCGATCAGCTTGCGGATTACCTCGTCCCTGTCCTTCTCCATTCCCGGCCGCAGGGACAGAACCATCTTCTTATAGTCGATGGGGCTGCCCAGTCCGTAAATACAGGATACCGACGAAATAATAATCACGTCGATCCTCTCCGACAAGGCCGCCGTAGCCGAATGGCGCAGCTTATCAATCTCGTCGTTGATGGAGGAATCCTTCTCGATGTAGGTATCCGTCGACGGCACATAGGCCTCCGGCTGATAGTAATCGTAGTAGGAGACGAAATACTCTACGGCGTTGTTCGGAAAAAATTCCTTCATCTCGCCGTAGAGCTGCGCTGCCAGGGTCTTATTGTGTGCGATAACCAGAGTCGGTTTCTGCAGCTGCTGAATGATATTCGCCATCGTAAACGTCTTGCCGGAACCGGTAACGCCCAGCAAGGTTTCAAACTGATTGCCCTCTTTGAAACCCTTGACCAGTTCGGCAATGGCCTGGGGCTGGTCGCCGGTGGGCTTGTATTCGGATACTAGTTCAAAATGATCCATCTTTTATTCTTGCTCCTCTTTATTTTGCACAAGATAATATTCTTTCTTCTTCGTTTTGCCTCTCGTCCCTATCATTCCTGCATCAAGCATTTCCTTCAATATCACCCTTGTCCTTGCTTCGCTTAAGTTTAATTGTTCGGCTATTTCACTTGTTTTTGCGAAATTGCATTGTGATAGATGCACGAGAATTTTTTCTTTATTTTCCAGAGTTTTTGATGTCTGCTTTAATTCGCTTGTTTTTTTCGCTTGTTTTTTTCGCTTGTTTTTTTCGCTTGTTTTTTTCGCTTGCTTAACCAACGGCAGCGTTAAAACGGTTCGATCCGGATTATATTGTTCATGAACCACCGGCTCGATCCATCCTTCATCATCCCAAACAGAAAAAATATCCGGGACTCCGCTGCCAGCGCGCTCCCCTATTCCAATCAAATTAAACATTTTCATCAACGCTTTATTTCGAGGATCCGAAATACCGCCTTTTAACATTTGGTGTTTTCCCACTCTTATATATCCCGGATTTTCTAAAATGATAGAATCTTGATTTTTCTTAATCACAATTCCTCGTCCCACATAAAAATCTGCATTTACCAGACAGTTTGCCAGCGCTTCTCGGAGTGCTTTATGCACCGGTGTATCGTCAATACGATTACCGCCTTCCATTTTAAATGGTATCTTTATATCTTTGAGCAATTTGTTATATACCCGGAAATAAAAATCAAACAAATTTCCCGTCCAATCACCCGAGCCAGACTGCAGGCGATCTGTCCAGCGAATAGACGGATCAAGCATTTCTCTGTAATCTAAAAAATACTCAGGGAATTCTCGAACAATACGGTATTCTTCTCCAAACATCAGCAGACCCGCTGCTGTAGGATGAAGCTTTCCATCTTCTTCATATATTGCCGCCGCCCCAATCTTTTCAAGATACTGTTCATCATCCAAAGTTTCCCAAGGATGTCCACCTCGATATGTCATATGCCTGTTTCTATATCCATGCAATGTTTCCATATTTATATCGGATAACGACATATCACCCAAAACCTTCATATCCATCGTGATTTCGGGTTCATCACGCAGCATAGACAAAACCTCTGCTTTGCTGCAGCGATAATCGCCTTCCCAATTCCTGCGGAAAGTACCATTAAAAATATTATTATTAATATAGACCGGTTTTTGTTCACGTTTGGCCATTGGTACGAATATTACCATAATAATATTTCCATTACTTGTGGTATATGTTTTTATATCCCTATCTTTCAGCAAATTGATCGATACTTTATTGGGATTATGAATCGTATCCCAGAAATCTTTTCTTAACTTCGCTTCATCCGTTAATCCAATATCGGACCATGTTCCATCTTGATTTTCCTTCACACCAAGTATAATCACTCCGCCATAGCAATTTGCGAAGGCAGAATATGTTTCCCATAAGGAAAGCGGCAGTCCTCCTTTGGCTTTCTTTATCTCCAATCGGTTGTCTTCACGATACAAATCAAACTTTGAAAGATCAAAATCCATATGTTTCCGCCCTCCTGCCAGAACCTCTCCCCAGATTATAGCATGGATCCATAAAAAAGTATAGCCGCAAAAAGAACAAATGTTCTTTTTTGCGGCTATTATCTGTTCTCTGATCCTCCCCCGCTACTCCAGCCTCCACTGGGCGCTCTGGCGCTGGAGCTCCACCATCCGCCGGTAAAGTCCGCCCCGCTCCATCAGTTCCCCAGGAGAGCCCATCTCTGCTACCCTTCCATTTTCCAGGACGACGATCTTATCGGCCGCCTCCACCGTGCGCATCCGGTGGGCGATGACCAGTACGGTCTTTCCCGCCAGCAGCCGGGACAGGGCTTCCTGAACCTTGGTCTCGTTCTCCACATCGAGGCTTGCGGTCGCCTCGTCCAAGAGCACGATGGGAGCGTCCTTTAACAGGGCCCTGGCGATGGAGATGCGCTGCCGCTCGCCGCCGGAGAGTTTCGTCCCGTTTTCTCCGATGGGCGTGTCGTAGCCCTGGGGCAACTGTTCGGCAAACGCATCGCAGTTTGCCGCCCTGGCTGCGGCGCGGACCTCTTCGTCCGTGGCCCCATGCCGACCCAGGCTAATTTTTTCCATTACGGTATCGTCAAAGAGGACCACATCCTGAAATACCATGGAATAATCGCCCAAAAGCACCTCGGGATCCACCCTCGCGATATCCACTCCGCCCACTCGAATCGAGCCTCCGGTCACGTCCCA
>CALWRE010000101.1 GCA_944383835.1 uncultured Lachnospiraceae bacterium | reverse complement strand
TAGAATCCCTGCTGATTGCAGCCAGAGCCAAGAAACAGACCATTGAGGCAGAAAAGCTGACCGGCGATAATATCTACAAGGTCCTGATCTACTTCGATCAACTCTATGGAAAGATGAACGACAGAGAAAAACGGCAGTTGATTGAGGAACTGATCTCTGAAATTCAGATTTACCCGGAGCGTCAGCCCAATGGGCAGTGGCTGAAATCTATCAAGTTTCGGCTGCCTATCATAGAGGAAGATATGAATATCAGTTTGGACAATGAACAGCAAGTTGAGACGGTGTGCCTCTTGGGCAAACGAAAAGCGGATGCGAAAGTGAAGATCGATGCGGATCTGAAAGACTATTGTCGTATCAAAGACGCAAAGAAGAGCTAAGGGAGATATAGTGACATGACAGAGATTTTTAGTAACACAACGCTGACAGTGAATCAGCTAATTGAGAAGATAGATACCGGTGAACTGGGTCTTCCTGAACTTCAGAGACCTTTCATCTGGAAAGATACCAAAGTACGTGATCTTTTTGACTCAATGATGCGCGGCTATCCAATCGGATATTTGATGCTCTGGGAATGCCCTGCACTCGAAAAGAAAAAGGTCATTGGCGTAGACGCACATAGTTTTGATTCTCCTAAAGAAGTTATTATTGATGGCCAACAGCGCCTTACTTCGCTCTATGCTGTAATAAAAGGTAAGAAGGTCATCAATTCGAAGTTTGATGAAAAGGCGATCATCATTTCTTATTGTCCATTGGAAAATAAATTTGAAGTTGGCACCAACGCTACGAAGAAGGATCCAGAATGGATATACAATATAAGCGAACTGTTCACAACCAGGAATGTGTTTAAATATACGGGAGATTTCATTCGGACACTTAAGAACTATCGTGAGTCGAAAGGGGAAACACATACGGATGATGATCAGGCTGTAATTGCGGAGCATATTAATGATGTGTTCAACCTCAAATCTTACACGTTTCCAATATTCAGTATCAGATCAAATGCGGAAGAGGAAGCTGTTTCGGAGATATTTGTCCGCGTGAATTCCGGTGGAGTGCCGCTTAAACAGAACGATTTCATTTTAACGCTGCTTTCTCTTTATTGGGATGAGGAGCGGAGAGAGATCGAAGCTTTTTGTAAAGATTCTACGGCTCCTGCAAAAGGAAAAACGACCTCATACAATCAGCTGACAACAGTGAATCCTTAGGACATTATCCGAGTGCTCATCGCATATGCTTTTGATAGAGCACGTCTGAAATATGGATACAAGCTGCTTCGCGGTGCGAATTTTGATAAGAAGGGCGCTGTTGATGAAGGCCTCCGCATTGAAAGATTCAATACATTGAAAGCAAAATTGCCGGATGTACTAGATGTACATACATGGCATGAGTTCTTAAAGGCAATAATGAATGCTGGATATCTATCGGGGGATATGATCCTTTCCAGCAACGCAATTTATTATACATATGCATTGTATCTGATTGCAAAGCACCGCTTTAATGCTTACAATAACGATAATATGCATCTTACGTCGTTATGGTTCTTCTATGCTTCACTGATTTCGCTATATACCGGAGCATTTGAATCTACAGTGGAAAGTCATTTGAACAGCATTAAAGAGTTGAAGACTCTTGGAGAGTATAAGCGTTTTATTCTTTCCAGAATTAATGAAAGACTCACTAATGACTACTTTGATATTACGCTTCTTGGTTCTGAAGGGTTGGCTGTTTCCGGCAGAGGAAATAATGCTTGGAATGCATATGTAGCTTCTCTTAATATCATGAATGCGAAGATTCTATTTTCTAAGAGCAATCTACTGGTTTCAAAGTTGTTCGAGCCGGGCACGGATGGGAAAAGAAAGTCTCTGGAAAAGCATCATCTTTTCCCAAAAGCCTATTTACGGTCCAAGGGTTATAAGGATTCGATGATCAATCAAATGGCGAATTATGCTTTTATTGACTGGAAGGACAACATGGATATCCTAGATGATGCTCCGTCTGTGTATTATCCAATCATATGTACAGGAAGGTCTCAGGAAGATATTCTTCAGATGGAAAAAGAAAATGCACTTCCGCATGGCTGGGAGAATATGAGTTATGAAGATTTTCTCGTTGAACGTAGAAAATTGATGGCAGCAAGGATAAAAGAGGCGTTTGAGCAATTGAGAAATAATATTGAATAACCGGAGAGTTTGCCAATGTTCAAGGAGGTGCCATTTATATTGGTGTTGCGGTGAATGGGAAACCTGTTACCGATGGTCATACTGTGCGTGTTGGCGGAAAGAGATACGGGCATTGGGGGTACGAAAATAAAGGAAATACAAAAATAAAATCAGGAAAAAGCATCCGCACATCGGTACGGCCGGTCTGCGGATGCTTTTTGGATAAATCAATTTAGAATCCATTTGGGTAGATTACTCCTGCCAGATTCTATGCGGGAGACAGCCGTCTCCCCCTTATCCTTATTCCCCAGAGGCTGCCGTCCCTAAAACCTTATACGTCCGATGGATGAGGAAAACGGCAACCAGGAAGGTCAGGACGTCGGACAAGGGCATGGAATACAAAACTCCGTTCAGCCCGAAGAAAACAGGGAGCATAAGGGCAAAGCCGACACCGAAGACCACCTCGCGGATCATGGAGAGGGCTGTGGAAGCCAGCGCTTTTCCCATGGCCTGCAAAAAGATGAAGCAGGCCTTATTGATGCAGGCCAGAATGATCATGCACAGATAAACCCGGAAGGCCTTTACGGCGAATTCCGTATAATAGCTGCTTTCATTCGCCGCACCGAAAATGGAAATCAGCTGATAAGGAAAGACTTCTGCCAGGATGAAGCCGATGACGCCGACGGCTGCCTCGCCGATCAGCAGCTTGATGAACAGCTCCCGCACCCGGTCTTTCCTGCCGGCGCCGATGTTAAAGCCTACAAGGGGAATGCAGCCTGCCGCTGTGCCGACAACGATGGAGATGATGATCTGGAAGAACTTCATCACGATACCGACGACAGCATGGGGATCTGCGCATATTCAGGCAGACGGAATATCGGGTCTTGCGAACCGTATTTCTGCAGCATATTGTTGACGGCGGCCATGGACACGACCAGAGAAAGCTGGGAGAGGAAGCTTGTCACACCGAGCATGAGGGTTCTGGTGCAGATTCTGCGGTTGAGTCTGAAATCTCCTTTCACGGGCATGATGTTTTTCATGTGGGCGATATACCATACAGAGAGGACGGCGGTGAAAATTTGCCCGATTACGGTGGCCACGGCGGCCCCCATCATTCCCCAGCCAAAGACGAAAATAAAAAGCGGGTCAAGGATCACGTTGGTAACCGCGCCGACAATGGTGGAAAACATGGCGAATTTGGGATTTCCGTCCGCCCGGATAATGGGATTCAGGCCTGCCCGAAGACATAAAAGGGAATACCCAGGGTGATATAAAAGAAATATTCGCGGGCATAAGAAAAAGTCTGCTCATTGACAGTTCCGCCGAACATGGTAATCAGCGGGGACTGAAAAACCAGATAGAGGATGGTCAGAGCGACGCCGCTGATGACGCTCATGGTAATGGCGTTTCCGACACTCTTCGTTGCAGCGCCCTGTTCTTTTCGTCCGAGGCAGATGCTGACGAAAGCACAGCAGCCGTCTCCGATCATAACGGCGATGGCAAGGGCGATCACGGTCAGGGGAAATACGACGGTGTTGGCCGCGTTTCCGTAGGAACCCAGATAGCTGGCGTTGGCAATGAAAAATTGGTCTACAATATTATAAAGGGCGCCGACTAAAAGAGAAATAACACAGGGAACGGCGTACTGCGCCATCAGCTTTCCGATGCGCTCCGTCCCCAGAATTTGATTTGTATGTTCCAATGGATTCCCCTTCCTTCCAAATAAAAAAAGCGTGCGGCTGTCAGGTAACTGGAATTACACCATAAAGCCACACGTTACTTTTTTATAATACCGAATTTTTTGATTTTTTTCAAAGGTATTTTTAGATAATAAAAATATAGAAGAATCTTTGGTCATAAATTTATACTCGTACATTTTTGGAAGAATCCCGCTTTTCCCCCGCCCTCTTCCGATACTCCCCCGGCGTGCAGCCCCGCAGTTCCCGGAAGGTCTTGGTAAAATAGCTGACGTCCGAAAAACCGCCCTGCAGGGCGATGTCGCAGATGGGTTCACGGGTGGCGGCCAAGAGGCGGGCGGCCTCCTCGATGCGGTACTCCCGCAGATAGCGGATGGGGGTCGTGCCGATGACGGTATGGAAACAGCGCAGGCACTCGCTCTCGCTTACGGCGGCGCTTCCCGCGATATCGAGAACGGTCAGCTCTTCGCGGTAGTGCTCCTGGATGTACTGAAGCATCTGCTTGATGCGGGCGGCGTCCCGCGAAAGCTTGGCGTCAGGGCGGACCGTCTCCTGGGAAAAATGATCCCGCAGAAGGCCGAGCAGCCGGGAGAGGGAATCCCGAACGGTCAGCTCAAAGAAGGAATTTTCCTGGGCGCAGGCCTGCCAGGCCCTCTCGATGTGCATAAGGATCTCCTTCTGCCAGGGGAGAGAGGCCGCTAGGAATAGGCCGTCCAGCCCTTTGTTTTCAGTGATGGGCAGTACGTAGTTCTGGTAATAGATGCTTTCCAGGCTCCCGCCGACCAGCCGGGGATGAAACACCAGGGAGTGAAACCGGCAGTCGGCCCCTTCCAGGGGCTGGCAGCTGTGGAGAACGCCGGAATTGACGAAAAAACCATCCCCGGCGCGGACGATGCAGGAGCGGGAGCCGATGGTGATGAGCCCCTCCCCTTCCATAAAAACGGCAGCCTCCAGTTCCTCGTGCCAGTGCCAGGGAACGGCGGCGCGGTTTAAATCGTCGTGGTAACAAGCAAGGGGGAAGGCAGCCGTGCCGTGGCGGATCAGCTCTTCATTGTTTTGGTTCACTGTGGTATTGCAGTCGGACAGCATGGGGATCTCCTTCCAAAAATGACGGTATTTTTATAGAAAAAACCGCGTTTTCTTCTAACGTCTCTTTCTGTTTGATGGTATACTTACATCTGTATTCTATCAGAGAACGGAGAGAAGCACAAGATGACACAATTACTTCTGGCGATTATTTACCTTGCCTTTATCAGCCTGGGGCTGCCGGACGGTCTTTTGGGGGCTGCCTGGCCGTCCATACACCCGCAGCTTCAGGTTCCGGTATCCTATGCCGGCATTATTTCCATGATTATTTCCCTGGGAACCATTCTGTCCAGCCTGCAGAGCGACCGGCTGACCAGAACCCTGGGAGCAGGAAAGGTCACCGCCGTCAGTGTGGCAATGACAGCCCTGGCCTTGTTTGGTTTTTCCTGGTCGCAGTCCTTCTGGCAGCTTTGCCTCTGGGCCATCCCCTATGGGCTGGGCGCCGGCAGCGTGGATGCGGCGTTAAACAACTATGTCGCCCTTCACTACAGCAGCCGCCATATGAGCTGGCTGCACTGTATGTGGGGGATAGGGGCTACCCTGGGCCCGTCGGTGATGAGCTATGCCCTGACCGGCCCCGGAGGCTGGAACGCCGGTTACCGGATGATCGGCGGCCTGCAGATTGTACTGACCGCCATCCTCTTTTTCAGCCTGCCGCTGTGGAAAAAGCAGCAGAAGCAGGCCGGACAGGACGGAGAAAAGCAGAAGGCTCTCTCTTTGCGGGAGATCATTGCGATCCCTGGGGCCAGGGAAGTGATGCTCTGCTTTTTCTGCTACTGTGCGCTGGAGCAGACGGTCGGCCTGTGGGCCGGCAGCTATTTGAACCTGCATACCGGGCTCTCCGCCGAGGAGGCGGCAGGCTTTGCCAGCATGTTTTTCATCGGCATTACCATTGGCCGCGGACTCAGCGGCTTCCTTACGATGAAATTTAATGACAGCCAGATGATACGGATGGGGCAGGCAATCATCGCCCTGGGGATAGCCATTCTCTTTATCCCCGGAGCCCAGGCTCTGACCCTTGCAGGCTTTATCCTGATCGGCTTGGGCTGCGCCCCTGTCTATCCCTGCATCATTCATTCTACCCCTGACCATTTCGGGGCGGAGCGGTCCCAGGCGATGATCGGGGTGCAGATGGCCAGCGCCTATGTGGGAACTTGCCTGATGCCGCCGTTTTTCGGCGTATTGGCAAACCGGATCGACGTGGCCCTTCTGCCCTTCTTCCTGGCGGCGATACTGGTTTTGATGATTGCGATGCATGAAGGCTTGATTCGGAAAACGAAAGAGAAGGAGGAATAGTGAGTATGCTTGCAGATTATCATGTCCATACGAGTTACAGCGATGATTCCGATTACCCGATGGAGGCGGTGGTGCAGGACGCCATTGCCATGGGGCTTCAGGAGATCTGCTTTACGGACCATGTGGATTATGGGGTGAAAAAGGATTGGGACGACCCGGATGGGATCGAATACCGTCACGGAGGGGCCGGAGAGCCGCAGTCGGTTCCCCTGGCCAATGTGGATTACCCGCGCTATGCGGCGGAAATACGTGAAATGCAGGAGAAATACCGGGGCCAGATTACGATACGTCTCGGCCTGGAATTCGGGATGCAGGTTCATACCATCCCCCAGTATGAGAAGCTTTTTGCCCGCTATCCCTTTGATTTCATCATTCTGTCCGTGCATCAGGTGGAGGACAAGGAATTCTGGACCCAGGATTTCCAGCGCGGCCGCACCCAGGAAGAATATGTGACGCGCTATTATGAAGAAATCCTGGCGTTGGTCCGGCAGTACAAAAACTACAGCGTTTTGGGGCATTTGGATCTGATTGCCCGCTATGACCAGGCGGGGCATTATCCCTTCGCAAAGCTGAAGCCGATCCTGACGGAAATCCTTCGGACCGTCGTCGCCGACGGAAAGGGGATCGAGGTAAACACCTCCAGCCATCGCTACGGCATTGGGGATCTGACGCCGTCGCGGGATATCTTGAAGCTGTACCGGGAACTGGGAGGGACGATCCTCACCATCGGCAGCGACAGCCATAAGAAGGAGCATCTGGGGGCTTATCTGAAAGAGACGCAGGAGGAACTGGGACGTCTGGGATTCGAGGATTTCTGCACCTTTGAGAAGATGCAGCCGGTCCGGCAAAAAATAAAAATTTGATAAAATAAACGTAAGAAAAATTTCACAATTTTGTATCTCCGGGAATCATAGAATTTGCGAAAATCTTATGTTATCATATAGGCGCTGTAGAAAGCGCATGATAACATGAAGGGAGGAAAATTTTATGAGACTCATGCGAAAAGTATTGCCTTTTGTATTGGCTCTGGCTCTGATGCTGTCTGCATGCAGCACAGGTACGACGGAGACGACTGCTGCGGAGACGACTGCGGCAGAGACCACGGCTGCGGAGACTGCCGCAGGCGAGACCTTTACCGGAACGGGCACCGGATATCATGGAGATATTACCGTTGCCATTACGGTAGATGGAGAGACGATCACCGACATTCAGGTGATCGAGCAGTCTGAAACCGAGAACATCGGCGGACAGGCCCTTCCGATTCTGGTAGAGGAGGCCCTGGCAAATCAGACCTTCAATGTAGACACTGTATCCAGTGCTACGATGACCTCCAATGGTTTCCGCGAGGCTCTTGAGGCGGCTATCACCAGCGCTGGCCTGGATGTGGAGAAGTTCGGCCAGGCTGCAGGCGGCGAGACCGCGGAGAAGGAAGAGGTTACCGTTGATACCGATATCGTCGTGGTTGGCGCCGGCGGCGCTGGCCTGACCGCAGCCCTGTCTGCCCTGCAGAACGGCGCGGACGTCGTGCTGCTGGAGAAGCAGGCCATCGCAGGCGGTGCAACGGCCATGGCAGGCGGCGGAACCGTCGTCACCGGCAGCCAGATCCTGGAAGAGGACGGAGTGGAGGATACTCCCGAACAGCTGAAGGCAGATCTTCTGGCCAATGGACACAATTACAACGATGAGGGAACGGTTGACATCTATGTCAACTCCATCGGCGCAGCCATTGACTGGCTGGTAGACCCCGAAGGCGGCAACGTAGAGTACAGCCGTCCTGCCACCAGCCGCACAATTTCCGTTGTCGGCCGCGGCGCTGCCGCTGTTTCGACCCTGATGGACGGCGTGGAGTCCGCTGGCGGACAGGTTTATCTGGCTACCCCCGCTACCGAGCTGATCATTGACAATGGCACGGTAACAGGCGTAAAGGCGGAGAGCGACGACACTGTTTATACGATCAATGCGAAGGCAGTGATCCTGGCTACCGGCGGCTTCGGCGCCAACGACGAGCTGGTTCCTGAGGAGTATCAGCAGTATGTATATGCTGGTGCGGCAGGCGCCACCGGCGACGCCCTGGCTATGGTTGAGAGCCTGGATGCCGACCTGATCAACATGGAGTTTGTAAACGTACAGCCTAACAGTATCGTGCTTCCCAGCGGACTGGGCCAGTACTGCAACCCCGGCGTATCCGGAGCTTACAGCACCAGCGGCGCTTTCCTGGTAAATGAGAACGGCGAGCGCTTCGCCAACGAGCAGGGCAACGCTTACGATCTGGTTCAGGCGATGAAGCCCAACACGGCGAACTACCTGATCATGGATCAGGCTTCCTTCGACGCCTTCAATGCCGGCATGCAGAACAGCAATATCTACACCGCTGAGGATGTGGAGACCTGGCTGGCAAACAACGGTTCTTCCAACCCTGTGATGGTGCAGGCCGACACCCTGGACGATCTGGCCGCTACACTGAATCTGCCGGAGGGCTCCCTGACCGCTGCCGCTGAGGCTTACAACGCTGCTGTGGACGAGGGAACCGATGAGTTTGGCAGAACGCTGACCCTGAAGCTTTCCGATGACGGCCCCTACTATGCGGTTCAGATGTGGCTGCGGTATTATGCAACCCTGGGCGGCCTGCATATCAACGATCAGATGCAGGTGCTGAATACGTCTCAGGAGCCGATCGAAGGCCTGTATGCAGCCGGTGAGGTTGTAGGCGGACTGGAAGGCGACATCTACATGGGCGGCACTCTGTTTGGCTGGGCTGTGACCAGCGGCTACAATGCCGGAACCTCTGCCTCCACTGCTATTCAGGAAGGCTGAATCACAGAAGGCTGAATCATAGAACAGTGGATTACAGAGCAGTGGATCACAGAACACGGATTCACAGATAGATTTTAAAAGAAAAAGGGCTTGTGAAAAGCGCGGAATTGCGTTTCTTCACAAGCCCTTTTATAATTAGCTGCGCCCAATCAGCTGCACCCGGCAATATGCGCCTGGCAATGGAAGCCATACATTGAATTCATACATTCAGCCCGGGCGGCCGCAGCGGTTCCTGGGTCCGTCCGCAGGAAGCTTTACGTAAATCTCCGCGCTGTCCTCCTTTCGGAGCGCAATGACGGTGCCCCTCACCAGATAGGCGGCGATTTCGCCTCCTTTCTGCCGTAGTACGCAGGTAACCTGCGTTTCCGGGGAAAAGCCCAGGTCGATCAGCCGGCGGCGCAGGGAAGGCTCAGCCGGCAGGCTGACGATCACGGCGGTTTCCTCCGGCATGATTTGATTCAGTGGATAGGTTGCATTGTCCATGTGTTCTTCTCCTTTTGCCATATGCTCCTGCAGCTTTGTCGCACTGCCCTGCTACAAGATATGAGGGAGGACGGGTAAAATATTTACAGAATTCAGGTTTTGGGCTATAATCGGAAAGAGGAGGAAAGATGAAGTATAAAAATATTGTCGGCGGTGTTTTTCTGGCGCGGCCAAACCGCTTTATTGCCAGGGTGCTGGCGGATGGCCAGGAAACGACGGCCCATGTGAAGAATACCGGGCGCTGCCGGGAGCTTTTGATTCCGGGGGCCAGAGTCGTCCTGGAAAAAAGCGATAATCCCCGGCGCAAGACGGCCCTTTCCCTGATCGGCGTATATAAAGGGGAGAGGCTGGTAAATATGGATTCCCAGGCTCCTAACCAGGCTGCTTTTGAGTGGGCGGAGAATGGGGCGGACGGCCTTTTTGGGCAGATCCTCGGGGTAAAGAGGGAAAAGACCTATGGCCATTCCCGCTTTGACCTGTATCTGGAGACGGAAGAAGGGCCGTGGTTTATGGAGGTCAAAGGGGTGACTCTGTTTGACGGCGGAACCGCCCGCTTCCCGGACGCTCCTACGCAGAGGGGACTGAAGCATGTGGAGGAGCTGGTTGCCTGCCGCCAGGCCGGATATGGGGCGGCGATTCTTTTTGTCATTCAGACGAGGGGAATGGACAGGCTGGAGCCAAACTGGGAAACGCACAGGGAATTCGGACGCGCCCTTTTGCAGGCCCGGCAGGCCGGGGTAAGGATTCTGGCCTATGACTGTCGGGTAAAGGAGAACGAGATGGTTCTAAACCAGCCCATTGCGGTGGATTTAGAGGAAAAGCCGGGCTGGAAAGAGGAGGAAAAATGTCAGATCGGAAAATAGAAAATCGGAAAGAAGAAAAAAAGAAGCGGAATAAGACGGCCAAAAAGCAAATGACGCTGGTCTGGAAGATCATTATGCTGGCTGCCGTGGTGGTTTTGGCGGTCTCTTTGTGGCAGCTGTCCTCTATTTTGCTGGAGTACCATCAGGGAGAGGCCGTATATGAAGAAATTCTGTCCCATATGGATCAGGTCGAACTCCCTCTTCCGACGGAGGAAGACGAGGGCGGGCAGGGCGGCGACGCCAGCCGGGAGGAAACGGCCTTGGGAGAGAGTGAAAATACGGTAGGGGAGGAGCGCCTGACCCTTACGGTTCCGGATTTTGCCTACCTGCAGGGCATCAACAGCGACGTGGTCGGCTGGATTCAGATTCCGGGAACGGTTATCAATTATCCGATTGTGCAGGGCAGCGATAACGATTACTATCTGACGCATACCTTTACCGGAGAGGAAAATTCCGGCGGGGCCATTTTCCTGGATGCGGCCATCGGAGACGGGCTGGATGACAAAAATCCGATTATCCACGGCCATAATCTGAAAAGCGGGGCGATGTTCAGCCGCCTGAACCGCTATGCCAGGAGGGACTTCTGGGACGCCAACCGCTATATTTATATCACAACGCCGGAGGGAATTCGGGTATACGAGGTTTTCTCCGCCTATGAAGCGCAGCTGGATGCGGATATTTATTATTTCGGCTTTGGCAGCGACGATAATTTCCAGGCATATATTGACCGCGTTATGTCATATTCTATCTATGACGCAGGGATCTCCGTGACCAAGGACGACGACATCGTCACTTTGTCTACCTGTGCCAACGATACCTCGCTCCGATTTGTCGTACATGCCAAAAGAGTTTGAGTATCGAAAAAAGTGCTTGCTTTTTTGGGAAATTTGCGGTACGTTATATGCATGTTAAATTTCCTGCGCAGAGGAATGGACAGAAATAAATATCAGCAATGATAAATATCAGCAACGGACAAAGATGTTCCTTAGGGGACATCTTTCTTTATTTCCGCGGGTAATGCGCCAAGCGGCCATGCCTGCATGGAACTCTGACCGGAAGTAAATCGCTGTATCAGAAAAGTATAAAGGAGAGGAAAGTCTATGAGCGAAAAAATCAATGTGGCGGAAATTTTCGGCGCCAACGTTTTCAGCGATGCTGTAATGCGGGAACGTCTGCCGGAGAAGGTGTACAAGGAGGTCAGGCGGACCATTGAGAGCGGGGCGGAGATGTCCTTAGCCACAGCCGACGTGGTGGCCAACGCGATGAAGGATTGGGCAGTGGAGAGAGGGGCGACCCATTATACCCACTGGTTCCAGCCGCTGACCGGCATCACGGCGGAAAAGCACGACTCCTTTGTCAGTGCCCCGGTAAATGGAAAGACCCTGCTGGAGTTTTCCGGCAAAAACCTGATCAAGGGCGAGCCGGACGCATCTTCCTTCCCCTCCGGCGGCCTGCGCGCAACCTTTGAGGCCAGGGGCTATACGGCATGGGACTGCACCTCTCCTGCGTTTTTAAAGGAGGACGCCACCGGCAAGATTCTGTGCATCCCGACGGCCTTCTGCTCCTACACGGGAGAAGCGCTGGATAAAAAGACCCCTCTGCTGCGCTCCATGGAGGCTTTGAGCGACCAGGCCATCCGTATCCTCCGCCTTTTCGGCAATACTTCCGCCACCAGGGTGACGCCCTCGGTTGGTCCGGAGCAGGAGTATTTTCTGATTGACCGGGAGAAATATCTGCAGAGAAAGGATCTGATCTATGCCGGCCGGACCTTGTTCGGCGCCTCGGCTCCCAAGGGGCAGGAGCTGGAGGATCACTATTTCGGTACGATCCGCGAGCGCATCGGTGCGTTTATGAAGGATCTCAATATTGAACTGTGGAAATTGGGAATTCCTGCCAAGACACAGCACAACGAGGTGGCCCCGGCCCAGCACGAGCTGGCCCCGATTTATGAGGAGGCCAACATTGCCACCGACCACAACCAGCTGGTCATGGAGACGATGAAAAAGGTGGCCGGTCGCCACGGCATGCATTGCCTGCTCAATGAGAAGCCTTTCGCCGGCGTCAACGGTTCCGGCAAGCACAACAACTGGTCTCTGATCAGCGACGACGGCATCAATATGCTGGATCCGGGCAAGACCCCTCACGAGAATATCCAGTTCCTGCTGGTGCTGGCCTGCATTATCAAGGCTGTGGATGTTCATGCGGATCTGCTCAGGGAGTCTGCCGCCGATGTGGGCAATGATCACCGCCTGGGAGCCAACGAGGCGCCGCCGGCGATTATCTCCATTTTCCTTGGCGCACAGCTGGAGGATGTGGTGAAGCAGCTGGTGGAAACCGGAGAGGCGACTTCTTCCCTGAAGGAAGGAAAATTGGATACCGGCGTGCATTCCCTGCCCGTGCTGGCCAAGGATGCGACGGACCGCAACCGCACCTCGCCTTTCGCCTTCACCGGTAACAAGTTTGAATTCCGTATGGTCGGTTCGTCCGATTCCATCGCCAGCCCTAATACGACGCTTAACGCCATCGTGGCCGAGGCCTTCTGCGAGGCAGCGGATCTTCTGGAGACGGCGGACGATTTCGATGCGGCTGTCCATGACCTGATCAAGAAATATCTGACCGAGCATCAGAGAGTCATTTTCAACGGCAACGGCTATTCCGAAGAATGGGTTGCCGAGGCGGAGAGACGGGGATTGCCCAACATCCGCACGATGGTGGATGCCATCCCTGCCCTGACCACCGACAAGGCGGTTTCCCTTTATGAGAAATTCGGGATCTTTACAAAGGCGGAGCTTATGTCCAGGGCGGAGGTTCTGTATGAGACCTATGCCAAGGCGATCAATATCGAAGCGCTGACGATGATCGACATGGCCGGCAAACAGATTATCCCGGCGGTAATCTCCTATACGACGGAGCTGGCCTCTTCTATGACGGCGGTGACCGAGGCCTGCCCGGAGGCGGATGTGAGCGTACAGAAGGAACTTCTTTTGGAGGTCAGCGCCCTGCTTTCCGAGACCAAGGTGGCTCTGTCCGCCCTTCAGGGACTGCAGTCGGATGGCGTGGCTATTCCCGATGCCAAGGCGATGGCACATTTTTATAAGGAAGAAGTTGTGCCGGCCATGGCTGCCCTGCGGGCTCCTGTCGACAAGCTGGAGATGCTGGTAGATAAAGAGTACTGGCCGATGCCGTCCTACGGAGATTTGATTTTTGAAGTGTAAAATGTCATGATAGAATCGCTGCAAAGCCTGTATTATCAGCACTGCAGCGATTCTGTTACATTTTTTGAACTATGGTATTTTATTCCCGGCCTTTACTTTTTTTCTGGATGGTTCTCATTTTACTTTTTGTGATGAATTGATAGTCTGTCCGAAACCCGCAAACCTCGTGCAGGGCGTCCGTAACCTGATCCCGTTTATATAGCGGCATGAATCCCTGCTCTTCAATATCGGCGAAATTCATTTCTTTTAATGTCCGCAGGATCGTCTCACAGGTATATTGTTTCCCCAGTTTCCTTTCCAGGAGACGGTAAACGAGCAGAGCCAGGAAACAAACCAGGAAATGGGCTTTGATCCGGTCTTCCCGCCGGGCAAAGGTCGGCCGGACCGAAAATTCCGTTTTCATGATCCGGAAACAGGCTTCTATCTGCCATTTCCCTTCGCTTACTTTAAGGATCTCCCTTACGTCATCTTCCATCAGGTCTGTACAGACGGCATATAAGCCGTCGTATTTTTCTTCTTCTTGGATCCTCTCTTCGTCCAGATAGTAATGGATCTTTGCCTTTTCCACATCCTGCGTCGCAGCAATTTTGCCAATGAACCTTGCCGGGTCGTTGGGGTTGTGCCGGACTTTCCTGCATTTCCCTTCGGAAACCATTTTAGATGCCCGCTCAATCTGCCCTTCCCGGATGGATTTTTGGTAAGCGGCATATTTCGGGGAATAGGTGATGATCAGACGTTGGTGGAGCTTTCTGGTTGTATATGGCTCTTCTTTGTAAAATAACTCTCCCTCATCTTCTTCGGATAAATCCGATAGATCCACCAGTTTCCCGTCTGATATCCGGCGGAACCCCTTTTTGTCCAGTGCTCGGGCCCGCTCTTGGGCAGGGAGCTTTTTAATCGATTGGGTAACAATAAAGGCCCGGCTCCCCTGATGGTTCAGCACGCGGTTGTCTTCCGAAGCCAGCCCGGCGTCACTGCAGAAAATAAACCGCTGGTGGCCAAAGTCCCCCAGCACTTTCTCTTCCAGGGGCTTTAAGGATTTTTGTTCATTCTGGCTGCCAGGAAACAAAGAAAAAGCTAAAGGGATGCCATCCCCATCGGTGAACAGGCCCATTTGGACAATGGGGTTCGGCCGATGTTCTTTGCTTTTGCCGTATTTCTTATCTCCGTCCTCCTGCTCGATCTCAAAATAAAAGTTTGTACAGTCATAGTAGAGGATACCGTCATTTCGTTTCCCCAGGAAACGGCTGTTTTTGTACGCTTCAGCCTGGATGAGGTCACATTCGTTGGCAAGGACGCTGAGGCTGCGGCAGATATCATGGAGCTGATAAGAAGGAGGTTCCAAAAACTTCTGGGCAGCACGGTAGGAAGAACGCTTGCTCTGCGGATCCAGGATCCTGGTATAGATCAAGTCAGAGAGGATGGCGTTGATATCATAGGAGAACTTATGCTTGGCCTTGATCTTGCGGCAGACGGAATCCATCTTAAGCTCATAGTAAATTGACTGGAGGAAGAGATACCCGCCCGTGTATGCCTTTTGCTTGTTGTAGTCCAAAAGCCGGTCTGCATGGAAGGGGATAAGGACGATTTGCTCTTCTTTTTCTTTTTTATACTTTTCTGTTTCCAGACGGGCCTGTTCCTTGGCCCAGGCCATAACGCCGTCCCTGTCCGTACCAAGCATTTCGGAGAGTTCGCGCAAGGTGCCAAGTTTCCGGATAATTTTGGAAGTGCTTTTCCCATCATTATTGATATAAGATTTTGCAATATAAAAGGACTCAGCATTCTTTGATTTTGTTAATATTAACTTTCATAGAGATCACCTCATAGGTATCATAACATGGAATACCGAAAAATGCTATATATTAAAAAAATATAGGATTTATGCGGCCTGGCTAATGTTTTTGGGGCTTCTATGTGTCAAATTCCCGCTTACAATCTTCTTATCATGTGCTTATGGGAAAATATTGCTTTTTGCGTGCTTTATGCGTATCATAGAGATAGAATGATGGAGGAGAACGGATATGGACCAAAAAGTGTTGCAGAAGATCGAGGACATGCATTTTACGAAAAGCCAGGCCAGGATTGCGGATTACATAGTAAAAAATCCTAAGAGGATCGCAGGGATGACGGCCCGTGAAGCGGGGAAGGAAATCGGCGTCAGCGACGCCACCGTGATCCGTTTTGCGAGGGCGCTGGGGTTTGAGGGATATCCGCAGCTCCAGGAGCAGATCCAAAAGGAGCTCCGGGAAAATAACGATAAGATTGGGCGGCATTCTCTCTATGACCGGTACGTGCTCCAGATGAAACGCTACGAAGAGGGGCACGGCCATATGAAGGAAGTGCTGCGGCTGATGGCGATGAACCTGGAAACCTCCATCCGTCAGAATCAGGAAGAAAGTTATGGGAGAGTCGCCTCCGCTCTTCTGAAGGCCGATGCAAAAGTTATTATTGGGCTGAGGGGCGGACAGGCGCCGGCTCAGCAGTTTTCGCGGCTTTTGAGCATGATCACCAAAAATACGATGGTCATTACAAAGGACGATCAGGAGTCCCTGACGTCCCTGATGGATCTGTCCGAGAAGGATCTGGCGGTTTTTCTGAACTTTCTCCGCTATTATAAGGTAGATGAAAAGATTGCGGGGATTTTGAAGAAGAAAGGCGTGCGGATCGTTCTGATCACAGACAGCATGGCCTCCCCTGTGGCAAAGGACGCCTGGGAGATCCTGCTGGTGGAGACGGAACACTGCGGTTTCTTCCATTCGATGCTGGGGGTGGAGGCTGTTTTGGAATATCTGATGATCTTGATGTGCTGGCAGCAGCCGGAGGAATTTGCAAGGAGGCTGGGAGAGCGGGATCAGATCCTGGACGAGTATCTGCTCAAATGATCCCCCATTTGAAATAATCTCTAATCTGAAACAATTCCCAATTTGAAACAAATCCTAAATTGAAATCTATAAAACCATATTTTACTTCAGTTTTGAAGCAGAAT
>CALWRE010000100.1 GCA_944383835.1 uncultured Lachnospiraceae bacterium | reverse complement strand
TGCCTGCAGTTTTTGAGCGGCGGCCTTCTGTCGGGGGCGGCGGCCCTCATCTGGGAGCCGGTAAGCCTGTCCGCCCTTTTGTCCGCCTGGGTTCCCCTTCTCTATGCGGGAGTCTTGTCCTGCGGCGTGGGCTATACCCTGCAGGTGGTGGGGCAGAAAGATCTGGATCCGACGGCGGCCTCTTTGACTCTCAGCCTGGAATCGGTTTTTTCCGTTCTGGCCGGCCTGGTTTTGCTGGGGCAGAAGCTGAGCGGGAGGGAGATCGTCGGCTGCGTCCTCATGTTCGCTGCCATTGTACTGGCCCAGATTCCTGCAAAAGGACTCGAAAGATCATGAAAAGATTATGAAAAAACCTGTTTTTTGCCGGGATTTCGCCGGAAAAACGGGGTTTTTGCCTTGACAAAGGCGGATTCTGCTGATATACTGAAAAACGCTGCAAAGCAAAATAAAGATCACGCAGAGGTATGAAAAGGCCGGTGCTGCAGTGCGGCGGCGCCTGTAGGTGCGGCATGCAGTCCCTTTCTCTTAAGCCTTTGCGGAAGAAAAACCAAATGGAGGTAAGAAAATGAGTGTAATTTCCATGAAGCAGCTGTTGGAGGCTGGCGTACATTTCGGACACCAGACCAGAAGATGGAACCCTAAGATGGCTCCCTACATCTACACCGAGAGAAACGGGATCTACATCATCGACCTGCAGAAGTCTGTGGTGATGGTGGACGAGGCTTACAAGGCCGTAGCGGATATTGTGGCGAACGGCGGCACGATCCTGTTTGTGGGAACCAAGAAGCAGGCCCAGGATGCGGTGAAGACCGAGGCGGAGCGCTGCGGCATGTACTATGTAAACGAGAGATGGCTGGGCGGCATGCTGACCAACTTCAAGACCATCCGCAGCCGTGTGAATCGTCTGCGCGAAATCGAGAAGATGGCCGAGGACGGCACCTTCGATGTCCTGCCTAAGAAAGAGGTTATCGCTCTTCGCAAGGAGTGGGATAAGCTGGAGAAGAACCTGGGCGGCATCAAGGATATGGACAGACTGCCCGACGCTATTTTTGTTGTAGACCCTAAGAAAGAAAGAATCTGCGTGCAGGAGGCCCATGCTCTGGGCATCACCCTGATCGGTATCGCCGATACCAACTGCGATCCCGAGGAGCTTGACTATGTAATCCCCGGCAATGACGACGCGATCCGTGCGGTTAAGCTGCTGGTGGGCAAGATGGCCGACGCTGTAATCGAGGCGAACCAGGGAACCGCCGAGGCCCCCGAGGAGGCTGTAGAAATGACCGATGCGGACTACGCTGTGGAGTACAATGAGGAGCCCGCGGAGGAGACCGTTGAAAATCAGGAGGTAGAGTAATTATGGCAGCAATTACTGCAGCAATGGTAAAGGAACTGAGAGAGAGCACCGGAGCCGGCATGATGGACTGCAAGAAGGCCCTGGCCGAGGCTGACGGCGATATGGAGAAGGCAGTAGAGGTTCTGAGAGAGAAGGGCCTGGCTGCCGCTGCCAAGAAGGCTGGCCGCATTGCGGCAGAGGGTCTGGTGGCCACTGCGATGGAGGGCAATACCGCTTCTATCGTGGAGGTTAACAGCGAGACCGATTTCGTGGCAAAGAATGCGGATTTCCAGGCTTATGTGGCGGCTGTGGCCGATCAGGCCCTGCATTCGGATGCTGCGGATCTGGAGGCTTTTCTGGCTGAGCCTTGGGCTGGCGATCCCAGCCTGACGGTGGCGCAGGAGCTTTCCGAGAAGATCGCGGTAATTGGCGAGAATCTGAATATCCGTCGTTTTGAAAAGATTGTCAATACCGATGGCTGCATCGTGTCCTATGTGCACGGCGGCGGCCGCATCGGCGTTCTGGTTGACGCTGCCTGCGAGAAGGTGGACGATCAGGTGAAGGAGGCCCTGCGCAATGTTGCCATGCAGGTAGCTGCTCTGAAGCCCCAGTATGTCTGCCGTGAGGAGATCGATGAGGAGTTCATTAATCACGAGAGAGAAATCCTGATGGCCCAGATTAAGAACGATCCGAAGGAGGCCTCCAAGCCTGAGAAGGTGATCGAGGGAATCATCACAGGCCGTCTGAATAAGGAGCTGAAGGAGTTCTGCCTGGTTGATCAGATTTATGTAAAGGCCGAGGACGGCAAGCAGACCGTGGGCCAGTACCTGAACGAGGTATCCAAGGCTGTGGGCGGCAAGGTTTCCGTTAAGAAGTTCGTCCGTTTCGAGACCGGCGAGGGCCTGGAGAAGAAGCAGGAGAATTTCGCCGAGGAAGTCGCGAAGCAGATCGGGAAATAATAAGAGAATCATAAGAGGTTCGCATTGATATTTTGAGAAAGACCCTTACAAGCGGCGCAAGCTGTGCTGTTTGTAAGGGCTTTTTGCACAGTTTGGTTGATTTTGCTGCGCCAAGCGGCTATACTATATTTAAGTAGATGAAAAAACAGCCGGCTTACAGCCGGCTGCTTCGTCTTTCAACGTATGCTCTTTCAGACTTATGCTCTTTCTACTAATCCGGATTTCAGACAGGAAGTACAAACGTGCATCGTCTTCGTAGCGCCGTTTACTTTAACCTTAACGGACTTCACGTTGGATTTCCACATCTTATTGGATCTTCTATGAGAATGACTCACGTTATTACCGAAATGAACACCTTTTTCACAGATATCGCACTTTGCCATTTTGCCGCACCTCCTTTGAATCCAATTAGACCGCATTTGACAGCGACCCAGAACATTCATATAATACCAGAACAAAAAGAAAAAAGCAAGGAAAATCTGAAAAAAGTTGCGGCGGCTGTTGGCGGGGCGGCGTCCGCACAGTGCCGCCCACGGCAGCTTAAGGCCGGCGGGAGCTCTCGTTCTTGCGCTGGATCCGGTACTGCAGCGGGCTGAGGCCGCGCATGCGGCGGAAACTCTGGGAGAAGTAGCTGGGGGAGGAGAACCCCAGCATACCGGCAATCTGCGAGAGGGAGAGGGAGGTCTCCGCCAGCAGATGCTCGCTCTCCCGAATGCGGCAGGACAGGAGGTAATTGATGGGGGAGGTTCCGTATTCCCGGCTGAAGCTGTGGACCAGATAGTATTTATTGACATGGGCGACGGCAGCCAGCTGCTCCAGGGTTAGGTTCTCCTTGAAATGGTTCTCAATGTAGCGGCGGACCACGGCGCACTCCTTAGTGGATTTGCGGGAGGTGGGCAGGAAGGTCAGCGAAAATTTGCTGCGGCGCATCAGCTGCAGCAGGAGAACCTCCAGGAGATCCTGGCATACGGTGTCATAGCCGGGCAGCTTGGCTTCGACTTCCTTTAAGAGGGTGCGAAAATAAAAGAGCATGGAACCTTCGTCCGGCTGATGGTGGAGGATGGAGAAGCCGTCGCCTCCCTCCTCGCCGGAGAAAGCCTCCAGGCCTTCCACTCCGATGACGATGTATTCAAGCGGATCTTCCAGGGAGCTGATTTCCGTGTGCTCCACATTGGAATTGACAATAATCGCGTCGTAAATACGCAGCGGTATCCGCCGGTCCGCCAGAACCAGGTCTCCCTTTCCTCCGGTGATGAAAAAGACCTCGGCGCAGGGATGGGTGTGGAGCATCGAATTCCATTCGCTGCTGTAGCGGGCCGTGCTGATATAGGAAAGATGGGTGACCGTGCGGTCGATGGGACTCACAGTCAGCGGATCAAAGGCAAAACGGCTGGTGCTCATGGTTCCTCCTTGCGGTATTTTATAATTATTGCACTTGGAATATGGTATCTTGCTGTTTTCTTTAATATTATACCGCTTTACAGGGGGGGAGTTCAACGGAAAAACGGCGGATTTGGATGGTAATTTTGCAGAAAAGATACGAAAAACAGGCGGGATGCAAATGTTAAAACTGTATAGTAACATGGGAAAACATGGGGGATTCATAATGCAAAATACTCAAAAGAAGCAAGATATATAAAATCTTCAGCAACAAAGGAATTGGAAAGATGGGCCAGAATTGCTATACTTAAGCCAGACAACAGGGAAACACAGCGGGGAAATGTAAAATTCTAAACAAAGGGAGGTTAATACAATGAAAAAATTTCTCAGTGTTCTTCTCGCGGCCGCTATGGCAATGATGATGCTGGCAGGCTGTTCGTCGGGAGGAGATGCGACCACAGGCGCCCCCGGAAACGGAGAGACCAATGCGGCGGAGACCGCAGCTCCTGAGGGAGGAGACGGAACCGAGGCGGCTCAGTCCGATGTCACGATTACGGTGGCGGCGATTGAGACGGCTTACGGCAGCGACATGTGGACGCAGGTCTGCGACGCCTTTACTGCGCAGACAGGAATAGGGGTGGAGCTTATCACCGACCGGAACCTGGAGGATGTGATCGGCGCTTCGATGGCGGCCGGGAGTTATCCCGACGTGATCCATCTGGCTACCGGCCGTGAGGCGGCCCTGACCGAGACCTTTATCAAGGATCAGAATATTGTGGACATCACCGACGTATTGTCGATGACCGTTCCGGGAGAGGACGTGCAGGTCAGCGAAAAGATCGCCGGCGGCTTCACCGAGACGTCCCTGACCAATCCTTACGGGGATGGCAAGACCTATCTGGCTCCGATGTTCTACTCGCCCTGCGGCCTGTTCTATAACGCCGGCCTGTTTGAGGAGAAGGGCTGGACGGTTCCTACCACCTGGGATGAGATGTGGGAGCTGGGCGACCAGGCCCTGGAAGAGGGAATCTATCTGTTCACTTATCCGACCACCGGTTATTTTGACGCATTCTTCTATGCGCTGATGTATACGGTAGGCGGCCCTGAGTTCTTTGACCAGGCCACCAATTATGCCGAGGGCATCTGGGATACGCCGGAGGCACAGACCTGCTTCGATATCGTTGCAAGGCTTGCGCAGTACACCGAGCCCACCACCCCTGCCCAGGCAAACGACCAGGATTTCACGAAGAACCAGCAGCTGGTGCTGGACAACCGCGCCCTGTTCATGCCCAACGGCACCTGGATCGTGGGCGAGATGGCGGAGGCTCCCAGAGCCGACGGCTTTGAGTGGGGCATGACCGCCCTGCCGGCTGTGGAAACAGGCGGAGACCGCTACAGCTATACCTGGTTCGAGCAGGCCTGGATCCCCAGCGGTGCGGAGCATCAGGACGAGGCCAAGCAGTTCATCGCTTTCCTGTACAGCGACGTGGCCTGCGAGATCTTCGCGGCGGCCGGAGCCATTCAGCCGGTGCTGAATATTTCCGAGAAACTGACCGGCGACAATCAGCTGTTCTATTCCATCTATGACAATGGAGCCAAGGCGGCCATGGGTAATTTCGCGGCGTTCAGCCCTATTGAGGGCCTTGACGTGCGCACCGTGTGGTTTGACCCGGTGAACTCCCTGGTAGCCGGCACCATAACGGAACAGGATTGGATCGACGGGATCAAGGCGGCCAGCGATCAGATGCGGGCCAACCTGATTCAGTAAGCTTTATGGAAAGCCGGAATGGCTTTCCGTCCGGTAAAAGTGAATGAGGAAACGGCGGTGGGAAACTGCTCATCGCCGTTTTTTTTAAAGGCCGCCGGGTATGGGGAACTGCAGAGGTTCATGCCTTTGGCGGGATGAAAGGAGAGCTGACGGATGAAAAAGCGTTCGGGCCGCAGCGTATTTATATTCCTGTGCGCTGCCCCTGCGGTGATTTTGTTCACCGTGTTTATGATTATTCCGACGATCAATGTGTTTCGCATGTCCCTGTTCCGGCGAAGCGCCTATTCCCCCACGGAGGAGTTTGTGGGCTGGGAGAATTTCAGCCGCCTGATGCAGGATACGAATTTTATCCGTTCGATGCAGAACACGATTCTTCTGATCGTTGTTGTTACAATTGTGACCTTTGCTCTCGCTTTGGTGTTTGCGGCGATTCTTACCAGAGAGAAGATCAAGGGCCAGAATTTTTTCCGCGTGATATTTTATATCCCCAATATTCTGTCGGTGGTGGTTATCTCCGCTATTTTCAGCGCGATCTACGACACCAATAACGGCACGCTGAACAGCCTGCTCTCCCTTCTCAAAGGGGAGACGGTGTCGATCCTCTGGAAGGGCGAGTCCATGGTTATGGTCAGCCTGATCATCGCCATGGTCTGGCAGGCCATCGGCTACTATATGGTCATGTACATGGCCTCCATGTCCAGTATCCCGCAGAGCCTCTATGAGAGCGCCAGCCTGGACGGGGCGGGACGGCTCACCCAGTTTTTCCAGATCACAATCCCTCTGATCTGGACCAATATCCGGACCACCCTGACCTTCTTTATCATCAGCACGATTAACATGGCCTTCCTGTTTGTAAAGGCCATGACCTCCGGCGGGCCCAACGGGGCGTCGGAAGTGGTCCTGTCCTATATGTACAAGCAGGCCTATACCAATTCCACCTACGGGTACGGCATGGCCATAGGCGTCGTCGTGTTCCTGTTTTCCTTCGGCCTGTCGGCCCTGGTCAATGCGGTCACGAAGCGCCGGACTCTGGAATTTTAAGGAGGGCGGACGATGGAACACAAAAAAGGAATGTCTGCCGAAAGGCTTTATAAGGCGTTTATCTATGTGGTGCTAATCACCCTGGCCGTCATGATCATTGTGCCGGTGGCCTGGGTATTCATGGCATCCATCAAGCAAAACAGCGAGTTTTACGGCAATCCCTGGTCCCTGCCCGCCGGCTTTTATTTCCAGAACTTTATCGACGCCTGGAATAAGGCCCGGATGGGAGAATATATGTTCAATTCGGTGCTGGTCACAGGGCTTGGCCTGCTGATTTTGCTGGTGGTGGCCCTGCCCGCCGCCTATGTGCTGTCCCGCTTTGAGTTTCGCGGGCGCAAGTTTTTCAGCACGGCCTTTATGGGCGGCCTGTTTATCAATGTCAATTACATCGTAGTGCCGATCTTTTTGATGCTGGTGGCCGGGTGACCGATGCGCGGATCATCAGGCGCAGCGGAAACCGTTCCATGGACGAATCGGTTCAGCGGATGCTGGCGAACCTGGACCGGGTTCCGGCGCCGAGCAACGGCAGCACTTCCATTCAGATGATCCTCCGCACCCAGGATTGAGCCGGACGGTCAGTGATCGGCCAGCATTCCCCTGTCGCGGTAGAATTTGCGGTAGAACGGATTTCGGATCCAGCCGGCCGGAATCTTCTCTCCGGCGGCTTTCCGGTGGTCGATCTGCCGCTGACGTTCGCAGGCGGCGCGGTACTCCTCCTGCAGCGAGGCGGTTCCTTCGACGGTTGACCGGATCGAGTAATTGATCGCCTCCTCCGCCTGCTTCAGCGCCTCCTCCGGAGAAGCGAGTTTGCTTTCGACCTTCGCAAAGGCGTAGGAGAGTTTATTGTCGCCGAGCGGATAGTACGGGCTCTGGCTTTCCG
>CALWRE010000099.1 GCA_944383835.1 uncultured Lachnospiraceae bacterium | reverse complement strand
CCCTATGCGGAGGCCTATGTGGACTACCTGATGGGTGGCCTGATGAAATGCCGGGATGTGGAAGAACTGCGTGCGTCGCGCAGCGGCATTACGCCGGAGTGCGTGCTCTACCAGGGGTATAGCATGCAGCATATCAATCCCCGCAATTACGGGGAATGGGCCTGCATCGGACGGCGCTCCATCGAAAAGAAGCTGGAGATCGCCCGCGCCGACCTTGCCCGCAAACAGTCGGAAATCGCCCCTCTGCGGGAACTGAAGGACTTCCTGGAGGAAAAGCTGGCGATGGAGTCCCTTGGCCGGGACTTTGACCAGATCCTGCGGGAACAGCAGGACATCCTTTCGATTCCTGCCCGCGAGGAGGAAAAGCGGCAGCTGGAGGAGAAGCTGGAGGCACTGCGCAGCCAGAACGTGGAGGAGTGGAAGGCCCGCAAGGACTTCCTCGACGAGGCCATGGAGGCCAACACCACGAAGCGGCAGAGCGTCGGGGCTGTCATTTTGGATAAGGAAAGCAGGCTTCGCTCGGAGAGCCAGGCGGTAACGGACAAGGAGACGGAGCTTTCGGAGAAGGAGAAGGAGTTTACCGCCCAGCCGGAGCGGGAGGAGGAGTACCAAAAGCTGCTTGCCAAGTGGGAGGGAAACAGCTTTGACCGGATTCGGCGGCTGATTGCCTCTGCCTTAAATGGGGCCAGAGAGCAGCAGGACAGCTGCTACGACCAGCTCCTCGCGGCCAGGGGCCGGCATCAGAGCCGTTTCTCCTTCCGGGAGCTGCCGGTGGCCGACCGGGAGAACGGGCCCTACGACAGCCTTCTGGCGGATCTTTCGGAGAAGCGGCTGCCGGAGTTCGTGGAAAAAAGCGGAGAACTGGCGAAAATCGCCGTGGATCAGTTTAAAAACGACTTTGTCTACAAGATTCGCAGCGCCATCAAGGAGGCCATGCAGCAGAAGGACGATATGAACCGCATCCTGGCCCGGATGGATTTCGGAAAAGACCGCTACCGCTTCATCGTCACGAAGAACCGGGGAGCGGACGGAAGATTTTACGACCTGTTTATGGACGAGGCTCTGGATATCAATCCCAACCAGCTGACCGAGCGGATGGAAAATCAGATGAACCTGTTTACGATGGAGCACGAAAACCGCTACGGTGATCTGATCCAGGAGCTTTTGGAATATTTTATCCCGCCGGAGGAGGCGGGGGAGAAGGAGTTGGAAGAGGCACGCCGGAATATGGAAAAATACGCCGACTACCGGACCTACCTCTCCTTTGATATGGAGCAGCTGGTGGAGGGAATGGCCCCGGCCAGGCTGAGCCGGATGCTGTCGAAAAACTCCGGCGGCGAGGGGCAGAATCCTCTGTATGTGGCATTGCTGGCCAGCTTTGCCCAGGTCTACCGCATGAATGTAAAAAGAGGGGTGCGCCGGCGCGATACGCTGCGGCTGGTGGTTCTGGACGAAGCCTTCTCCCAGATGGACGCGGAAAAGGTCGGCAGCTGCATCCAGCTGATCCGCAGCCTGGGCTTTCAGGCTATTATCAGCGCCACCAACGACAAGATTCAGAACTATCTGGAGAATGTCAACAAAACCTTTGTCTTTGCCAACCCGGACAAAAACCGCATTTATATCCAGGAGTTCGAGCGGGAGCATTTCAAGGCTCTGCTGGAAGGGCATGAGGAGGGCAACGCATGATCCTGCTGCAGGAGCTATTGGTGCACTATGAGACGAAAAACTGGAAAAACTGGAAACGGTTTCCGGATCTCCCTGCGGGCGGCAAGAGCATGGAGATCGACGACGAACTCTATCTGAAAGGGTTTCGGGAGGAGATATTAGAGGATATCGGCCTGCTGGAGCGGGAGGGACTGATTTTTCTCAAAAACGACGACTGGCGGGAGAGAAACTACGACGCGGCCAGGATCCGCTATCGGATGGAAAACATCGAGGGCGTCTACCGCCTGGCCGGGCGCGAGCTGATCTGGGTGCGCTGGGAGAGGCAGAAGGCCGATTTGGCCAAGTGGCGAAACGGGATCACAACGCCGTGGATCAATCGTGGGCTGGATGAGTGGGAAGAAAAGCTTGCCAGAGGAACGGTATTTGCCGCTTCGGACTGGGCCCACCGGGAAAAGGTCTGCTGCTGCCTGCGGGGACTGGATGAACTGGAACGTCTCAGCCAGGAGGATTCGCCCCGCGTCCCGATGTATCTGCGGGTATTCAGCAAGCATTATCTGGGAAATTCCAAGGCGTTTCACGAAAACTATGAAAAGACCGTCGTCGGTATGGCCCGCCGCCTGCACCCGGAGGCGGACGCGGACAGTGAAGCCATGGACGATGGGGCCGTTCTTCGCCTTTTGCATATTGACAACTACTCTCAGGAACTCACCATCAAGGGCTCTCTGTGCATGGAACTGGCTGGGAAATGCCTGGACACAGCCGATTATCCCTATGGGCTGGTGCTCAACGAGCCGACGATCCGCAGCGCCCGCTTGTGCGAAAGGCAGACGATCCGCCGCATCCTGACCATCGAGAACAAGGCCAATTTTATGGCGGAACCGATGGAGGAAGGGAAACTGGTGGTCTTTACCCACGGCTATCTTTCTCCCCGTGAGAGAGCTTTCCTGACGGAACTGGTTCGGATCCTCCAGAACCAGGGCGATCCGGTGCGCTATGAACACAGCGGGGATTTGGATTACGGCGGAATCTGCATTTACCGTCACCTGCGGGAAAAGGTCTTTCCCGCGCTTACGCCCTGCCGGATGGATATCGCGACCTATAAAGACTGCCTGGCCAGAAAACTGACCGAGGAAATCTCCGAATCCATGGCCGGAAAGCTTGCCGCCCTCAGCACGGATCCCCAGCTGGGCGAGTTGGCTGCCCGTCTGGCCGCCGACCGGCGAGTTGTCGAGCAGGAGGCTCTGTTATGAGAGCCTCCTAAAGGGCGGAAAAGAGCGGCTCGCCTGCAAACGCGTATGTTCCTATTTAGCTTTTACGTAGTTTTTCGGGGTTCTTAACATATGACCGGACAATCGTGCCGCAGTTCACGCAAATTTCATGGTAAACAGCCCGACTTTTTAGGGCGGACACGGTAATTCCTGCATAAGCAACACCTTGTTTCCCAATCACAAATTCTTCTTTACCACAATAAGGACATTTCATTTTTCTTCCTCCAATCAATTGGAAATCGTCTATAAATTCAAATCAACCTTCGACAGTCATATGCGGCGGCTGATGTTTAATTCTCTACAGTAAAAATATCTTCGATTGAAACATTGAAAACTTTTGCTATATTCCACGCTAATACCAGCGATGGATTATATCTGCCCTTTTCCAGATTCCCTATGGTTTCTCTGCGAACGCCCACTAACTTTGCCAAATCTTCTTGCTTCATATCATACTTGGCTCGATACTCCTTAATTCTATTCTTTATCATTTTCCAGCCCCCATTTTTCTTTGAAGCCGTAGTAAGCAGCAGATAAAGCATAGATTATAACGGATGCCGCCCATCCGGATGCAAGACCTATTATAAGCGCCTCTTTTTCTTCTTTGAACCCAGCAAAGAAACAGATAAAGGAAACAAGCGCCACGGAAATCATTCCGCAATAAAATGCGCGTGAAGCTGACTTATTCATGTATTCCTCCACCATTTCATCTGATTTGATGAAGAAAAATTCAAAATCAACTGCAAAGGCGAAGAAAGCAAGAAAATACGTTGATTCTGTGAAAATACCAATAAAACCTAATAGAGAGAGCAAGCCCATAAGTCCATATAAATAGCGTTTTGATTTCATAGACTATCCTCCTGTTATGATGTGGTGTATTTCGCTCTTTATGATATAAATATACCACACGTATTAGCGACAGTCAAGTCTTAACTATAAATATATTCAAAATCAAGCAAGAGAAATGCGGGGACAGCATACGATCCGCTATCCCCGCAAATTCTGCAAGGTTCTATGCAAGGCTTTATTCTTCTTCAGGATTTTCCCATGCTCCCTGCGTGTAGGTTTCGTCCACCATATCGCTGATGCCTGCCAGCAGCATGATGATTCCCTGCACTTTGTGGGGCTGGATCACATAAACGCCTTTCTGCTGCTCATCTTCCGCGATCACATCAGCGGCTATCAGCGGCTTCATATGATGATATACCTGCCCGGTCGAACCAAAGCCGCATTTCTCCACGAGCATTGCCACCGTTTTAGGCCCGCGAAGTATCTCCAGCAGTATCGCAAGGCGTTTTGCGTTTCCGATGCAGGCCAGCACCTTACCTGCGACGCCGCTTTCGATCAGGGAGAGCAGTTCATCGGCGGGAACGGCATTTCGGATCCAGTTAGACTGCCGTCCGCCGGAATTATACACCCCCAGGTAAGTCACAAGCCCGCTCACATCTTTTGCCTCGGTTTTATAGCACAATTCCTCCATCATCTCACTGAGGCGGCTGTCCGGATGCTTTGAAGGCTTTCCATCTGTTCCTTAAGAGAATCAATTTTTTTCCCGTAATCTCGTTCCATAATAAAACAGCCCATTATTTCGTATCTTTTTTGAAATTGTTAGCGCTTATAGCATTGAAAATCGTACTGTATCTTCCTTTTTCTGAATTTAGGCAGGCAAGATAATATGTGATATGGGCCGAAGCGTCAGAAAGAGGAATGGTTACCCGTCCAGCAGTCATATCACGAGGTCTCACTGCCCTATTCGAGTTGAACACAGGCAGTGAGGATGCGTCAACAATCTCACTTAATGTATCCATATTGTCTTGCACCAATAATTTTGTGTTTGATAGATGTTCTTTGCATATTTCAAGCCAAAATCCAGAGCCGCCATGAGCCAAAATACTAATTCCGTCCAAATCGTGAAATGAAATCGTTTCTTTCGCTGCGAGAAAGTGATTTGAGGGAAGTGTAATTGCCAGTTGTTCATCTATAAATTCGCGACAATATATATCGCTATCAGTAGGCAAGCGGTGCAAAATTACAAGATGATAAAGGCGCTTTTTTAAACCGGATATAAGTTTGTCGTCGCTGGCGACTTCTGCGGTAATCGCCATTTTACAGAAATGTTCTTGAATTATTGGGATAAGTTCATTCGCTGGGAGAAAAGCACAGGAACCTAAAATGATCGTTCGTCTGCTTCTTTCAAATGCTATTGTCTTTTCAAGCATTTCCCTGTCGGCTTCTAAAACCTTTTCAGCATATTGAGCAGCGATTTTCCCGGTATCGTTTAATGTGATTTTGCTTTTTTCCCGATTGAACAGAGAAACGCCAAATTCATCTTCTATTTTTTTCATCGACCGGCTAAGGGCGGGTTGGGAAATATGCAGGTCCATTGCTGCACGGGATAGTGTTCCGCTTTTGGCAAATGCTACAAATTGCTCCAGCAAAAATATTTCTATCATGGGAATGCTCCTTTGCAAAGGTATAAATTCTGTTTATACCATGATACCTGATTGGTATTTTACAGTCAACGGATTTCTGATTATACTATAAACAAAAAGCAAGTATGTAAGCGTGCTGATTGGAGGAATAAAAAATGCAGGGTGTTGAAAATAAGGTAATTGTAATTACAGGTGCTTCATCTGGAATAGGGGAAGCAACGGCGAAAATTCTTGCAGACAATGGTGCAAAAGTCGTCCTTAGTGCAAGACGAGAGGAACGGCTTCAGAAATTGGCTTCAACTATTGGCGAAAATGCAATATATCTGAAATCCGATGTATCAAATGCGGAAGATATGAAAGCGTTAATCGCATTAGCCAAAGAGAAATTTGGGAAAGTGGATGTGCTTTTTGCTAACGCCGGGACAATGCCGGGCGGGAATATGTCTGAATTAAAAGTAGCAGATTGGATAAGCATGGTAGACATCAATGTTAAAGGTGTTTTGTTTTCAATGGCGGCTGTGCTGCCCGAATTTATTGCTCAAAAAAGCGGACATATCATTGTAACTTCTTCTATTGCCGGAACAAAATCAGTTCCCGGAAATGCTGTTTATTCGGGTACAAAGCACTTTGTCCGGGCGATGTTGGATTCATTCCGAACGGAAGCAGTCATGGAGGGTACAAATATCCGTACAACAACCATTTATCCGGGCGCAATTAAAACCGAATTGCTCAATACGATTGCGCCGTCTGAAACAAAAACTATGGTGGAAAAATTTTATAAAAATGTGGGTTTGGACCCGCGTGTAATTGCAAATGCGGTATTATATGCCATTTCGCAGCCAGACAATATCGATGTGTCTGACTTAGCAATACGGCCAAGCAAAGAAAGTTAAATTAGCAAAGCCAGCCGAGCCATTCAACGGTCAAGATGAACGGTGCATCCGTGATATGCTCCCTCTAGGAGAGACATTAAAATAAAACCCTGTCTCTCCTGGAGGGAGTATTGTTATGTCACAAAAGCAAAAACTGAGTTTCGCAGAAAATATCATATTTGAAAGCGAATGCAGCTCCAAAAGCGGATGAAGGCGTATAATGCCCATGGAGATTTCAACGCCGCGAAGCTTAAAGGAAGCTTAAAGAAAGCTTAAAGGGACAACGAGTAAAGGGTTGATTCTAGGTGAAAGGAACGGTATAATGATAGCATACTGCGTTAAATAACCTGGAGGTTGGGAAGGAGCCTGTATGAAGAAAATGCTGACCGCGATATGGATTATCGCCGTTATCGTGTTTTTTATGGATTGGGGCATTGTGGGACTGTCCCTGTTAAATGGCAATTATGAAATCCAGGCGGGAATTTATATTGGAATTGTCTGCTGGGTAATCGTCATAGTGGGCGGCCCAATTTACAAACTGTTTGACGGCAGATGCCCCTACTGCGAAAAAATAAGATTGCAGGAAGGGAAATACTGCCCCCACTGCGGAAAAGAAATCAAAAAATGATCGCGAGGGATTGCAGCATAAAAAAGTAAATGACGAACCCCCCTTTCAATGGTATAATGTGCACGTAAGCATTGAGCCGTGCGCGCAGATACGAAGGAGAGAACGGCCATGCCGAAGGCATGAGCCAGTTCTCGGATGAGTAGCTGCGGATAGGGCGGAAGCCCGTGAGAGCAGATACGAAGAAGGAGACAAGCATGGAAGCATACACCAGCTTTGCGCAGGTTTACGACCTGTTTCAGGACAATGTACCCTATGAAGAATGGGCGGCTTATCTGGTTTCCCTGCTGGCGGAATATGGCGTCCGGGGAGGCATCCTTCTGGATCTGGGCTGCGGGACCGGCAGTATGACCAGACTGCTGGCGGATCGAGGCTTTGATATGATCGGGGTGGATGGCTCGGAAGAAATGCTGGAGATCGCCGCACAGAAGAGGCGGGAGGAGGATTCCATCCTCTATCTGTGCCAGGATATGCGAAGCTTCGAGCTGTATGGGACGGTGGCTGCGGCGGTGAGCGTATGCGACTGCCTGAATTATATTACGGAGCCCGAGGACCTTGCGGAGGTGTTTCGCCTGGTCAATAATTATCTGGATCCGGGAGGCGTATTTATCTTTGATATGAACACGCCCTGGAAATATGAGACGCTGCTGGGAGACCGAACCTTTGCCGAGGTGCGGGAGGAAGGCAGCTTTATCTGGGAAAATTTTTATGACCCGGAGGACAAAATCAACGAATACGATCTGACCCTGTTTATCCGGGAAAAGGGCGGGCTCTACCGCCGCTTTTCGGAGACCCACTACCAGCGCAGCTACAGCCTGGATGCGATTAAGGCTGCGGCCAGCGCCGGCGGCCTGCGCTTCGAGGCGGCTTACGGCGGTTATACCAGAGAGCCGGTGCGGGAGGACAGTGAGAGAATCACCGTCGTCCTGCGGGAGCAGGGAAAGAATAGAAAGGAAATGCACGAATCACATGGAAACGAATCATATGGAAAATAATCCTATGGAAAACAACCTTAAGGAAAATAGTCTTGCGGACGATTATATTGTAAAGGCGGTTGCAGCCGACGATCAGATCCGGGCCTATGCCGCTACGACGAGAAACCTGGTGGAGTATGCCAGGGCAGCTCACAATACGAGCCCTGTGGCGACGGCAGCCCTGGGGCGCCTGCTGACGGCAGGGGCGATGATGGGCAGCATGATGAAAGGGGACGGTGATGTCCTGACCTTAAAGATCGAGGGCAGCGGCCCCATCGGCGGCATTGTGGTCACAGCGAATTCCCATGCCGACGTCAAGGGATATGTATACAACCCGGAGGTTCTGCTCCATGCCAATGCCCAGGGAAAACTCGACGTGTCCGGCTCCATCGGGGCCGGTATGCTGCAGGTGATCCGGGATATTGGGATGAAGGAGCCCTATGTGGGGCAGATCGCCTTGGTCAGCGGGGAGATCGCAGAGGATCTGACCTACTACTATGCTACCAGCGAGCAGACGCCCTCGTCTGTGGGTCTGGGCGTGCTGATGAACCGCAATAATACGGTAAAGCAGGCAGGAGGCTTTATCATTCAGCTTCTGCCGGATACGAAGGACGAGGTAATCGACAGGCTGGAAGAGAAACTTTCCCATGTGACCTCTGTTACCGACATGCTGGACAGAGGAATGACGCCAGAGGATATTTTGGCAGAGCTTTTGGGGGACTTTGGCCTGACGGTCCTGGAAAAGATGCCTGCTCGTTTCCACTGCGACTGCAGCAAGGAGAGGGTGGAGAAGGCCATTGTGAGCCTGGGCGAAAAGGACCTGACGGAGCTTGCCCAGGGGGATAAGCCTGTCGAGGTGAACTGCCATTTCTGCAATACAAACTATGAATTTTCTCCCGAAGAAGTGAAGGCGATTCTGGAGCGCAGCCGCCGGAAGAGTACGGCAGAAGGCGGGGACGAAAATCATGGATGAGAAAAAGACTTTTTTCCCGAGAAAGCAGACTCTTGCGCCGGATGCGGATGGACAGGAGCGCCAACGGATGATGGAATTGTGCTTCCGGGATGTGGAGACGGGGGTAAACGACTTCGGCGGCAGTTCCAGGATCATCGGCCTAATGCATATAAAATATGTGGATTGCTGTGAGGCGCAGAAAAGCCTTACCATGGGCTTTCCGGTGGAAGACTGGGAACTGAACCCAGGGAATACGATGCACGGCGGAATGATTGCCACAGCGGTGGATTCCGTGATGGGGCTGGCCTCCCACTATTTCAGCGACTGCCTTTTTACGCCGACCATCAGTATGGATATCAACTATATTAAGCCGGTGTTTGCCGGCGATGTGCTGGAGGTCACGGCCCAGGTGGTGCACAGCGGGCGCCGCGTCTGCTTTGTTAAGGCGGAGGGACGGCGCAGAAGCGACGGCAAAACAGCGGTAACGGCCCAGGGCAGCTATATGGTGAGCGAGTAGAAAGGCGGGAAGATTGCGTATGCACAATGCTGTAGGAGGGACTGCGTCCGGCGGATGCGAAAGAGGATGCAAAACGGCGGCCCACGGCTATCTCTACAATGCCTGGCATCATTTTCTGACCATAACCCATCATAAACTGTTGGTGATGCGGTATTGTTTTCAAGTGGGATTGTATAAGCAGGGGCTGCTGCACGACCTTTCCAAATATTCCCCGACGGAGTTTATCACGGGGATCCGATATTACCAAGGATTTAAAAGCCCCAATTCAGCGGAGCGGGACGCTCTGGGCTATTCGGCGGCCTGGCTCCATCACAAGGGGCGCAACAAGCATCATTTTGAATATTGGATCGATATCCGGGGAAAGGGGGACGGCACTTTGGTGGGAATGCCGATGCCCACCCGGTATGTGGTGGAAATGTTCTGTGACCGGATTGCCGCCTGCAAGGTCTATATGAAGGAAGAATACCGGGATGAAAGCGCACTGGAATACTATGACCGCAATGCGGCCTACGTAACCATTCATCCGGACACGGCAGCCTTCCTTCGGTATATGCTGAAACTCCTGGCGGATAAAGGGATGCAGGAGACTTTTCGGATTGTAAGGGAGACAGTGGTAAAGCCGCGGTACTGCTACAGACCGGGAACCAGGTTTTAAAAGAAGCTCATGGGCAGAAAAGAACTGTCCTGGCGATAAAAAGGGGACTAGTCCCCATATAATCAGCCAAAAGGCTGAAGAAGGAGGATAGAAAAGATGAAAAGGGTAAAACGAATGTTGGGAATGGTTCTGGCTCTTGCGATGATGCTAAGCCTGACTGCCTGCAGCAGCGAGCCTACGCCGCAAGAGGTGTATGCTCAGGCGATGGAGAATATGAGCGCATCGACCAGCCTGGACGCCGACATGGACATGACGATGACCATGTCCGATGAGACCACGAGCATGGATCTTACCTTGGGAGCTGCGATGAAGGTGCAGGATCTGAATTCGGAAACGATGAAGATGGATATGCTGATGGATATCGGTGTGATGGGAATGAGCATGGAAGTGCAGACCTATTATGCGGATGGATATTACATGATGGATCTGATGGGACAGAAGATGAAATACGCGATGCCCATGGAGGATGCGCTGAGCCAGGTTTCCGTGATGCAGGAACTGGATGAGGAACTCATGACGGATTTGACCATGGAGGAAAGCGATGGCCTCCGCACCCTTACATACACGGTGGATGTCGCCAAGCTGGGCGAGGCCGGTGCGGTAGAGGAGTATATGTCTATGCTGGAGAGCATGGGCCTGGGCAGCATGGGTGAGGAAAGCGGAATGACCTATGATTCCGTGACAGGAACCATGACGGTCAACGAGGATGGCTATGTGACCGTCAACGGCATGACTATGGCCGGCACCATGGATGTGGAGGGGACGCCGGTGAACTTTGAAGTTCAGATGAGCGTTACCTACAACAATCCGGGCCAGGCCGTAACGGTAGAAGTGCCGGATGCCTCCGAGTATACGGAGGTAGACGCCTCCATGCTGCAGTAAGACAAGGGAAAAATTTTATAGAGAGCAAATAGTCAAAACGCCAGCTGCATCTTGCCGATGCGGCCGGCGTTTTTTAAATATTCCAATTATCATTGAATTAAAAAAATGCCGTTATGGTAGGGGTGGCAGGAAAGCGGCAGCTGTGTCCTTTATTTCTTGTGGCAAAATTGCTAATGGTATGCTAAAATCAAGGAGCAAAGATAAAAACGCAACGTAAGAGAAAATCCCTTACAGAGCCGGTAGGTAGCCCGGCCGCACCATCTGGTGTAAGTAACCCTCCCTC
>CALWRE010000098.1 GCA_944383835.1 uncultured Lachnospiraceae bacterium | reverse complement strand
GCTTTACCATTGCCCTGGTGGTCATCGGCCTGATCCGTGAATTCCTGGGAGCCGGCACGGTGTTCGGCATTCAGATTTACGAGGCCAGCAGCGTATTCGAGCCCATCGCCATCATCACCAGAGCGCCGGGAGCCTTCCTGGTGCTGGCCATGCTGGCGGCTCTGCAGAACAAGTTCAAGATGAAATCCGCGACCAACGGACTGAACGGCGCCGAAGAAAAAGGCTGTGCCAGCGACTGCGAGTCCTGCGGCGGCGGATGCCAGTGAGGGAGGAGATAGGTCATGCAGGAATTGATTATTATTGTGATTACCGCCGCTCTTTTGAGCAACGTGGTTCTGAGCCAGTTCTTGGGCATCTGCTCTTTCCTGGGCGTTTCTACCAAGACGGACGTAGCCTTAGGCATGGGCGGGGCCGTGGTCTTCGTTATCACGGTGGCCTCCGCGGTGGCCTACGGCCTGTATCAGATTCTGGTTGCCCTGGGGCTTGAATACCTGGATACCATCGTGTTCATCCTGGTTATCGCCTGCCTGGTGCAGATCGTAGAATCTTTCTTTAAGAAATATGTGCCCGCCCTGTACCGGGCCCTGGGCGTCTACCTGCCCCTGATTACTACCAACTGTGCCGTGCTGGGCGTAGCTTTGCAGAATGTGCAGAATAACTATGATTTCTGGCAGAGCATCGCCTGCGGCTTCGGAACGGCCGCCGGCTATCTGATCGCCATTGTAATCCTGGCCGGTATCCGTGAGAGAAATGCGGCCAACGATGTGCCGGCTCCTTTTAAGGGTTCTCCTATCGTTATGATCACGGCCTGCCTGATGGCAATCGCCTTCTACGGCTTTGCCAATCTGAGCATTTAAGGAGGAGGAGCCATGTCTGTTACAGGAATTGTACTAGCAATCAGTGTTCAAAATGTAATTTATGCCACTCTGATGGTGGGAGGCGTCGGCCTGGTGATCGGCCTGCTTCTGGGCGTGACCGGCCATATCTTCCGCGTGGATGTGGACGAAAAGCAGCAGGCCATCCGTGCCTGCCTGCCTGGCAACAACTGCGGCGGCTGCGGTTATCCCGGCTGCGATGGCCTCGCCGAGGCCATCTTTAAGGGCGAAGCCCCGGTCAATGCCTGCCCCGTGGGCGGAGCGGCCGTCGCGGCGAAGATCGCCGAAGTGATGGGAGTGGACGCCGCCGAGGTGCCTGCTTCGGAAGGCAAGAAGGCCTTTGTGAAATGCAAGGGCGACAACGATACGGCAGTGCTCAACGAAAAGGGCCGCAAGATCTGCCAGTACGGCTGCATTGCCTGCGGCCTCTGCGAGAAGGCCTGCGCCTTTGACGCAATCCATGTGGTAAACGGCGTAGCCGTGGTCGACCGGGAGAAATGCGTGGGCTGCGGGGCCTGCGCGGCCAAGTGCCCGAAGAAGATCATCGAGCTTGTCCCCGAATCCAAGGAGCATATGGTGGCCTGCAGCAATCACGACACGGGCAAGGAAGTCCGCGCAGTCTGCAAGGTTGGCTGCATTGCCTGCGGCATGTGCGCGAAGAACTGTCCCGAGGGCGCGATCGCCGTGGAGGACAACCTGGCTGTCATTGACTATGAGAAATGCACGAACTGCGGCACCTGCAAGGAAAAATGCCCGGTGAAGGTGATTCGGTAAGAGGGGAGTGTGCGACATGGATGAGAAGAAACAGGGTTTCCTCAGTGCCTACAAGTGCCTGGTTCTCTTTGCGGTTATGATCGTCGTGGCCGTCATTGTGGTGCTGGTAAAACCCAAAGCAGAAGTGTATACGGCGACGGCCCGCGGCTATGTGGGGGACGTTACCGTACAGGTTTCGATAAAGGATGGGACAATTACCTCTGTGCAGGTGGTGGATTCCCAGGAGACGCCGGAGATTGCGGGAACGGCATTGGAGCAGATTCCGGCGGCCATCGTAGAGAAGCAGAACGTAGATGTGGATGTGGTCAGCGGAGCCACCTATGCCAGCCGTGCCATTATGGAGGCGGTGGCAGACTGCATGACCCAGGCGGGGCTGACTCCGGCGGAGATTCCGGAGGTCACTGAGGCTTCAACGGAAGAGCCCGGCGAAAGCACGGGCGAAAGCGCCGGCGAGCCGATCAGCGGGCTGACGGCGGGAACCTATACCGCCTCGGCTGCCGGTTTCAACGGAGATGTGACTGTGACCATCACGGTGGGCGACGATGGGAGCATCACCGATGTGACCATTGACGGCCCCGGCGAGACCCCTGGCTTCGGAGCGGACGCTATTACTCAGATGCAGGAGGTAATCCTCTCGGATCAGGTGATCCCGGTGGATGTTTACAGCGGAGCGACGCACACCAGTGATGCGGTGCGCGAAGCTTTGACGGACTGCGTGGAGCAGGCAAGCCAAGGATAAATAGGAAGAAAAAAGACGGCGCGGGGAGCGGAAACGTTCTCCTGCGCCGTATTTCCTTGGCCCCATCTGCCGGGACAACTCGTGCTCCGGCTATGCCTGCGCACTCGTTTTCCCTTGCCCGTCCGGGATTCACCCGTCCGGGCTTTCCGCCGAGTTATTTTGTGAAAGCCAGATGGTGCGCATGGGATGCGCCCCATCTGCCGGGACAACTCGTGCTTCGGCTACGCCTGCGCACTCGTTTTCCCTTGCCGTCCGATGTCGGCGCGTCCCCGCGTGCAAGCACGCAGTCCGCACCGCCGCCGTCCGGGCTTTCACAAAAAAATCTTTACAAATTGCGGAAGCGATGGTAGTATATCATCTGTATGTGTGTTTGAATTCTAAACGAAAGGATTAAGTGAGATGAAGAATCAAGATTATACCGTTTTTCATGGCGGTGTACATCCCACGGACGGCTCGGACAAGGCTCTCAGCAAGGACAAGCCGATTGTGGAATACACGCCAAAAGTGGTAGAGATTTCTATGGCTCAGACCGGACCCAGCCTGTGTGAATTGCTGGTCAAAGAGGGAGACCATGTGGACAGGGGACAGCTGATCGGTTCTCCGGCCAACTTCTTTGCGGTCAAGCTCCATGCCAGTGTCAGCGGCACGGTGAAAGAGATCAAGAAGATTCAGAACGGGGCGAAGGAAGTGCCGGTCTGCGTAATTGAAGCAGATGAGGAGCAGCCCCCGGTCGAGGACCTTCCTTACCGTCACCAGCTGGCAGACCTTTCTCCCTATACGAAGGAGCAGCTGATCAGCCTGATGGAAGAGGGCGGCATCACCGGTATGGGCGGAGCGGGTTTCCCGACTCACGTAAAGTACAAGCCCAATAAGCCCATTGAATATGTTCTGATCAATGCGGCGGAGTGTGAGCCCTATCTGACCTGCGACCATCGGATGATGCTGGAGTACAGCTGGGAATTCTTAAATGGCGTCAACGCCATGGTGAAGGCCGGAGGCGCCAAGAAGGGCTATATCTGCATGGAGGATAACAAGCAGGATGTGGCGGATCATCTGAACAGCCTGCTGGCAGGCTGCGACGTTCCCTTTGAGGTGAAGGTCCTGCCGACCAAATATCCCCAGGGCGGCGAGCGTCAGCTGATCCTGGCTGTGACCGGCAGAGAGATTCCCGCCGGCGGCCTGCCTGCCGACGCCGGCTGCATCGTGTCCAATGTACAGAGTGCCAAGGCGATGGGCGATATGGTCTTTGCCGGTATTCCGTCCATTACCCGCTGCATCACCGTCACCGGCCTGGTGAAGGATCCGAAGAACTTCCTGGTTCCCCTGGGCACCCCGATTCGCGAGCTGGTGGCCCTGGCCGGCGGCATCGCGGAGAAGAACAATAAAGTAATCCTGGGCGGTCCGATGACCGGTCCCTGCATTGGCAGCAATATGACCGGTGACGATATTACCCAGTGCGTCACCAAGGTAAACGGCGGCCTTCTGGTGCTGGAGAACGATCACATTGTAGAGTCTCCCTGCATCCGCTGCGGCGGCTGTGCGTTGGCATGTCCGGCAGGCCTCTCGCCTTTCAAGATTGACCACGCTTACCGCGCCGGCAATCTGGCCCTGTGCGAGGCCCTTCATGCGACGGAGTGCATCGCCTGCGGCTGCTGTTCCTACACCTGGCCGGCTAAGCGCGAGCTTACCTATTATAATACCAAGGCACGTGACGCCGTAAAAGCAATGATTCGTGAAAGGGGGAAGAAATAATGGCTGAGCTTCATATCAACCCGAATTTGAGAACTCCCAAAACCACACAGAAAATCATGCTGGACGTGTGCATTGCCCTGCTGCCGGCTCTTATCTATTCGATTGTGATTTTTGGAGTGAATTCCCTGCTGCTTACGGCAGTCTCTGTGGTTACCTGCATGGCGGCGGAGGGAATCTGGCAGCTGATCCGCAAGGAGCAGCTGACGGTAGGCGATCTGAGCGCCGCTGTGACCGGTATTCTGATTGCCTTCAATATGTCTTCCACCACCCCCGTATGGGTGGTAATGATCGCCGATGTGTTCGCCATCATCGTTGTAAAGCAGGTATTTGGCGGCATTGGCAGCAACGTAGTAAATCCGGCCCTGATGGGCAGGCTGTTTACGATGCTGGTATATCCGACCCAGATGATGAGCTATGCGGCCCCCGGCGCCGTTGACACGGTGGCTTCTCCCACTGTGCTCAGCGCGGTGAAGAGCGGCAGCGAGGTAGCTTACAGCGTATGGGATATGATCATCGGAAACATTCCCGGTGCCCTGGGCGAGACCAGCGTTCTCTTCCTTCTGATTGGTTTCCTGTATCTGGCTTATAAGAAAGAAGTCAACGTGCTGGCAGCCGTGGTTTACATTGCCGTGGTGGGAGCAGTCAGCGGCATCTTAAACGGCGGCAATTTCGCGGCCAGCTTCTTTGGCGGCGGCCTGTTCCTGGGCGGCCTGTTCATGCTGACCGACTACGTCTTTGTCAGCAAGAAGGGCAAGGTTCTCTACGCCCTTGTGGCAGCGGTAATCACAATCCTGGTGCGTCAGTACAGCCCCTATCCTGAGGGCGTCTGCTTCGGTATTCTGATTGCCAACTGCCTGGCTTACTTTGTGGACAAGATTGACAAGAAGCCCCATGTATATGGAATTCAGTAAGAGGAGGAGTTAAGATGAACGAGAAAAAATCAAACGGCTTCGCGGCTCTGATCCTCTCTGTGGTTGTGGCCCTTGCAGCTGTGTTTGGCGTGAGATTTGCCGGCGGCACCGCTGCCCTGGCTGGGGAAACGCCGGAAGGCGGCAGCGAAGGAGGCTTTACAGCAGGTACTTATACCGCGACGGAAGCCGGCTTTAACGGCGATGTGACGGTGTCGATCACCTTTGGCGAGGATGGTACGATCACCGATGTAACGATAGACGGACCTGGAGAGACGCCGGAGTTTGGCGGCAATGCCATCACCGAGCTGCAGGCTTCGATCCTGGAGAACCAGGCGGTGCCTGCCGATGTGGTCAGCGGCGCCAGCATCACCAGCGGCGCAGTGATCGCGGCGGCCCAGTCCTGCTTTGACCAGGCGGTTGCAGGCGGCGGTGCCGGCGGCTCTGCGGCAGGCGGGCAGACCTATACGGCTACCGAGAAGGGCTATATGGGCGATGTGACGGTTACGATGACCATTGCCGATGACGGTACGATCACGGATGTGGTGATCGAAGGTCCCGATGAGACGCCGTCCATCGGCGGAGCTGCCCTGGAGCAGATCCAGGCTTCGATCCTGGAGAACCAGGCTGTTCCCACGGACGTGGTTAGTTCGGCAACCTACAGCAGCAATGCGGCGATCGCTGCGGCCCAGTCCTGCCTGGATCAGGCCGCTGGCAATTAAAGGAGGGTGGATGCAATGAAAGTACGTTATTCTTTGGAGGCATTCGCCTTGGCGTTTGTCTTGTATACGACCGGTTTGGAGCTTGCCCTCGTAGCGGCTGCCGTTATCGTGGCGGCTACAATCCTGGGGGATGTTCTGGCTGGGCTGGCCGGTAAGACGGTGGGCGCTGTGATTGCTGTCGTAGCTGCCTTTGCCGCCCTGTATTTCTCCCTGTCCTACACGGGACTGGGGGCCGGCGATTACAGCGATTATGCAGGAGCGGCCCTGGTGGCCGTCTTGATCGGCAAGCATGTGATGGATGGGGTGGAGCCTGCCTCCACCGGCGAGCTCCTGAAGCAGAATTATGTGGCCCTGGTCGTCATGGCCATTGTTGCCGTGGTCCGCGAGGTTCTGGGCGGCGGCGCTGTCTTTGGATATGAGATCGGCAGCTTCGGCCTCATCAGCGGCTCTTATCTGAGCACTTATTTTGGCCTGATTTTCGGCGGCCTGGGTATCGCGGCCGTTAATGCCATCCTTAAAAAGGAGATGAAATGCGAATCTCTGTGGGTGGCCGTACCGGTGGCGGTGATGTCCGCTGTGGCAGGGGCCAGCGTGAGCGCCGTGGTTGCTGCGGTAATCGCCGTGGTTCTGCTCATCAGCGTCAGAGGCAAGCTCGTTTTCTCCTGCACGGGCAAGTATTTTGCCTGCCTGCCGGTGGAGATGATCTCCTTGGGCTTTCTGACGATGATGCTGACGGTAATCTGAGCGCAGCCTGAGTTTCCGATAAGCCGTTGCGCAAAAAGTAAGGATATGATATAATCGGAGGGTGTCTCGAGGGCTGGAAAGCAGCCTTTGAGGCGCCCTTTTATCATAGGGGCCAAAACCTTTGGCCTCAGCCTTATTCGTGAATGGAAAGAAGATAAAAATGAACCAGAACAAAAACAATCAAGCGATGGTAAAACGTCTCTGCCTTTACGGCCTTCTCATTGCCCTTGCCTTTGTGCTCAGCTATGTGGAGACCCTGATTCCGGTGGCGGCGGTAAGTTTTTTCGTGCCGGGCATGAAGATTGGCCTGGCCAATATTGTGGTTATGGTGGCTTTGTATACCCTGGGAGCAAGGGATGCCTTTATCCTGTCGCTGATCCGCATTTTCCTGGTGGGCCTCACCTTCGGCAATACGGTGTCGATGGTTTACAGCCTCAGCGGCGGCCTACTCAGCTATATTGTCATGCTGCTTCTGAAGCTGACGGGTAAATTTTCGATGGTCACGGTCAGCATTGCCGGCGGGATTTTCCACAATGTGGGGCAGATTTTAATGGCGGCCCTGGTACTGGAAAACGCAGGCGTCATGGGATATATTCCTGTTCTGGCGGTCAGCGGAACGGTGACGGGCCTGCTGATCGGTCTGCTGGGCGGCGAGGTGGCGAAAAGAGTCCGCCGCGTTTTGAGCCGGTAAAGGAAGGGCAGCAGGACGGATAGGAAAATCGATACGGTAGCGGATAGGAGGAGAAGATGGAAATAAGAAATACGGCGATTGTAGGGGCGGGGGCCCTTGGCGTAATGTTTGGCAGCCATATAAGCCGCAGGCTGGGCCGCGACCGCGTGGTTTTTGCCGCGGATGCGGACCGGGCGGCCCGCTACCAGGCGGAGGGGATATACTGCAACGGCCAAAAGGAGGATTTTCGCTATGCCGTCCCCGGAGAGGAAGGCGAAAAAGCGGATTTGATTATTTTTGCCACCAAATTCATGGCGCTGGCGCAGGCCATTGAAGAGGTACGGGGACTGGTGCATCCGGATACGATCTTCATCTCCCTGATCAATGGGGTTGTCAGCGAAGAGAGGATCGGGGAGGCTTACGGGGCGGCTCGGGTGATCGGCTGCATTGCCCAGGAGATGGACTCCGTCAAGAAGGGGAACCAGTGCTTTTATAAGAGCATGGGCGTATTGGTGATCGGGAATTTCGGCGGGGCGCGGGATGAAAAGCTGCTTGCTCTGGAGAGGTTCTTCGACGAAGCAGGGATCTGCTACCGGGAGTCGGACCATATCGAGCATGATATGTGGAATAAGCTGATGTTCAATACGGGAATCAATCAGATTTCGGCCGTGTTTGATCTGACCTACGGCGGCGTTGCAGCGGACAAAAAGGCCAGGGAAACCATGATAGCGGCGATGGAAGAGGCAAGAGCTGTGGCTGCCTCGCGTGGGATTTTCTTAAGCGAGGAGGAGCTGCAGGCCTGGATGGGGGTGCTGGAACGGCTCACGCCCGAAAGCATGCCGTCGATGCGCCAGGACACACTGGCCGGACGGCCCACGGAAGTGGAGCTTTTTGCCGGGACGCTTCGGCGAATCGGCCGGGAGAACGGAGTTCCTACCCCGGTCAACGACTGGCTGTATGAGCAGATTCGTGCCATGGAAGAAAAGAACCATAAATAAAGGGTGGGAAGGACGCATGATTTTTCGTTTCAGATCGAAGAAGGGGAAAGAGATGGGGGAGGTAGAGGCGGAAAAGCTGGATGACCGGGATTTGACCGGAGCGGTGCGCCGCTTTTACTGCTTTTACGGACGGGTGCAGGGAGTGGGCTTTCGCTTTACGGCGTCCGCCATCGCGGAAAAGCTGGGGCTGACCGGCTGGGTATGCAACCAGGATGAGCATGTGGAGATGGAGGTGCAGGGACAGCCGGAGCGGATCGATCAGATGATCCGGGAACTGCACAACGACCAGGATTGGATCCGAATCGAGAGGATGACGCTGGAAGAGCGCCCGCTTAAGAAAACGGAGAAGAAATTCCAGATAACCTGGTAGGCCCAGCTTGCCCAGCAGGAACGATAATCCGCCAGGCTTTGCGGCAGGGCAGATAATCGGACACATCATAGGACAGAAAAAAGGGATACAAGCCGTGCAGCCTGTATCCCTTAAAAAGCAGCTCGTACGGGAATCGAACCCATGTTTCCGCCGTGAGAGGGCGGCGTCTTAACCCCTTGACCAACGAGCCGAATCAAAAAATATTTTGTAAAGATCGAGGCGACAAGATTCGAACTTGCGACCTCCGCGTCCCGAACACGGCGCTCTACCAAACTGAGCCACGCCTCGATGCCATAATAGGATACCACGGCTTTGGATTTTTGTCAACTGATAATTTTAAAAAAATTTGCAGTTTTTAGGGACACAAATCAGAAAAGAGCGGCCAGAAAAAATATCTGACCGCTTAATCGAGCAGCTCGTACGGGAATCGAACCCATGTTTCCGCCGTGAGAGGGCGGCGTCTTAACCCCTTGACCAACGAGCCGTATAATCGATGCCTTTCGTGAACCGAATCACTTGGCACGTTGCTTACTATACCATGCAGGAGATTATTTGTCAACAGGAAAATGAAAAAAATATTTTTGCCGAATCTTTTTGCGGCCCCAGCGGAGATTGTGAAAAAGAAGTGAGATTTCTTGACAAGACAGCGTTGGTCGTGGTACTGTGTTCGTTGTGGAATGACTGGGATGAGGAGAAGACAAGATGAAAAGAACGAAGAATAAAACGAAGAAAAAAACGATGCGGATATTCTGCCTGCTTTTGTGCCTGTGCATGGCCGTTTTAGGGAGCAGCTGCAGCGGGGAGGAACCGACGCAGACCCAGAGCGCGGCGCAGACGCAGGCGGAAACGGCGGCAGATACGGGAAATTCGCCGATTACCGAATATTCGATGGATTATTTGGATACCTTTATTCAGATTTCCCTGTATGACACGGAGGACCGTTCGATCCTGCACCACTGCTTTGAAATCATCGAAAGCTATGAGGACAGGCTGAGCCGTACCCTTCCGGGGACGGAGATTTATGAGCTCAACGAGACCGGATCGGTGGAAGTGGAGGACGATGTGCGGGAGCTGTTGGAATACGGTCTGTATTACAGCGGGCTGACGGACGGCGTTTTTGACATCACCGTGGAGCCGGTTACAAGCCTCTGGGATTTCAAGGCGGAAAACCCGACGCTCCCGGACCCGGATGTGCTGGCCGAGGCGGTGAAGCATGTGGATTATACCAAGCTTCATCTGGACGGCAATACGGTGACCCTGGAGGATCCGGAATCCGGCGTGGACCTGGGGGCCATTGCCAAAGGCTTTATCGCCGACCAGGTTAAGGAATATCTGGTCAGCGAAGGGGTGGAGAGCGCCATCATCAACCTGGGCGGCAACGTGCTCTGCGTCGGCCATAAGCCGGACGGGACTTCTTTTAATGTGGGCCTGCAGTATCCCTTTGGCGCCCGCGACGATCTGATTGCCGTTGTGGAGATCGATGATTTCTCCGTGGTGACCTCCGGCATAGACCAGAGGAATTTCACCATCGACGGGGTTTTGTACCATCACATCCTGGATACGGAAACGGGCTATCCTGTGGACAATAACCTGCTGTCCGTGACCATTATTTCCGAAAAGTCGGTGGACGGGGACGGACTCTCCACCACCTGCTTTGCCCTGGGATTGGAAAAGGGCATGGAGCTGATCAACAGCATCGACGGAGTTTACGCCGCCTTTGTGACGGACGATTACCAGATTCATTATTCGGAGGGCTTTGAAGACCATATCCAGGTGACCGACAACCAGTGATGGGCGGGGAGACTTTCGCGTCTTCGGAATTTACCCCGGTTTAACGCCGATTTAACCCCGGAAAAAGGGTAAATATTTGAAAAAGTGCTTGATTTTTGAAAATGGGTGTGGTATCATACACATGGTGAATACATTGCGGCTAGAAGAGTGGACCAAAAGTCCACTCTTTCTATATGTGGAACGAAAGCCCCGGCTTACGGATCGCAGACGGGCGGGGCAGTATCAGGATGAAGGGAGTCATCGGAATTCATGAAGCGTGAAGATTACGAAAGACGTACGGAAGAACTGCTGGCGCCGATCACCCAGGCGGGAGGCTATGAGGTGGTGGATGTGGAGTATGTCAGAGAGGGAGGAAACCGCTATCTGCGTGCTTACGTGGATAAGCCGGGCGGGATTACCGTGGACGACTGTGAGGCGGTCAGCCGGCTTTTAAGCGACCGGCTGGACGAGGAGGACTTCATCGAGGAGAGCTATATCCTGGAGGTGAGCTCCCCAGGCCTGGGCCGTCCGCTGAAAAAAGAAAAGGATTATGTCCGCAATATGGGAGAATTGGTGGAGATTCGGACGTTCCGTCCCATCGACAAGCAGAAGGATTTCTGCGGCGTGCTGAAGGCCTATGACGCCGACACCGTCACCATCGAGGAGGAGGACGGGATGATAAGGGTTTTTGAACGGAGCATGATTGCGCTGATCCGCCAGGCTGTGATCTGGTGACGGGCGTGCGGAAGAATCATAAATGATAAGAGAAATGCTTTAGGAGGATGAATAAAATCATGAATAATGAATTGATGGAAGCATTAAAGGTGCTGGAAAAGGAAAAGGATATCAGTAAGGATACCCTGCTGGAGGCCATCGAGAATTCTCTCCTGACCGCCTGCAAGACGCACTTTGGGAAAATCGACAATATAAAAGCCCATGTGGACCGGGAGACCGGGGATTTTGAGGTGTATGCGGAGCTGACGGTCGTGGAAGAGGTAGAGGATCCCGCGACGCAGATCAGCCTGGACGACGCCAGGGCGATCAATCCCCAGTATCATCTGGGAGATATCGTGCGCAAGGAAATCCGCTCCAAGGAATTCGGCCGGATTGCCACGCAGAATGCGAAGAACGTAATCCTGCAGAAGATCCGCGAGGAGGAGAGGAAGTCGCTTTACAACCAATTCAGCGGCATGGAGCGCGAGGTGGTGACCGGAGTAGTGCAGAGATACTTTGGGAAAAATATCAGCATCAATCTGGGCAAATGCGACGCGGTCCTCAGTGAGAACGAACAGATAAAGGGAGAGACCTTTAAGCCCAATGAGAGGATTAAGGTGTATATCCTGGAGGTCAAGGATACCACCAAGGGCCCCCGGATCCTGGTGTCCCGGACCCATCCGGAGCTGGTGAAGCGGCTGTTTGAGGCCGAGGTGGCCGAGGTCAAGGACGGCACGGTGGAGATTAAGAGCATCGCCAGGGAGGCTGGCTCCCGCACGAAGATGGCGGTGGCCTCAAACGACCCCAATGTGGATCCGGTAGGAGCCTGCGTCGGCGTCAACGGAAGCCGCGTCGGCGCAATCGTGGAGGAGCTGCGGGGCGAGAAGATTGATATTATCAACTGGAGCGATAACTCCGCCATTTTGATTGAAAACGCCTTGAGCCCTGCCAAGGTAATCTGCGTGGTGGCCGACGACGACGAGAAGACGGCCCAGGTGATTGTGCCGGATTATCAGCTGTCCCTTGCCATCGGCAAGGAGGGCCAGAACGCCAGGCTCGCGGCTCGTCTGACGGGATACAAGATCGACATTAAGAGCGAGACCCAGGCCAGGGAGTCCGGCCTGCTCGAGGAAATCGGCTATGACGAGGCCTACGAGGGCGAGTACGACGATTACGGCGAAATCTACGACGGCGATTTCAGCCAGGAGGATTTTCAGGAATAAAGCCTTGTTTTCAAAATAAAAGCATTCATGATAGATAGAAAGTGGTGAAACGGTGAGTGGAAAAAGAAGGGATCCGCTGCGCAAATGCATCGGCTGCGGTGAGATGAAGAGCAAAAAAGAGCTGATTCGCGTGCTGCGCACGCCGGAGGGAGAATTCACTCTGGATGCGACAGGACGGAAGAATGGCCGAGGGGCTTATCTGTGCCGGAACGGCGACTGCCTGGAGAAGGCGATTCGCCAGAAGGGACTGGAGAGATCGTTTCAGGCGGCCATCCCCGCCGCGGTCTACGATGAATTGAGAAAGGAGTTGTCAGAGCTTGAAACAGAGTAAGGTCTTTTCTTCGCTGGGACTGGCAACCAAGGCAGGGCAGACGCAGAGCGGTGAATTCTGTACGGAAAAAGCGGTCAAGAACGGCCGGGCTTTTCTGGTGCTTGTCGCGCAGGATGCCTCAGAGAATACCAAAAAAATGTTTACGAATATGTGCACTTACTACAAGGTGCCTTGTGTCATCTATGGAACCAAAGGGGAGCTGGGACACGCCATGGGAAAAGAAATGCGTTCGTCCCTGGCGGTCACCGGCGAAGGGTTCGCGAAAATGATCGAGGGTCAGCTGTACAGTGAGGGAATCGGAGGTAATGAGTAAGTATGGCGATAGAGAAAATGAGAGTACATGAACTGGCAAAAGAGTTGGATAAAACAAGCAAAGAAGTGCTGGAAGCCTGTAAGAAATGCGGGATTTCAGCAAACAGCGCAATGAATGTGCTGACGGATAAGGATGTGGAAACCCTCAAGAAGGAACTGGTTCCCCCGCCGCCCAAGAAAAGGCTGACGGCTGTATTCCGGCCTCAGAACAGCGCACAGGGACGTCCTGCGGCCCGTCCGGGGGCAGGACAGAACCCCCGTCCGCAGGGGCAGCCGGCCCGTCCGGCCGGACAGCCGCAGGGTCAGGCTTCCCGCCCCGCCCAGCCGCAGCCGTCCGGTCAGGCTGGCCGCCCGGCCGGACAGCAGCCGGGACAGGCGGCAGGCCAGGCTCCGGCCAGGAAGGAAGGGCAGCCGTCCCAGGCTGGCTCTCAGGCCCAGCGCCCGGAGAGCAGGCCGGAGGTGAGGGCACAGGAGGCCCGTCCGCAGGGAGAGGGAAGCGGAGCCTCCCGTCCGCAGGGGGATGGAGCCCGCCGCGACGGCCAGAGACCGCAGAGAGACCAGAGAGGGGATCGTCCTGCCGGCCGGGATGGCCAGAGGCAGGGAGATCGCCGCGATGGTCAGAGAGGGGATCGCTCCTTTAACCGGGACGGCCAGAGACAGGGAGACCGCCCCGCCGGTCAGAGAGGGGAACGTCCTGCCGGCCGGGATGGCCAGAGGCAGGGGGATCGCCCTGCCGGCCAGAGACAGGGAGAGCGCCGGGACGGCCAGAGGCCGCCTTATAACCGCGAGGGAGCAGGCCAGGGCCGTCCCCAGGGAGGAGCAAGGAACGATGCCAGGGGAGGAAACCGCTCGTCCAGAAGCGGCGGCGAGTCTCTGCCCATGGGCAAGCCTTCGTCCAAGCAGGCGCAGAAGCCGGTGAAGACCAACACCAGGCAGGACCGCAAGCGCAATGAAAAGCAGGAAACGGAGGAGATGTTCTTAAAGAAAGGGCAGAAGCCCGGCGCCCGTCCGCCTAAGGTGGCCGAGGTGCAGGAGGAGATCAAGACCATCGTCCTTCCGGACCGCCTGACGATCAAAGAGCTGGCGGATAAGATGAAGATTCAGCCTTCGGCCATTGTCAAAAAGCTGTTCATGGCCGGCAAGATTGTAACGATCAATCAGGAGATCGATTTCGATATGGCCGAGGAGATCGCCGTGGATTACGATATCCTCTGCGAGCATGAGCAGAAGGTCGACGTCTTAGCCGAGCTTCTCAAGGACACGGAGGACGATGAGGCCGACATGGTGAAGCGTCCCCCTGTGGTCTGCGTCATGGGCCATGTCGACCACGGAAAGACTTCCCTGCTGGATGCGATCCGTTCCACCCATGTGACCGACAAGGAGGCGGGCGGCATTACCCAGCACATCGGCGCTTATGTGGTGGAGTGCAACGGCGAGCCGATCACCTTCTTAGATACCCCCGGCCACGAGGCATTTACGGCCATGCGGATGCGCGGGGCGCAGGCCACCGACATTGCGATTCTGGTGGTGGCAGCCGACGACGGGGTTATGCCCCAGACTGTGGAGGCGATCAGCCATGCCAAGGCGGCCGGCGTGGAGATCATTGTGGCGGTAAACAAGATCGACAAGCCCGGCGCCAACGTGGAAAAGGTAAAGCAGGAGCTGACGGAGTATGAGCTGATCCCCGAGGATTGGGGCGGCAGCACGATTTTCGTGCCGGTATCGGCCCATACGAAGGAGGGAATCAATACCCTGCTGGAGATGATCCTGCTGACGGCCGAGGTCAAGGAGCTGAAGGCCAACCCGAACCGCCGCGCCAGAGCGCTGGTGATCGAGGCCGAGCTTGACAAGGGCAAGGGTCCGGTGGCCACGGTCCTGGTGCAGAAGGGAACCCTCCATGTGGGAGACAGCATTGCGGTGGGCGCCGCCTATGGCAAGGTCCGCGCAATGATGGATGATAAGGGCCGCCGGGTGAAGGAGGCCGGGCCTTCGATGCCGGTGGAGATTCTGGGCCTTAACAATGTGCCGGGAGCGGGCGAAATCTTTATTGCGCCTCCCAGCGAGAAGGAGGCGAGAAACATCGCCGAGGCCTTTATCTCCGAGGGAAGGGAGAAGCTTCTGGAGGAAACGAAGCAGAAGATGTCCTTGGATGATCTGTTCAGCCAGATTCAGGCCGGCAATGTGAAGGAGCTGAATATCGTCGTCAAGGCCGATGTGCAGGGCTCCGTGGAGGCCGTCAAGCAGAGCCTGTTAAAGCTTTCCAACGACGAGGTCGTCGTGAAGATTATCCACGGCGGCGTCGGCGCCATCAACGAGTCCGACGTTATCCTTGCGGCCACCTCCAACGCCATCATTATCGGCTTCAATGTCCGCCCGGACGCCACGGCCAAGTCCATTGCCGAGAGGGAGAAGGTGGATGTGCGCCTGTACAAGGTGATCTACCAGGCCATCGAGGACGTGGAGGCCGCGATGAAGGGAATGCTGGATCCGGTTTACGAGGAAAGGGTAATCGGCCACGCGATTGTGCGCCAGCTGTTCAAGGCTTCCGGCGTAGGCACTATCGCCGGCTCCTTCGTGACCGATGGAAAGTTCCAGAGAGGCTGCAAGGTCCGCATCAGCCGCGAGGGCGAGCAGATTTTCGAGGGTAACCTGGCCTCCCTGAAGCGCTTTAAGGATGATGTGAAAGAGGTGGCGAAGGGCTATGAATGCGGACTGGTCTTTGAGAACTTCAATGACTTGCAGGTAGACGACACCATCGAGGCATATACCATGGTGGAGGTACCCAGACAGTAAAAAGCCGCCCGGACCGACGTGGGAAGACAGAAGGGAGAACCATGAGAAAACGCAGCATTAAAAATATTCGTATCAATTCAGAGGTTTTGAGGGAGCTGGGGAATATTATCCGCAGCGAGGTAAAGGATCCCAGGATTTCTCCGATGACAACTGTGGTGGAAGTATCCGTCACCCCGGACCTGAAATACTGCAAGGCATATATCAGCGTGCTGGGAACCGAGGAGGAGAGGAAGGAGACCATGGAGGGGCTGCGCAGCGCCGAAGGCTATATCCGCAGCCGCCTGGCCCAGAGCGTTAATCTGCGCAACACACCGGAGATCACCTTTATCTCGGATCAGTCCATCGCCTACGGCGTGCATATGTCCAAACTGATCGACGAGGTTGTGTCTGAGATTCCTGAGGAGAGAACAGAAGAAACTGCGGCGGATGAGACCCAGGCCTTCGGGGCAAGGGACGAGGAGGACTGAATGGAGAAGAAAAAGATTGAACAGATGCTCGCCGGCGAACGCCGGATCTGCATCACCGGCCATGTACGGCCGGACGGCGACTGCGTCGGCTCGTGTCTGGGCCTGCGAAGCTACTTGCTGACGCTGGATCCGACCCTTACGGTGGACGTATATCTGGAGCCGGCCCCCTCTTCCTTTTCGCTGCTGAAAGGCTTTGACCAGATTCGGGTGTATGAAGAGGGACATTACGACCTCTGCTTCGTGCTGGACGCGGGGGAGAGGGCGAGGCTGGGAGCCAACGCGGCCTGCCTGGACCATTCGGACCGGGTGATCTGCATCGATCACCACCGCACGCAGCGCAGCTTTGTGGAGGAATGCATCGTGGAGCCGGAGGCCTCGGCCACCTGCGAGCTTCTGTTTGATATGATGGAAGAGGAGAAAATCACGCTGGAAACGGCAGAATGCCTTTATCTGGGAATTGCCCATGACACCGGCATCTTCCGTCATTCCAATGTGACCAGGCATACGATGGAGGCGGCGGGCGTGCTGATTGGCAAGGGGGTTCCCCATGCCCGGATTGTAAACGACACCTTCCTCGCCAAGTCCTACCTGCAGAACCAGCTTCTGGGCCGGGCCCTGGTGGAGAGCATCGTATTCTGCGAGGGCCAGTGCATCGTTTCCATGGTCAGCCTGAAGATGATGGACTTTTATCAGGCGACCCATGAGGATCTGGAGGGAATCGTTGACCAGCTGAAGCTTACCCGCGGGGTAAAGGTGGCGATTTTCATCAGCGAAATTGAATTTCAGGTGTATAAGGTCAGCCTTCGCTCCAGCGACCCGGTGGACGTAAGCCGCGTGGCGGAGTACTTCGGCGGCGGCGGTCACCTGCGGTCAGCCGGATGCACGATGACCGGTACCTTCTACGATGTAGTCAACAACCTGTCGAAACAGATCGCCCCGCAGCTGGGCATGTAGCCGGACTGTTAAAAGGCTGGACATATAAAGGCAATGATGAACGGAATTTTAAACATATACAAGGAGCGCGGCTTTACCTCCCATGATGTGGTGGCAAAGCTGCGCGGCATCCTGAAGATGAAAAAGATCGGGCATACTGGGACGCTGGATCCCGATGCCTGCGGGGTGCTGCCGGTCTGCCTGGGGCAGGCCACCAAGGTCTGCGGCATGCTGACCGACCAGAAGAAAACCTATGAGGCGGTCCTGCTTCTGGGGCGCACCACCGATACCCAGGACGTAAGCGGCCAGACCCTCGCCGAGCAGCCGGTGACGGTCGGGGAGGATGAGATTCGGGAGACGGCACAGCGTTTTCTGGGAGAACAGATGCAGCTGCCGCCGATGTATTCCGCCATAAAGGTGGGAGGAAAACGATTATATGAACTGGCCCGGGAGGGAAAAACCGTGGAGCGCACCCCCAGACCGGTATTTTTTTATGAAATAGAGATTCTTTCGATAGAACTTCCGCGGGTCCGTCTGCGGGTGACCTGTTCCAAGGGAACGTATATCCGCACCCTCTGCCACGATATGGGAGAGGCCCTGGGCTGCGGCGGCTGTATGGAGGAACTTCTGCGCACGCAGGTGGGACCTTTTCGGATCGAGGAGAGCCGGAAGCTTTCGCAGATCGAGGAATTAGCCGCGGCCGGACGGGCAGAAGAAGCGATATGGCCGGTGGACCGGCTCTTTGCAGCGTTCCCGGAGGCTTCGATCCAATCCCCCTTTGCCCGCTATATGTATAACGGGAATCCGCTTAAGGTTCAGTGGCTGCAGGGGGAGGACGGGGCTTTCCCGGAGAAATTGCCTTCCCCGATCCGCCTGTATACGGACCAGGGCGCTTTTTTCGGCATTTATGAGCTGAACCGGCAGAAAGGCGATTACCGGCTGCAAAAGATGTTTTACGGAGGCTGAGATGATTTTTTTCAAGGATACAACGGAATTTGACGCGGGAAGAGACAGCGTGGTGACGCTGGGAAAGTTTGACGGCCTGCACCGGGGACATCAGCTGCTGATCCGGGAGGTGCTTCGCATCGGTCACGACGAGGGACTTAAGACTGTGGTTTTTACCTTCGGCGTCCATCCAAGGGCGATGGTGGCCGGAAGGCCCCAGGAGCTTCTGCTGACCAATGCGGAAAAAAGGGAGAGACTGGAAAATCTGGGGATTGATATGGAGGTGGAGTTCCCCTTTAACGATACCACCTCCCATATGCCGCCGGAAGAATTTGTCCGGAAAATCCTGGTCGGGAAGCTGCGGGCCAAGAAGGTGATCGTGGGTACGGACTTCGGCTTTGGCTACAAGCGGGCCGGAAACGTGGAGCTTCTGCAGGCGATGAGCGGGGCGTGCGGCTTCGAGGTAATGGTCAAGAAAAAGCTGAAGACGAAGGAAGGGCTGGATATCTCCAGCAGCTATATCAAGGATCTGCTGCGCCTGGGTCATATGGAACAGGTCAACGGTCTGCTGGGCTATCCTTTCAGCGTGACGGCCCCGGTGATCCAGGGCAACCATTACGGGAGAACCTTCGGCATGCCTACGATCAATCAGACGCCTCCGCCGGAAAAGCTGATGCCGCCCAACGGCGTCTATGTATCCCGGACCCTGATCGACGGGGTTTCCTATAAAAGCGTGACCAACATCGGCGTAAAGCCCACCATCGACGGACGCTACCCCAAGGGGGTGGAAACCCATATCCATGACTTTGACCGGGACATCTATGGAAAGACCGTCCAGGTTCAGCTCTATTCCTATGCCCGTCCGGAGATGAAATTTGATTCAAAGGAGCATTTAATCGAGCAGATGCGCCGCGACAGCCGGTCCGCCCTGGATTTCTGGGAGGACGAGGGGCGCTGGATCGGCACGCCGCCGGAAAGATAAATTTACTGTTGACAAACCCTAGCCTGGTTGTTATAATGTCTTCGTAACAAATGTAATAATTACGTAATAAATTATTGTAAGACCGTAACAAACAGGAGCGATGCATATGAGAAAATCATTTTGGATAAGAACAGGAATGGCGGCCATGACGATGAGCATGCTGATGGGTGCCGTAGCCATGGCTGACGGGGAGGATAATTCCGGAAATGTCGCAGCGGGCCAGTACTCGCTGAATGCAGCGAATGCAGAGGTGGAGAGCCCTGCCGCTGTTTCGGGAACCCTTTCTCTCGCCGGCGTTTCTGTTTCTTTGGATGATTATTATACTACCTTGGAATCCGGTTCCTATTCCCGCTTAATCGAGATGGAGCTGGGGGCCGCCACGGACGAGGAGATCGCCCGCAAGGCGTCCGTACTGGATGAATATGAGAACCTGGGAATTGCCTTGGTGAACAATTACCTGAATGTCCGTGAGCTGCCCAGCAGTGAGAATACCAGCCAGATCATCGGCAAGATGATCCATGATACGGCCTGCGAGATCCTGGACTACGCGGACGGCTGGTATAAGGTGAAATCTGGCCCGGTGACCGGCTATGTGTCGGCGGATTATATCATCACCGGCGACGAGGCCATTGCCGTGGCCCTGGAGGAAGCGAAGCTTCGGGCCATCGTAAAGACGGAAGGCAGCGACTTAAACGTGCGCAAGGAGCCCAGCACCGACAGCGAAATTCTCGAGAAGGTGAGCTCCGAGGAGCGCTATGAGGTTCTGGAGGTTCTGGACGGCTGGGTTAAGATCGTGACCCTGACCGGTGAGGAAGGCTATGTGTCCTCCGATTATGTGGAAGTGAAATATGCGCTGAACGAGGCGGTGGAGTTTACCCCTCCGATGACCTCCTCGAGACGTCTGGCGATCATCGAATATGCCCAGCAGTTTTTGGGCAACCCCTATGTCTTTGGCGGCACCAGCCTGACCCGCGGTACCGATTGCTCCGGCTTTGTCATGCGGGTGTTTGAAAACTTCGGCATCTCCTTGAGCCGCACGTCGAAGGCCCAGGCGAACAACGGCACCGAGATCAGCTACTCCGAGGCCCAGCCCGGCGACCTGATTTTCTACGGACGTTCCGGCGTCAGCGGCATCGGCCATGTGGGCATCTACCTGGGCAATGGAAAGATTATCCATGCGGCCAGCAGCCGTACGGGCATCATCATTTCCAATGCGAAATTCAAGACGATTCTGAAGGTAGTCAATGTAATTGACTGAGAATAACGGTTTTACACGAATATAACAGGACGGGCAGCGGCTTATGCGTATGCCCGTCTTTTCCTTTCCCCCGGATACCGGATGTGGTATACTTATAGAAAGATGGATTACGCCAAAGGAGAAGGTCATGGAGACAGCGAGGATTTTGATTGTGGAGGATGAGGTTCCGATTGCGGAGCTTTTGCAGTACGGTTTTCAAAAGGAAGGGTTTGCGGTCTGCTGCGCCCAGACCGCGGGGGCGGCCATCCTCCGGGCGGCGGATTTTAAGCCGGAGATCCTGCTCCTAGACTGGATGCTGCCGGATATGAGCGGGCTGGAGCTGTGCCGCCTGTTTTCGGCGGAATACAGGATTCCCATCGTCATGCTGACGGCCCGCTCCGATATCGAGGATAAGCTGTCCGGCCTGGAATCCGGGGCGGACGACTATATCACAAAGCCCTTTGACATGCGGGAAGTCGTGGGCCGGGTTCGGGCCGTCCTGCGCCGTTTCGAGAAGGCGCGCAAAAGGGAGACGGGAGAAGAAACCGGGGAGGAGGCTCCCCTGTGTCTGTCGGCCTCGGAGCGGGTGGTGATGAACAAGGGCAAGCTGGTGGAGCTGCCGCCCAAGGAATACGACCTTCTGTCCTTTTTCATGCAGAATCCTCGAAAGGTCTTCAGCCGCCAGGAGCTTCTGTCCCAGGTATGGGGCTATGAGGATGGGGGAGATACGCGGACCGTGGATCTACATGTGCAGAGACTGCGCAAGAAATTAAATCTGGAGGGCCGTCTGGTGACGGTTTTTGGCGTGGGGTATAAGTATGTTCCGTAAAAGCATCCTTTGGAAGATGATAGGGGGCCTGCTGCTGATTTTTGCTGCCGGAAGCCTGTTTTTATACTGGATGGTGCAGAACCAGGAGCAGGAAAGCCGTCTGGGCCAGATCGCCGATGACCTGGGCACCCTGAAGGCCAACAGCCAGGTTTATATCCGGCAGCTCCTGGTTCTCGACGGACAGAATAACGACGAGCGCAGCTACCGCCTGGTGGCTGCCGAGATGGTGCAGGAACTCTATCAGATCAACGGCTGCTATCCGGCGGCTTATACCAGCGACGGAGAGCTTTTGTATGCGCTCCGACAGGATCTCTTCGAGAGTGCTCCGACGGAGGATTTTGGCCGGGCGATGGCCGGCCATGACGCTTTTACGGTTTTTTATCCAGGTGAGGAGCAGATGGCCGTTACCTTTTCAATGGCGGTGGAAGTGGTGGATGAGACCGTGGGAATCCTGCGCTTTTGGGTGGACTATTCCTCCCTTTACCAGCAGGGGAGGGATACGGCCGACATGGTGCTTAAAAGCTGCATGCTGGTCTTTTCCCTGATTTTTGTTACTGCTTTGCTGCTGATTTCTGGGATTCTGCGTCCCATTGGCAGGCTCAGCCGTATTTCCCGCCAGGTGACCGACGATCTGTCCAAAGAGGAGATCCGGCCGGAGGTATTTGAGAGCCTGGAAAGGGACAGCGGGCCGGATGAGGTGGGAAGGCTTGCGGAGGATATGGAGACGATGCTTTTGCTGCTGGACGAGCAGTTTGCCAGGATGAAGGAGGATAAGGCGCAGATCCTGGAACTGATGGAGAGCCGCCAGGAATTTTACAATAATGCGACCCACGAGCTAAAAACTCCGCTGACGGTGATCCAGGGTTATGCTGGCCTTCTGGAGAGTGCTGGGGCGGATGAGGAGCTACGGGACAAGGCAGTGACGCATATCCGCAATGAGAGCGGCAGGCTGTACCGTTTGGTGCTCCAGCTTTTGGATTTGTCCCGAAAGCGCATGGCCGGGCCAAAGGAGGAGGTAGATCTGGGGAGACTGATTGTCTCTGTGTCGGACGCCATGTCTGTGCGGGCCGGGCGCTATGGCATAAGCTTTGTCCTGGAACTGGAAGAAGGGCTTCGGATCCAGGCGGAGGAAGAAAGGGTGCGGCAGGTGATCGTAAACCTTTTTGACAACGCCATTAAGTATGGCTGTGAGGAGCAGCCAGTGGTGGTGAGCGGCAGAAGAAAAGAGGACTGGATTGTGGCAGAGATCCGCAACCAGGGCTTCCTGTCCGAAGAGGACAGGGAAAAGGTATTCGAGCCTTTTTACCGCGTTTCCAGGGAGATTTCCAGAGAGAAGGGGAGCTCTGGCTTAGGGCTGCCCCTGTGCCGTCAGATTATGGAGGAGCAGGGAGGCCGGATCGAGGCGGACAGCCGGGACGGCATGGTTATTTTCACCCTGTACTTCCCGGCCGAAGGAGGAGAGCATGCGTAGGAAAAATCGAAGAGGATCCGGAGGAAAACGGATGCGGCGGATCCTGGGCGGGGTTTTTGCCGCCTCCCTTTTGCTCTCCGGCTGCGAGAGGCGGGAGGAGGTCACCTATAACCTGGAGGCAGTGCTGCCTACGGAGGCAGGGGGAGAGGCCCTTTTTGCCTCGGAGGAATATCAGATTATCGGCAGCCATTGGTACGAGTATCCGGGCCTGGGAGAATGGATGGGAGGCGGGGCTACGGCGAGCGTCCTGCACACGGAGCCGGGCAAGCTGATTGTTTTTACGGAGGATGAAGACGGCAGCTTCCAGTGGAGGGACGCCTATTATGCCTATGGCTTCTATGACGCGGTGCCGCTTGTTGGCCGCGCCGGGGAAGGGGGCGGCCCTTTGGTGATCTCTCCTCTGCTGATGTCGGCCGACGGGACGGCGGTAGCCTATCAGGATATGCTGGACGACGGCTATGTGCTGGCCCTGTCGCAGATTGGCCAGGGTACGATCTTTCTGGACGGCGGCGGCCGGATCTATGAGGACGGGGAGGAGATCGGCGAGGAGGCGGAATATGACTGGAGCCGATTTGAATACTGCTGGTCCGCAGACGGGAGGCAGCTGTTTTATTATAAGATGACCCGGCTGGATGATAATTCGGGGGATGCGCTGCGCTTCCCGGACGGGGTTTTTATTTATGACCGCGGCAGCGGCCAGGTCAGGGAGGCCTGGGAGCCGATGGAGATAGAGATTTCCAGCGGCAGCTCGCAGGTCGCTTCGATTGCCGCCGACGCGGCGGAGAATACGGCCGTCCTCTTCCTTCTATTTGATGAAGAAAGCGGGGGACGGGATATTCTGCTGCGGAAGGAGAATGGGCGGGAGACCATGCGCTTCCTGAACCTCTCGGACCATTCCGGCCTGCAGATCAAGATGTTGGAGGATATTTATTACTGCCAGCAAAACGGGGAAATTCTGCGCTGC
>CALWRE010000097.1 GCA_944383835.1 uncultured Lachnospiraceae bacterium | reverse complement strand
ATACCTGCCGTCGTCCGAGCCTGGCGTCAGGACGCTGATGCCCGCGCGAACCATGGCCCTGGTGTCCGACGTGTCGTAAGAATTCCAGTCCGACATGGCAAAGCCGTCAAAGCCCAGTTCTTCCCGGAAAATCCCCTCCAAAAGCTCATAATCCTCGTCGCAGAATTTCCCGTTGACCGCATTGTACCCGGTCATAATGGTGTCGGCCGGCTCAATTTCCATGGCGTATTCGTAGGGGCGGATATACAGCTCCCGCAGCGTGCGCTCCCGAATCAGGCTGTTGCTGCGTTTGCGGACCGCCTCGCAGTTGTTGGCGGCCACGTGCTTAATACAGCCGGATACCCCGGCGTCCTGCATCCCTTTTGTTTGATGCCCGGCCATATACCCGGCCAAAAGGGGATCCTCCGAGAAATATTCGGCGTTCCTCCCGTTGAGCAGGTTGCGGTGCAGGTTCATCCCCGGCCCCAGGATCAGGTCGACCCCGTTGTCCAGCGCTTCCTCTGCGATAACGCGCCCCACTTCATAGGCAAGCTGCGTGTCAAAGGAAGCCGCCACCATGCAGCTGGAAGGCATCCCGATGTTAGGCCTTGCGACATTGACGCCGTTGTTCCCGTCCGCCAGCACATAATCCGGCATCCCGTATTTCTGCAGCCCCTTGATGATACCGGCAATTTTCTTTTCATTCATTTGCCAGCTGGTGCTCCACAGCACCTGGAGGCGGCAAAGCTCGTCGTCGGTGAGCTGGGCCACAAAATCGGGCAGCTTCTCCGGAGCCGCCGCCAGCTCCCCAAAGGATATGGAGGCTTCCGCCTTGGGCAGCGGGGACGGCGGCGGGACAAAGTGCCCCAGCTGATTGCGGAGCAGCGGTTCCGCAGAGGTGAAGGTGCCGTCCCCCTTGGGCCAGGATTTGACGCTTTTCCGGCTGATTTCGTCGAAAACCTGGGGCGGGGTCACCCGCCGCGCGGCCTTCTGGAATATCCGCTCCCCGTCCTGCGGAAAGCTGCCGGCTATGATGAGGCTGCCGGCGTGCCGGCCGAGGGAAACGGTATACCGGCCGGGCAGCAGCACCCATTCGGCCGTGCTCTCCCGGTAGCTGGCTAGATGCCGCAGGGGGATTTCCAGGGACAGCGCCTGCGCCTGGCCGGGTTCCAGCACCGCCGTCTTGCCGAAAGCGGCCAGCTCCGCCGCCGGCTGCTCCAGGCCGGCGTCCGGCTTGGAGACATACAGCTGCGCCACGTCTTTCCCGGCCCTGTCCCCGGTGTTTTTGACGGCGACCGTTACCTTTACCCGGTCGTCCTCCACGCGGAAGTCCGTGACCTGCTGCTCAAATTCCGTATAGGACAGCCCATACCCGAAGGGGAAGGCCGCCGGCTTGTCAAACGAGAGGAAATACCGATACCCGACATACAGCCCCTCCTCATAGCAGATCTGCGACCATACGAGATCGTCGGTCTGCAGCAGCTTTTCGCCGGCGGAAAAATTGAGGAAATTGCGGCTGGCCGGCGTGTCGTAATAATCCAGAGGCCAGGTGTCCGGGAGCCGTCCGCTGGGGTTGCTCCTGCCGTCCAGGAGGCGGAACAGCGCCTCCGCGCCGAACATCCCCGGCAGGCCGGTGTACAGGCAGGCATTGACGGCGTATTTTTCCAGGAAGCGCACGTCGATGGGGTATCCCACGTTGAGGATAACGGCCACCTTCTCAAATTTCTGCGTGACGGCGGCCAGCAGGGCGTCTTCCTCGTCCGAGAGATAGTATTCGCCCGGGATCGGGCGGTTGTCGATGTTCTCGCCGGTCCCTCTGGTGAGGATTACCAGGGCGGCCTCGCTTTGGGCAAGGGCCCTGTCCAGCATATCCTCGGGCGGGATCCGGTTGTTAGGGACGCGGTAAAAATCCAGCAGCTCCCGATTCAGGGAAAAGCGGCTGGTTTCCCCGGCGGCCTGCTCCAGGCTGCGGCAGCCCCGCGGGTTGATCCGCGCCGCCCCCACGGCGCACCGCCGGTATTCCGCCACGCCCCTGCCAAACAGGCTGAGGGACGCATCCTCCTTCAGGGGCAGCGTACCGTCGTTTTTCAGCAGCACGGCCGTTTCGCAGGCGGCTTTCAGGGCGGTTTCGTCGTGTCCGCGGTATTTTTCCGGGTAGGAATTCCGCCGCGGGAGCACCTGGATCGTGAACTCCTGGGGATCCATCTGCCTGCCGTCCGGCGTCTCAAAGCCGGAAATGCGGATTTTCGCCGTGGTATCGTATTCGTTCAGATAGCCCCGGACGTGGACAAGCAGGATCGGGCAGTCGTTGAAAATAAATTTGGTGATCTCCCAATCCGTGTGCGGCCGCCCATTGAGCAGGACGGCGCCGCGCGCCGGGTCGATCGCTTCCTCAAAGCGGAAGATCACGCTCCCGCCGGCCAGATGGCTGAACATATACATGGCCCCGTCGATCTCGTCGATATCGTACACGAGAGCCTGATCCGGCACCACCTTCAGCTTGTTGGTATCCATCAAAATCCTCCCAAAGCATAAAAAATACGGCGGGCGGCATCATCGCGTAAAAAATACGAGACTGCCGACCGCCGTGTTGAACACGCTTGCCGTTACAGCCGGAACTCGCCTTTGGATCCGCTGGTGCTGTCGTGTGCAAGCCAGATATCAAAGTCGCTCTCGCCCGTGTCCCAGTTCCCGTCCACGGCATAATAGCCGAGTTCGTCCTTTGTCACCGTCATTGAAACCTCTTTGGTTTCTCCCGGCTGCAGGAACACTTTCTGGTATCCCTTCAGTTCCCGCACTGGCCGCACCCGCTGCGCACAGCGGCGGTGGATATACAGCTGTACCGTTTCTTCCCCGGCCATCTCTCCGTCATTGGTGACCGGCACTGTCGCCGTTACGCAATCCCCTTCTATCCGTAAAGAGAGCTCTCCGTAAGAAAACGTTGTATAGCTCAAGCCATACCCAAAGGGGAACAGCGGAGTCAACGGTGAATCCATATATTTGCTGGTCCATTTGGCGGCACCGCGAGGGCGCCCGGTGCTGGGATGGTTGTAATAAACCGGACACTCTCCCGAAGCGTTCGGGAAGGTGGCCGTCAGGCGACCGCTGGGATTGTAGTCCCCAAACAGGACGTCGCAGACGGCGCTGCCGGCCTCGGTTCCCAAATGCCAGGCTTCCAGAACGGCATCCGAATAAGCGACCACCTCCGGTACAGCAACGGGTCTGCCGTTAAACAGGACGGAAACGACCGGTTTCCCGCATCGGGAAATCGTTTCCAGCATACGGCTCTGATCTCCCGGCAGGGTCAGATGGCAACAGGACTGCGCCTCCCCGCTTGCTTGGTAAGACAGGGCGGCGAGAACGATGTCCGCTCCTTCCAAGGCCTTTTGCAGCTGTTCTTCGTCCAACGGATCGGTTTCCGAGCAGCATGGAACGAAACGGAAGGAAGCGTTCCGCCTGCCCAACGCATCCACCAGGGAAATCGCAGCGGCGGCCGAACCGGTAAATGACCATGTCCCGAGCATCGCCTGCCGGTCGTTCGCCACCGATCCAACCACGGCGATATTTGCCGTTTTTGACAGGGGAAGCGTCCTGTTTTCGTTTTTCAGCAGAACAATGGAGCGTTTGGCTGCGTCCCGCGCAGCTGCACGGTGGTCGGCGCACAACGCTGTCCGCTTCTTCTCCGGCGTATCCGCATAGGGATGCTCAAAGAGTCCCAGGGCAAATTTCACCCGCAGTATGTTCCGCACCGCCGCGTCCAGATACTGCACGGCAAGCTCGCCTTTATTCACCATATCTTCCAGGCAGGCGGTATAGACATTCGCTCCCAAGTCCATATCCAGCCCTGCTTCCAGCGCCTGCTTGGCCGCTTCGCGCTCGTCCTGCGCCGTCCCATGATTGATGCATTCCCGAATGGCATTGGCATCGCTGATGACAAAGCCGTTGAAGCCCAGCTTTTCCCGCAGCAATGTTTGCAGAAGAAAGCGGTTTGTCGTACATGGCACCCCGTTCAAATCGTTAAACGCCGCCATTGCGGTGGCACAGCCGGCCCTGACCGCCGCTGCGTAGGGCGGAAGATAGATTTCATAAAACAGGGGCAGGCTCATGTCCACCGTGTCGTAATCCCGTCCTCCGGCACAGGCCCCGTAAGCGGCAAAATGCTTGATACAGGCGGCGATCCGGTCGCGGTCGCTCAGTTCCTTTCCCTGAAAGCCACGCACTTTTGCCGCCGCGAACCGGGAAGCGAGGTAGGGATCCTCTCCCGCGCCTTCCGCTATCCGCCCCCAGCGGGCGTCCCTGGCAATATCCGCCATAGGGGCGAACGTCCAGTTCACCCCGTCCTCCGACGCTTCTCTGGCCGCGACCTGGGCGCTTAATTCAAAAATCCCGTCATTAAATGAACAGGCTTCCGCCAGCGGGATTGGAAAGATCGTCCGATAGCCATGAATCACATCCAAGCCAAAAATCAGGGGGATCCCCAGCCGGCTTTCCTCCACGGCGATTTTTTGCAGCCGGTTGGCCGTGCCAGCGTCCTGCACACTGATAAATGAACCAATTTCCCCCCGCCGGATTGCGTCGTCATGGAGGAAAAGGGCCGTGTGATTAAGCGCGGCCTCATATTCCCTTTCGTCGATTTCCCCCGCCTCGTACATGGCCTTCGCTTCTTCGGCAGACACCTCAAAGCCCCCTACCTTGGAAGGCGCCACCTGATGCAGCTGGCCTACCTTTTCATGCAGCGTCATTTGTGACAGCAGGAGGTCTATCTTCTTTTCGGTTTCCTGATGAATTTTCATTTCGAATTCTCCTCATACCCTGTTTTATTTTGTTGGCCGGAAGGCAAAAGAATAGCTGATATTTTTTTCATCTACCCGATAGCAAGGCAGCATTTCCGCCACACAAGAAGCGGAACCGAAACCGGAATCCCTGTAATCAATGCGCAGATAGCTGTTGCCGGTCGCCGGCAATTCATCGGTATGCGTCGCCCTGGTGAGTGCCTCCGCACTGTAGGGCAGAAGCTGAAAGGTGAACCCGTTGTCCGCAAAAAATTCCAGCCCGCTGTCCAGAGACAGATATTGGGTGTCAATATGGTTTCCATGATCCTGGGGCATCACATAGGGGACGTATTCCTTCTCGGGAGAACTGGCATACAGCCCCATGCAGCAATGATGGCGCATATCAACTGAATTCTCATAGGGGCCCATGCCAAAGTACCGGAAGGGTGCATTGGCCTCTTTCAGGACGAAATCCATTCCAAAGCGCGGCAGCCATACGCAGTCCGCCGCTACCTGCGCCTTGACGGCGGCTTGTACCGTACCGTCGGTATAAAAGGAAAACTCCATATGGTAATGCAGAAACGGGCGGCGGGAAATACCGGCCAGGCTTCCTTCAACCTCGATCCTGTTCTGATCGCAGGTACACTGGTACACCTTATTGACCGTCCGATCCATGTTTTCGCCTGAAAAGGGATCCATATGTCCCCAAGCGCCGCGCATGACGTCGTTATCCACCGGAGCCCTCCACACGGACAGCCCTGTAGGCGCTGCCAGCAGCTCGGTATCCCGGATCCGTATTCCCGTAAACGCGCCGTATTTTTCGGAAAAGGCGTAGCTGAATCCATCACCCCGCGCCAATATAACGCCGTCTTTTTTCGCTAAACACAATTTTGGCAGAGAAGAACGGCGGGCTTCTCCCCGGTTGAGCAGATGCTGTGTCATGGCGATTTCTTCGCCGGATCGGTTACGCAGCCGGCAGCACAGATAGGCTCCAAAGCAGCAGGAGATAGGCCGCGATATGTTCAGCCGGATAGCGACGGTCTCATGGGGGCGGACGGATAATTGCATAGTTCGCCGGCAGATGGATTTCCCGTCTGTTTCCACGGCATATTCAAATGTATATTCCTCCAGGTTGGTGAAATCCAGGCGGTTTGTTACATAAATGGTTCCGTCCTCCAGGGACACTGCCATCGGCTGATAAACCGCTTTGACCTCCCGTGTGCCGGCTTTAAAACGGCGATCCGGAGATACCAGGCCGTCACAGCAGAAATTTCCGTCGTGGGTGGGTTCCCCGAAGTCCCCGCCATACCGGAATACGCCGGATGTATCTTCCACGGCATGATCCGCCCATTCCCAGATGCAGCCGCCAATCAGCTTGGGATATTTGTATATCCGTTCCCAGTAATCCCAAACATCCCCTGGCCCATTCCCCATAGCGTGGCTGTACTCGCACATGAAATACGGCATCGTTTTTGTTTCGTCCAGCGCATACCGTTCCACATCGGCAATCTGAGGGTACATGGTGGAATATACATCGGTGTTTTCCAGGTGTCCGCCCCTCGTCTCATCCTCGCTGTGAACCAAGCGTGTGGGATCGGTTTTCCGCAGCCAGTCCGCCATATATTTGTGATTGATACCATGGGCGGATTCGTTTCCCAAAGACCACATCAGGATGCACGCATGGTTTTTGTCGCGTTCATAAGCCCGCTGCATCCGCTCCATAAACATAGGCCGCCACTTTTCATCCGTTACCGGCCATACGCCGCTGTCCGTATCGTATTGGCCGATCCCCGGCCGCCGGCATAAGAATCCGTGTGTTTCTATATCCGTCTCTAAGATGACATACAACCCGATCTCGTCGCAAAGCTCCAGGAAGCAGGGAGAAGGGGGATAATGGGCGGTCCGTACCGTGTTGATATTGAGGGACTTCATGAGCAAAAGATCCCTGCGGATATCCTCATAGGACATACACCAGCCGTTTTGCGGGGAAGTATCGTGATGGTTGACTCCCTTCAGCTTAACCGCCGTACCGTTAACCAACAATTCCCCCGCAGAGGACACGCCGACCGTGCGGAATCCCACGCGCAGCGAAAGGATTTCGCCGCCGCGTTCCAGTTCCACGCGGTAGAGGTAGGGCTGCTCCGCATTCCAGTAAACCGGATCCTCAATGGGGAAAAAAAGGGAGTCCTTAAAGGCACGTTCCCCTAATAGGCTGCTGCCGTCATATACCCTGACAGCCGCTTCGCCTTGTATGGAAATCGCTATGCCTCCATTTTCCGTCACGATCCGCACATCTTGGATATGCCCAGCTGGTCGGCCGAGCAGATATACGTCCCGGAATAAGCCGTTATACCGAAAGAAATCCTGATCCTCCAGATAGCTGCCCGCACACCATTTCAAGACCTTAATCCGCACGGTGTTCTGCCCCGCTGTGACAAATTCGCTGATATCAAATTCCGCCTGCAAATGGCTGCCCTGTGTAAAGCCCACAGGATGGCCGTTTATGTATACATAGGCGCAGGAAGACACGCCTTCCAGGATCAGGTATTGTTTTGGAAAGGTCAAATCCGCTTCAAAGGTGCGCTCGTATACACCGCATGGATTGAGATCCGGCACATACGGCGGATCTACCGGAAACGGGTAATTTTGATTGGTATACCATGGCTTTTCGTAGCCGTCGGACTGCCAGCAATGGGGTACCGTCACCGTGTCGTTCAGTTCGTCCGTCTCATAGGCCAAGGATTCGTCCGAATAAAACCGGAATTTCCACTCTCCGTTCAAAGAGCAGTACCGGCAATTCCCCGTAGGGATGTAATAACTCCGCTGAGGCAGCCTGCCCCTGCTGAACAAATCCAGGTTTTCATACTCCCGCATGGTTTTCTCTCCTGTTAATCCGTAATCGTCCGGCATCGTAAATCCAACCGGCGCCACTGTATAGCCGGCAAACGAAGCCGGGTTATGGAATCCCCTATTGCAGGCAGCCGTTCATATTCTACCGCTTTGCCGTCGGCTTGGATTTCCCGAACGTCCGCATAAACAATCAGATTCTGTATGTCCATAGCTTGAGCAGAACAGAGGCAGAAAGACTCTTCGTCCCCGCTGATCGTGTATTCCCATACCTCATCCCGGCTTTTATAAAAAGAAACTGCTCTTTCCTCCTGCGGCGGCGTCAGAAGAAGCGCCGGTACACCCTCGTCCTCTTCAAACTTCTCGGCAAACCGGAGCCCTTGATTCAAGGCAACCGGGAAAACGGCTCCCGCCCGCAGATAAACGGGACAGTCATACAAAGTGACAGGGGTGCGCCGCTGGGCCGGGCCGAACACCCGACTTCCCTGCCACATATCATACCATGCACCAGACGGGAAGCAGATCTCTTTATCCCGCGCCCCCTCCTCCAGCACTGGAGCGACAAGGAAATCGTCACAGAACAGATATTGCTGCGTCTCGTTCCGAAAATTCGTTTCTGCGGGGAATGCCAGCGGCATGGCCTGCATCATCGGCAGGCCGGTCCGGCTGGCCTGTACGGCGCTGCTGTACAGCTTATCCAGCAAGTTTTCCCGCAGCCAATAGCAACGGAGATAGACCGCCTCCGCCTCTTTTCCAAAATCCCACGGGCAACGGGTGCGCGTCCCATGCGCTCGCATAAGAGGCTGAAAGGCAGCAAACTGCATACCACGGATAAAAACCTCCGGTGTCGGCTTGCCTTCATATCCCGCCAGGTCGCCGCCCCAGGCGGAGAAACCGCAGGTGCCGATTGACAGGGCGCCGTTCAGCTGCTGGCGCAGCCCATAAAATGCAGCCGCCTGATCCCCCGAGAACACAGCGCTCCACCGCTGGCTTCCCGCGCACCCGCCGCGGCAATAGTAGAGGTAATCTTCCCCCACCAGTTCTCTTGCCGCTTCGCTATATACCTTGGTATACCAATACGGATTGAAGTTGTGCATTTCCCTTCCCGTCATGCCGTTGCTGTAGAGGGCATAATCCGGAACCATTTCGGCAAAATCGAGCATCCCGCCGCGCAAACCCATCTCAAAAAAGCGGGCGTACCGGTTCTTCAGCATATCCTTCACATACGGGTTGAAAAAATCGATATAATTCCCCGCATCCCGGCTTGGGTCACGAACGTCCTTGATCCGCGGCAGATCCTTATCCGGGAGTCCGGGCAAAGCCTCCTGCATCACTTCTTTTGGATAATCCGGCGGGTTCCAACGCAGCATCCGCGTACCGTAGGGACGAAGCATCGCGTAGGCCGCCGGGTTGTCGGCGATCCATCCCTCCCCATACAATGCCGCCACATGGGGGGTTCCCAGTTCTTCGTAGCGTTCCAGCACTGTCTGCAGAACGGCCAGATATTTCTCCGGGATATTCCCGTTTCCCCAATCCTCGCCGTACCAAAAGCCGTTACCGCCTCCCGACATATACCGGAACGCCCATTTCGGCGGAAGAAAAGGCTTTCCCGTCAGATCCGTATAGCGTTCGATCCGCTGCGCTAACGTTCCCGTCCACACATAAAAATCGAATACAGGCCCCCAAAACTCCCAGACGCACCAGGCTGCATCCGTATATCCCACGTCGCTGACTGCGGGATAAAACGAATTGAAAAACAGGGAATTTCCTTGGGAACTGTGCAACAGCGGGATATTCTTATACGCTCTCCATAACTCATAGTGCTCACTGCGGCCGTGATAGCAACAATCCGTATTCCAAAAGAATTGCCGTTCGCCTACTTGATCCAGTCCGGAAAAGCGTTCGCCCAAACCGAAAAGCATTTCATCCTCAGCAATCGGCAGCGTTAGCCTCACCTTTTGCAATACGCCCCCAGCGTAGCCAAATGCAAAGGACGAAGAGGAAAATGTTCTCTGCACTGTTGCCTCGGAATCGGCAATTTCTATTTTCCAACCGCCGTTTTCCTCTATATCCAAAGAGAACCCGGTGCCGTCTTCTGTTTGAAACTGCACCACCCTTTCTCCGGCTTCCTGAGAAAATATAAGATTCCCGACCGCATCCGGCTCAAAATAGCCTTTTTCCTCCGTGCAGAAACGGATACCGCCCGTAGAAGGCGCCGTTACGGAGAGCTCCGGCTCCATCGGACCCGCCGCAAAACACAAGCGCAGCGTATCCGTCCCTTGTTCCACCCGCAGGAGCTTATCCGCGGTATACCAGGCGTCTATCGGGATATCGGCAGGCGAGGGGCCAAAACCGATCTGCATAAAGCGGTTGCCCTCGGCCTGTTCATAGTTTTTGCGTTTCCTTTTCATAAAAAACACCCCTGTTTATAAAACCAGTCTTATCCGATGCTTTGGATACCAGCCGGCCTTCCTTTCGTTTTGCCGCCTATTCTCCGGTAATGCCTGCCTGTTCTATGCTCTCCACGAACTGGCGCTGCAAAAGAACATACAGCAGCAGGATAGGAAGGACAGAGAGCACTGTCCCGGCCAGGACTACCGACTCGCTTATGGAGCCGGCGGCGTCGGCGCCGTAAATCGCCTCATATTGCAGTGTAAAACTTTGGAGACGAAGGGGAAGCGTCTGTATGACCGAGCCGAACATAATGTTGCTCTGATACGTTTCGTTCCAGTACCAGACAAAAGAGAACAAAAGGGACAGCACCACAGCGCCTGACGCCATAGGCAGCGCGATCTTCAGGAACAGCCTTACCTTCCCGGCGCCGTCGATTTCCGCCGCCTCATCCAGCGCTTTCGGATAGGAAGAAAAATACTGATAGAATACCAGGATAAAAATGGCGCTCTTCACTCCCTGCCCGAACAACGCCGGCAGAAACTGAACCCATACGGTATTGGTAAGATGATAGGAATCAAAGAGTACATAGCGCGGGACCATCATCACTTGAGAAGGGAGCAGGAAGGTCGCCAGGATGACGATAAAGAGGAGCTTTTTACAAGGGAATTGAAACCGTGCAAGCCCAAATCCGACGATAGCCGTCACCATCGTCTGCAGCAGTGCCGGCACCAGACTCAGGATAATGGAATTGGTAAAGCTGTATGTAAAATCCAGGGTCTGAAACGCTTCGACGTAATTCTGGAAATACCATTCCGTGGGGATCCATGACACGCTGGGATCCGTCAGATCCGCAGGGGAAAACAGGCTGTTGACCACCATATACAAAATGGGATATAAATAAACGAAACTCAGGCCAATCAATATAAAATACACCAAGATATGCGCCAGGATATGCCGCTTTTTCATCCGGGAAGCCAAACGCTTTACTTTCGGCGCCGTCATGCCTTATCCCTCCTTCCCATCAGCCAGAACAGGAAATACACAACGGCCAAGATCAGCATGACCATCGCGAAATATATCCAGGACATGGCGGCGGAAAGGCTGTACATCATCGAGGTATTGAACAAGTTCTCGCTGATGTCCACATTGACGGCGTTTTCCGAGTAGTTGGAGATGTCCACCACCGTATAAATCGTGCAGATCAATGCCAGCGGCGCAATATGGGGCAGGGTGATTTTCCAGAACTTTTCCCATCCGCTTGCTCCGTCAATATCCGCCGCCTCATAAATGCTGGGTGATATTTTCTGCAGGCCCGCGAGAAAAATTACGATCTGCACACCGGAAAACCAAAAAATCAGCACCAGGTTTTCCAGCACAAACACACAGGGTGAGCTGATAAAGGAGGGCAGGCTGGACAGCAGCTGCATAATCTGCGAGCCGTCCTCTGTAAAATCCACCGTATAACCCGTAAGCAGGGAGCTGATAACAGGGCCGCTCATAATAATGACCGGCATAAACAAAACCGTCCGGAAAAAGGAGCGACCGGCGAACTTTCGATTCAGCAGCACAGCAATCACCAGGGAGAATACGATAACGACCGGCGTTGCGCAGCAAATCATCATGGCGCTGGAACCAAGATGCAGCTTATACGTTGTGCTGACATTCATGGCATGGTCGTAGAATTTCAGGCCGGCCCAAGTAAGCTCAACTCCCTGCGGCTTGATGGTGACAGAATTCAGGCTGTACAAAACGCCGTTGATAAGGGGTAGGAGGGTGAAAACGAGAAAGCCTACAATCCAGGGCGAGGTGAAAAGCAAGCCGATCCACGCATTCCTCCGTCTCAGCCTGGAACCCTTAAGAACCTTTGTCATGACTCATTCACCTTCCCTTACCAGGTAACTGTGCGCCGCCACGGAACCACCGGTTTCCAGCGTATAATCCGCCGCTGTATAATTGACATAGATGGTGACGCCGTTGCTGTATTCCACGGCTATTACGCCTTCCGCAATCGCCTGGTGATTCTCCATGGAACAGCCTTCAACCGACCGCAGCGCCTGATTAACGGCGTTGTAAACTTCCTGGATCACCGGCTTCCAATCCCCATAATTGAGGGAAAAGTAATCCGACAGCGGCGTTTTTATCAGCTGGTCATTTTCCTCCGCCATCAGGATAAAAGAAGGGTATGTCCCGTATTCGATCATTTTCAGGATGCTGTCCTGCGTATAAAAGCCCTGGTTGGCAAAGGGCGCATAGTAATCCACGCTTCCCTTGAGCACGATCTCCAGGAACGGGACGGAATCCGTCTCAAAGATATACTGGCTGTTCTGCATAGGGGTATCCAGGTACTCCGAAGTTTGATTCCATAGGTACAAATTCGGATTGCTCAGGGCGGTTCCCTCCGGGCGTTGGGACAAAAGCGAAAGGAACATCTCCATTGTTTCCGCCCTGGTCTGGGAGGCCCCGCGGGTATAATCCCCGTATACAGTATTCCCGATCGTCTGAAATTCCAGGCCGAAGCCCGCATACCTCCCGTAAAGGTTTTCTATGTATTCCACTACGGACGAAGGACGTGCGTAATATTCGGTCGGGTACATCAGCGCCGAATTGTTTCGGGTAAAGGAAGAAAAGGTCTTTGTGATTCTCAAGGCGGCCAGAGATGCGGCTCGGGCCTGATCCTGATTAAAGGTGATCGGATCCACCGACAGGAACAACCTTCCGCCCCTATCCATGATTTCCTGTTGCAAAGAGTCCAGATCGTTCATGCTGCCAAGCTTTCCGTCCAGCCCGGTCTGGCCAAAGCGGGAACCACTCAGGCCGCCCTTCAGCCACCCGGCATAGGAAACGGATAAATTGGATATACCGCTCTCCGCAAGATCCGAGACGATACCACGGAGATCTTCCACGGTGGTCAGCCTCTGATACCCGTTGAAAATCAGAGATTCCTCTACTTCGCCGCCCATTACTTTTAGATACAAGGGGATGTCGGTGTCCTCCCTTTCCTGCCCGGACAAATGCCCATCCTCCAACAATAGCCGGCGGTACATCTTAGCCATGCCGGTATAGTCGGCGTCTTCTCCTTCCAGAAAATAGAAGGAAATTGCAGCATCAAAATCCTCCGGGGCATCCTGCGTGGTGATAATCGCTTTTCCGCTTCGGTTCATCGGGATACTGTAGACATTCCGATAATCAAAACGGATGCCGGTCCAGTTATAATCGGTGACATATCCTGCGGGGGAAGCGTAAACAGAAGCATACAAGGCTCCGCTGTCCACAACGGCCAAATAAGCATCCTTCTCCGCACCATGTACAGCTCCGTATACCGGCATGGTGATCCTTGGCACATCCGTAAGATAGTCGTTATTGCGTTTTGCCAGCAGATCCCCGGCGATAGACATCTCGTCCACCGAAACGTCTTTGCCGTAAATGCGTTCATCATAAGCCGATACATACTGTGCGCTCGGGCTGTAGCGAATCAGCGCACCGGAACCATCCGGGATAAACATATAGCCGGTGACGGCGTCCTGCTCTACCGTCCCTAGGAACGGAAGCAGCCAGACGGATTTCAGCTTGTATTTCCCGCCTTCCTCAATGGACTCCCTGGAAATGGAAACGGTCAGCGATTCCTCGGAAAGGGACAGGGTAAAGGAAAAAGAGATGGAAATATCCTGAAACTCGGCGCGGCCTGTCGCCGCCTGTTCTTCCCACGAATATTCCACCGACACGCCTTCGGAGCCCAGGCTCAAGCGCCGGGACTGCATACCGTCGTCCAGATAGTCAATGGTGAGCAGCGAGTTTGCCATGGCGCTCCAGCTCCGGTTCAGGTTTTCCGCTTTATCAGCGGCAACGCCTCCCCAGACATAACCGGTTGCCTTGTTCAAGATACGTATGCCGTTTGTTTCTTGGCGGAAATAAACCGCAAGCCGGTCATTTTCCATCTTGAGTTCAAAGCCGCTGAGATCTTCCAACAGGTTCGGCGTTTTCCTCTCATCTGGTTCCATTTGGGTATAACGGCAGGAACTGATGTCAAGGAAAGACGAGTCGGCAGGCGTAAAATCCACTGCCGTTTTCGTCCCGCTGGCAATCGGCGAAAAGGCAAGTATCGCCGCCACGGGAATACATAAGAATGCGCTGAATTTAGCCTTCCGCACGATAGATCACCTCCGCAGATACTTCGTTGACAAACTCTATGGCCTTATCCCATATTAAGTACAGGATCGCAACCGCTACCAGCGCAACGATAACAAAGAAAAAGGTCAGCAATATATTCTTGATGGTATACTTGGTCGAAAAATTATGGATGTGCATGACGGCAAGGAAAACCAGCACTGCCGACCATACGATTCCCAAAACCCATACCAGCGTGACCACAAAGGCCTCGTTTTGTGTCAGAACATAACTGAGCAGGATGGAAACAGGGGTCAATATCACATAAGGCACCAAGGAGTAGGATAGGACAATCAAAAGATTCGTTAGCGTACCCTCGCCGTCATTAATGGTGGAAACCATATAATTGGCGGCGGCAAACAGGAAAAAGGACACAAAAAATAGGATAGTAAGCAACAGGGGCGAGAGGGCCGATAAGCTGTTCTGATTAAAAATAAAGCCTCTTCCCAGAATGTCTGCCATGTAGACCAGAAAAGCAACCGCCAAAAGGAAAAAGGCGGAATATAGGCTGCCCCTCTGACGGCTTTTCAGATAATAGATGGCATCAAGCGGATGCCGCAGCATTGTAAAGGAATAACGGAGGTCGGCAAAAAAGCGGGTTGCCCCTTTTCCGGGGAGGATTGACAGCTCATAGGCGCTGTACATCCGCTTTTTCCTGCGTTTGCCAAGCAGTCTCATGAGCAGGAGGGCAAGAAAGAGAAGAAAACAGCCAAGCACCACCCAGCCGATACTGCTGTTAATCACCTGGTTGCGGATTTCCCAGAAACATTCGGAATAATAATCCCGGTCTTCGGCAATACGGAAATGCTCCAGTGCCTCATCGTACTTCTGTTGGCGCATCAGGCTTTTGCCGTAGCCGATATGGGCAATCCTGGACATACCGTTCAGCTGCAGAAGCTCGTTCCAGTTTTGTTCGCTCTGTGCATAATCTCCGTTTTCCAGTTCATAAACTGCACGGTGTGTGGAGGCGGCAAACTCCGTCTGTGTAAACACCTGAACCAGGCCGCGTTCTTTATCCAGAACATATAAAAAGCCGTCGTCGTCCAGATCCAGTGCCGCCGCATAGGTGAACAGACCATAGCGATCCCCGGTCACAGCGCGGCCACCGAATGAAAAAATCAGATCCCCATCGCTGCTGTACTCATAAATCAGCCCCGTATAGGTTAACGCATAGACGTTGCCATAAGGGCCGGCCGCCACATCGGTAAAATTCCATTCGTCGTTCATGAACTCATTGGGCGATAAGATATCGGTCCCCGCCATATTGTGCAGCTTCAATGCGTTGGAGGTCTTTTCCTCCGCATCTGTCCAGGCGTAGCTTACCTCGGCGCTCTGGGTCACGCTGTAGACCAGGTTGCGGGAGGAAATGTCTATGTTCTGTATTGCACGGGGCTTTCGCGTGAGCAGCTGTTCCTTCTGCTCGTCGGTGAAAATAAGCTCTTGGATTCTCTCCAGAAGGCTCATATTGCTCTTGTTGGCGGCGAAATATCCCTGAAATTCCCCGCTTGCACTGAATTGCATTAGGCCGTCGTAGGAGCCTTCCCCCGCCACATACATATTCCCGTCGGAGGCTACAACCACGTTTTTGGGCTTAAAAATGCTGCTTTCGTTCATCAGCGGGGAGTTTTCTGGCCGACGGATCGTTTGGCCGATATTCCCTTGATGGTCAAGGACGAACACTGCTTCCGCTCCGGAATCTGCCACATAGATGGCGTCTGCATTGACAAATAGGCCCATCGGGCTGACAAACTGCTCGCTGGCAATTTCTCCGTATGTCTGCGTATCCATATCGTACACAAGCACACGCCGGTTGCCTGTATCGGCAATGTACAGAGAACGCCCAAAGACAAAAATGTCGTTAGGCTGGCGGAGCCCGGCATCGCGAAGATATACCGCACTGGCTATATAGGCCTCCTGTGTACGAATATAATCGCCGTCAACCGAAATGGTGTAGGTATAGGTGGTTCCCTGAGAAGCTGCTGCGTTCAGTGAAAACAGAAGGAAAGCGCACAGAACCATGCCCGCCTTGAGCAGAAGCCCTTTTATCTTTCTCATACATACTCCTTTCTTAAGGAAACGGAACGCACACCGCTTACTTAATCCCGGAGTGAGCCATTGTGTTCATCACACCGGACTGTACAATAATAAACACAAGAATATTGGGCAGGAACATAATCAATGCGCCGGCAGCGGCAACCCCCTGGGCGGTAACACTGCCCCCGGTGGAGATGTTCGCCATATAGTAAGCAAAAGTTTTCAATGTCTCATTGTTAATATACATATTGGATGCTGTGGCGTCTGCCCAAGCCCCCTGAAAAGTCAGAAGCGTTACAGTAGACAGTGCGGGCCGGACCAGCGGAAGTATAATCCGCCGGATAATGGTATAATCGCTGGCTCCGTCAATGACAGCGGCTTCTACCAATGCGTTGGGCAGCTGGTCAATAAACTGTTTTGTCAGGAAAACGCCGGTAGGGGCGACAAGAGCCGGAATGATATTGGCCAGGAAGTTATTGGACAAGCCGGTAAATACCACGACAAAATAGGTCGGGATCGCAACAGCCGCCGGCACAAACATAAGGGCGGCATTATTAATCTGCAGCAGTGCGTTTTTGCCGCGGAATCCTTTTTTGGATAAAACAAACCCTACGCTGACCGATATCCAGATGTTGAATACAATACGAACCAGCGTGGTCAAAAAAGTATTGAACAAATACCGGCTGGCCGGCACCGATGTTCCAGCAGTGATTTCAAAAAGACGCTCGAAATTTCCAAAAGTAGGATTGACCACATAGAAGCGGGGCGGGTAGGCGAACAGTTCGTCCACCGGCTTGAACGCGGTCACAAATATGTAAACGATGGGCAGAACCATAACGAGCCCCAGGGGAATCAGATAGGCGTAAAACTTTAATTGGCTTTTGTGGAACCCATCCGGATTGACACCGAAGGATCGCAGTTTTCCACGTTTTCTTTTCTTACTCATGCGCATACCCTTCCTTACTCGTCATCGCTGCTGAATACGCGGCTCAATCCTCTGGACAACACATAAATCAGCACAAGCAAAACCACAGAGACGGCGGATGCATATCCCATCTCGTAACGTATAAAGCCATAGTCGTCGATGTGGTTTACAATCAGCTGGCCAGCGTAATCCGGCGTGGGGTTAGCTCCGGTGAGCAATACGCCGGTGCCGCCGTCCTTAAAGGTATTGACCACCGCCATAACGGCTCCAAAAAGCATTTGAGGTTTAATGGAGGGGATAGTGATGTAGATAATCTCCTGAAAGCGGTTCTTGACCCCGTCAATATAAGCCGCTTCATACATCTCCTGGTTTACATTCATGACGCCGGACAACATGGCCAGGAATCCAACCCCCATCGAACTCCACAGCGCCACAACGATCATGATCGGCATCAAATATTCAGCGGATTGCAGCCACTGGATCGGATTGTCAATCACATCCAGCTTTAAGAGAAGAGTATTCAGCAGCCCGCGTTTATCGCCGCTGAATATTACGCTCCATACCGTGGAAAGCAGCACGCCTCCCGCCATGGACGGGACGTAAAAGATAATGGCGAGGATTGTACGCGGGCCTTTGGAGAGCTGAGCCAGCGACCAAGCCAAAAAGAAAGAGAGCACATAACCGCCGGCGCCGACAAAAATGGCGTAAATCAGGGTATTGGGCAGCACCTTCTGCATAAATACAGAATCGTTGGTGAACAGATAAATATAATTTTTCAGGCCGTTAAACGCCGGAGCCTCTATGGTGTTGAAATCCGTGAAAGAGAGGACGATAGCCGCCAAAATGGGGATAATGATAAACAGAATAAACAAGGCGGAATAGGGCGCCATCAGCACAAAGGAGGAATGGCGATCCACAAAGCGGCGTCCGGGCTGTTTCCTGATCCTCGGCATGATGCTATTCCCCTCCTTCCAGCTTTTCATAAAGCATCTCTAAAATCTTTGTATTATACTCCCGGAGGAGATGTCCTTCTTCGTCTATATACCCAAACTCAACCATTTTCCGCTGAATTTCCCGGTTTGAGGCGAACACAGCCCGATCCAAGGATTCAATCAGTGCCTCGTTGCTCACGACAACGTCGTTCCACACTCCGCTCAATTCTCTTTCCACGATATACGAAGCCGGGTGCGGGGTGACCTCGCGCTGATAGAGCCATTGCTCCAGCGCCAGTTCCTTTACCTCGCTGTCAAAGGGAAGCTGGGAAAACGCCTGAATGTTGGCGGTATTCCATTGATATTCCTGCCCAAGAGTAGACAGGCATTTCACGGAAAATTCCAATTGGGTTTCGCTGTCCAGCCACCAACGGAGAAATTGCCAGGCTTCTTCCGGCTGTTCGGTATCATTGAATATCATGCAAGCCGTGGAATTCGCCGGCTGATAGCGTAAAATGCTGCCATCCTCCTGTTCTGTACCGGGAGAAAGTGCCACGCCGATTTGCCCAGCCAGTTCCGGAGCCGCCATTTTTAATTGGAGATAAGCCGTAAAATCACCGATCCCGATGGGAACCTCCCCATAACGGAAGCTACGGTAAAAGCTGGCCACCGTCTGCTCCATACCGTAAATGCGGTAAAACTCTGTCATCTCCGTAATAGCCTGGATAGAGGCGGTGCTGTCAATGGCTGTGGACAAACCGTCGGAGGAATAAATTTCCCCGCCGTTCTGATAAATAAACGGGCTTGTCACAGCCAGCCCTTTCAGGGAGGATGTTGTGGAAATCGGGATATAGAAATTCATCTGGCTGCGCAGGAGGGTTGGCATCATGGCTTCCACGTCCTCCCACGTGTCGGGTACTTCCAATCCCAGAGAATCCAGGATATCCTTCCTATAAAATAACAGCTGAAAATTCCGGGAATCTACAGCCCCGTATACGCCGTCGCCATAGCTGGTGGAAACCAGGGATTCCAACTGATACTCTGCATTATAAAAGGGCAGGAAATCGTCGTACTCCAACAGATTTTTCAGCGCTCCACGGCAGCCAAAAGAAAACGGCAGACCCGGAGGAGCGCTCAAAACAACGTCCGGATTGGTGCCTGCGGCATTGGCCAGCACCAGCTTTTGATCGCTGGGCATAACCGCAAGCCGGATGTTTGTCCCATGCACCTGGTTATAATCCTCGTCCACCATCTGCTGAAGAATATCCACGATGATGGAGGGCCTGCCAACCCAAACCTGAAGTTCTTCTTTACCATCGCCTGTCACCGCATAGCCGTCCGAAGCGGCCTCCGGGGTAAAAGACCAGAAAAACCGCTTAATGGACTCCCACAGAGAAGTGAAAAACGATGCCTTTGCGGCAGGAAGCTCTCCGTCGCCATATATATACAGCCGATCCAAGGAAAGGGCATGCCCGGCCAAGATGGACAGGACATCTCCCAGATATTTCGACGCGGACGAATCGCCGCGGCAGATTTCCTCCGTTTTATTCGGTATGGTTTCCGGCCGTTCGGTCAGATCCCTCAGCTTTTCGCTGACCGTCTGGAGATCCATGGCGTAAACCGATTCCTCGCCGTCAATCGCGCAGAGTTCTGCATAGATCGCATCGGCACGATCAGCGAATGCGTTTAAGCGATCTACGGCGTCGGGCATATAGGTGTCCATATCCCAAGTCCGGTTGGTATCGGTTGTGCCTGCCGTCATGCGCAAAAGAACCAGCCCGAGGTCGTTTATCTCTGTCATCAGCTGTTCGATTTTTTGATAAATTTCTTCATAGGGTCCTGCCGTAACAGTCATGGCGATGGTGTGCGTCCCCGGCGTGAGATGAATCACCGCATCATGATCATCCACCTGGAACGTCCAGTTGCCATAGCCACTGGAACCGGTATAGCCGATCCCCGCAGCCTCCCACTCTTCAAAGGGAACCTCGCCGTCGATCTCAATTTTTCGGAAAACCTTCTTGTTCGTTTCTGCATTCTGCTGGCAGCGGAGGCCGATGCGATAATTTCCTTCCTGCTTAACTTCAAATTCCCAGATGACCTTCTGTCCCGCTGTTTTCCAGGTTCCGCCATCCAGGACATTCCGCCGGTCTACATAGGTGTCATATGGAAACAGGGCGGCATTGCGAACCGAGGCTGAACGGATATAGGAATCCGATTTCAGGGAATAATCTTCCGCTTCCACCACAATCGTTTCCACAGGATCCGGCTTCTTTTCACCGGAATAGGGCGCCGCCGCTTCCACTGGACAAAGCCACACGCCCAAGACCTCTACCGCCTGTACGGTGGGGACAAATGTGAAAGCAACGGCTTCTCCCGCATCCAGTGTCCAAGTCATAACGTCCCTTGAAATATCGGTGTAGGAAAGGCAGGGGGCGTACACCGCTTCAGTCAGCGCGGACTGTTCAGGCGTGACTTCGTTTCCGGTCCGATCGGTGGCATTCCGCACGCTGTCATGCCAGAGTATAGGGAGCTGTATTGCTTCCGGTGCGCTGTCTCCGCAGGATACGTCAAACAGGGCGTCCATCGCGAGCACTTCGCCCAAAGGGCGATAGTAAACCATCAGATAATAATTTCCGGAGGCAGGAGGGACTGCGCAAAAAGACAGCGAGGCATCTTCGGCCACCTCAGCGGGAAAGGATGCAGCCGCATCGTTTAAACGGATATCCTCGGCGGCAACCGATTTTTCCAATACCTCGGTGTTCTGCCAGGATTCCACAGCATACGGCGTATAATAGGCATCCTGCACCCCCGACGCCGCTTGATTTTCCCCATTGCCTTCCGCAGACACCAGCAGGCCGAACAATAGGTTCAGTATCAAGCAGACGAATACCAAAACGCTGATCTTTTTGCGCATCTTCATTCTCTCCGTCTCCTTACAAAATCCGGGCGGACATTATTGGGACACGTCCGCTGCGGCGGGACGTTTCCGTTTCACAAACCAAACAATGGCAAAGGCTGCCGCGCCCGCCGCCACGGCTGCGCCTACGCAGATCAGGGCAATCCCCCAGGCGGGCAGCCTGCCGCCCTGCCCCGGTGCCGTTCCCGTATCCGCAATTTCCAGTTTTTCATAGGCTTCCACTTCGTACAGCATCGGGGTTCTGGAGGATTCTCCGGACACATCGGAAATACGGATGTATTTTACCTGCTTTCCATTCAAATGGTAGCTGCAGATCCCGCCAAAGGAATTTTCCTCCGCTGCAACTTCCTCCCACTGCTCCCCATCCGTAGAAACAGATAAGACATATTTGTCGGCGTTCAAATACGTCCATTTCAAAACAATGCTTTCCAGCGGCGTGGCATCCTTCAGTTCAAATACCGGAGCCTCTGCCTCCGTGTTAGTGCTGAAAGAGAAAACCGTGTTCCAATCGCCGTCAATAGCATTTTTCAGATCGTCAATGTTTACAGAAGCATTCTGCAGGACATTGACAACCGGAAGATGCCCCAGGCTGATTTCTGCCGTTTTCCAATCGGCACTGCCGATATATATGACCGTTTCCCCATTGGATGAGGAATAGAAGCCGGTTTCTCCGCCGGCGGACGGGCGTTCAGCCAAGCGGACCAGCGCCTTTCCATCCACCGTCACGCTATAGGCTGCTACGCCTTTGAGAAGGATCCCCTGGGCGTCGTTTCCTTCCCCAGCCGTAATACGGAAGGTGCTGCTGTCCACAATGCTGCTCTGATATTGCACACTGGTTTCCTCATCTTTGTAATAGACCGAACTGCGGTCGCTGTCCGGCACCGCTGCCAAAAGCATTTCCACCGATTCCTGATCCTGCATGCTTTCGGTCAGCTGCAGAGACGGAGCTACGGTTACGGGAAATACAGAACCGGCCTTCAGATATACCGGGGATTTATCGATCGGAGCCTCCACTGTCTGCGTGCTCCCGCCGGCAATTTTACTGCCGTCCCACAGGCTGTACCATGTCCCCGCCGGGAAGGTGACGTCATATAGATACACATCCTCCTGCAAAACCGGCGTCACAAGCAGATCGTCGCAGAAAAGATACGTTTCATACACACCGTCCAAGGACGGGTCGTCCGGATACGCCATAGTGAGCGGCTTGGTTATGGGCAGGCCCGTCTTATGGGATACAACAGCGGCGCTGTATATTTTGTTCAGCAGGTTTTCCCTGAGCCAATAATGCGTCTGGTAAGTGTGGATTCCTACCTCGCCATAGTCCCAGGGGAAGCGCGAGGCCGTCCCGTGGGAGCGCATCAGGGGCTGGAACGCGGCAAACTGTACGCCGCGGGCAAATACTGTATTCGTTGGGGTGCCGGCATAACCTGCCAGGTCGCCGCCCCACATGGTAATGCCGCTGGAGCTGGCAGAAAGGCCGGCGGAAAGCTGCTGGCGGAGCCCCTCCATATTCGCCTGCTGATCGCCGGTGAAAAAGGCCGTATATTGCTGGGTTCCGGCGCTGGCCGAGCGCGATATAAAGACAAATTCATTGTTCCCGAGTGTTTCCGCCATCGCAGTATAATATGACTTGGCATACCAGTACGGGAAGAAATTATGCATCTCGTATCCTGTCAGGTTATTCCCCCGGAACAGCGTATTCGGCTGGATCAATTCGCCGAAGTCCAGGAGGCCGCCGACTAATCCCCAGCCGATTTCGCGCTGAAGGAAATTTTTCAGGAGAGTGATCGAGCTGTCATCGGTAAAATCAAAGAAGTTGCCGCTGTCCTGCGTCGGCGAACGGAGCATCTTCACCCGGGGCAGCTCACTGTCCGACACGCCCGGCAGCGATTCCTGCATTTGCGCCAGCGACATATCGGGCGCATTCCATTTCATCACGCGGGTACCGGT
>CALWRE010000096.1 GCA_944383835.1 uncultured Lachnospiraceae bacterium | reverse complement strand
ATGAAAAAGGCAGATGCCTGTACCATCGTATTGGCGCTTAAAGTGCTGGCAGAGCATGGATGTATGAACTAATTTCTTCCGTGATGGGGCGGACAGCCGCCCCATCAAAGGGAACATTCCATGACAGATATCCTGGCAATCTCATGACAGCATGACAGGGCGAGATCATGACAACCCAGGAGAGCATTAACAGTGTAAAGGAGAAATATCTATAAGTAAAATTGAAAGATACTTTGCGTTTTTGTTGAATGGTTCTTATATGCCTAATATGATAGAAAAGACAATTGGCAATTACAACACGGATAATTTGTGGTTTGAAATATATTGAAATACATTGAGAAAGTATGAGTAAGCGAAAGTTATAGATAAAAATACAAATTTAATAAGGTATTTCAATTTGCCGAGGAGGGGTGTAAAGATGATATTAGGTGATCCATTTAAGTTTGCTATAATGACTTCGATGATTGAAGAGTGGAATGCAGATGATACGTTCTGTAATGGTATTTTATTCTTTTGTGTTGATGGGGAGATATTCCCGAAAAGAATAATTTCATCTACACTAAAATATGAAATCAATGTTCTAGAAGAGATGTTAAGCAAAATTTGTGCCGATACAGAGCTTTTTACCATGGAAAAAAAGGAGACCTTTAAAAAGATTTATAATATAACTTTTCCGGAAGATATAAATATCGATAACAATTACAGCTATTATATTACGCCATCGTCTCTTCTGAGTGAAGGATGTCATGTCTTTGCAGTCAGAAATGATACACAAGTGCGAATTTTGGCTGCTGAATTGAATTATATCGTAGAAGAATCAAGGAATAATTTAAGCGATTTGCATGTAAGCGAAATAGTTATTTCAAAAGAAGAACTAAATGAGATTGCGAGCAATTTGCAAATGGTTTTTCGAGAAAAGAAGGAGGCCGGAGGTGGGAAAACATAATTTGACACGCAGATTCTTGGGATGGAATTGTATTATGCTGCATATAGCATTCTCACGGATCGATAGGATGTCCGTTTTCTCAAAGTAGAGGAAATACGAGAGCTGATTTTTCGCAGCCCCATGGATGACTAAGGAATAAATGTTGTAGAAAAGGCTGCCGACAACCTGGATTCAATTTGGAAATATGCAGCAGGCTCCGGATATATAGGTTATTGCTGAACCAGATAGAGAGGGAACCATTACTGATTATGATAAATCGCGAGGGTATAAAATGGATCGTAAGCTGTTAAATGAATTTGTTGATTATGTAGAAAAACAAACAGGATTGTTAAATCCTCAAACGTATGTTCAAGATGAGCAAGGAGTTTATCAAAAAGATTTATATATCAAAAATGTCATCGCTGATGCAAAAGAATTAATTGGGTATGGGGAAGGGGTGATAGCGATAGAGAATATGCTTGATAATCTATATGAGGTTTCATTGACTATTAATACAAATGCAATAGAACTCCTACGAAAAGCATTTGATGAAAAAGTTCCGGATAGGATAGAAGAGACATTGAATGCTATGCTGAAAAAGTGAGTTTCAGGTAATAAAACAATAAGGTCTATTTCCATATTGTCTTTGGAAAGAGAAAGCATGTTATCTTAAAATTAAGATATATTTCATGTAAATATATGAAAATACAAATAATAATTTATATACCGGATATACCAACATTCTTGTGGCTGATGAATTAGGTAGTTTCTATTGTGCTGTAGGATATGGGGAAACAGAAGAATTGGCTTTAGAGGATACCATTACAGAGTTTTTTAAAATGGTGTCAAGAAAAGCGGAATGGGAAGAACAAGATTTTCAATATGCGGATCCATATGACTTTTAATATGCTAAAAAAATGACCGGGTCTCCGCTACCGACTGTCATAATGACAAGCATGATAAGAAAACCAGTTGGTGAGAGCGGCGAGCGAAGATTTGCGCTGGGGGAGGGATATATGGAAGGAAGAGGTTACAATCTATACCCTGATATTATTTTGTCGGATTGCCCTATTGCAGAAATACAAAGAAAAGATAATAACCTGGTATTGATATTTTCAAATTACGGCTTTATCAAAAAAGAGACGGATAACAAATATTACCGAACGGAAGGGGCGCAGATTATAGTCGAAGGTTATGATAGCGAGGAGCTTATTGCGAAAGAAAAAAGAACACATCGGCTATCGGAAGAACTGTATTTTGATTCTATGTTTGATGTTGCATTTGAAATTCTTCTGGAAAATGTAAATTCAGGGAAATGGAAACTTGAAATAGTGGAGGAATTTTACGCAGTTGGAGAAGCAATATATATTTGCCGAGCAAGGGAAGAGGAAGGTGCATTCTGGCTCTATATTAAGATTCGGTATAAGAATCTGATTTATTCATGGAACAAGGTGAGATATGATTGGCCTGTAAACTGAAAGAAGAGCAGGAGTAAAAGGGTTATTTTTATATTCGGTGGTTTCAATTTACTGCAACACATAAACTGCATTGATGCGTATTCTGCGTATTTTAAATCTATTTTTAATCTGTATTTTAAACATGGATATAACAAAAATGCCCAGAAGCGATCAATATTGAGGCGGCTGGCTTTAAATGAAGAATGAGAGAGTAGAGAAAATCATTAGACAAGTAAAGAAATGGATAAAAGAAGTTGAAGAAAAATATGCGGGCGCTATAAGCGTCGAGATTCTTATTGAAAAGGAAGATGTATATAGGGTTATATTTGATCTGGAGTTGTGTATGGCACAACTTCTGATAGATACCCCCTTTTTTGCCCTTATAAAAATGTTTCGTTTGAGGTGGTTGCGTCTGAAGATCAAAAAGTAGAGCAAATCTATTTCTGGTATGATACTGGTGATGAGGATATTCCGGACATTATATATCAACTAAATAAGGGGATTGAGGCTGCATTGAATGATTCTTTCTTTAAATGGGCTTGAACTACAGTATACGCAGATGGAATTGTCTGATATTATCCCGAAGTTAGCAGTAAACACTACCTTTTGTGTGAATCCTGAGTATTTATAATATAAGACTTAAAAATAGAACCGACTATTGACAAAATATATTTTGTAAATAATAAAGCAATATGGATTGTATAATAAGGAACCACGCCGGGATAGCGATATTAGGGAGGACAAAAATGCTCCAATTAAAAATTTCAAATGAGAGAATGCTTGAATTAGAGTTTGATGAACATGAAAGATTTTCAGAATGCTGTGTGTATTTTAAGAATGAACATGGGAAAGTGCTTCTTGGTGAAGATTTTTTATATGTATTTCCCGAATCAATGTTAGGGCGTATTAATAATATTCCGGTTTTGCCAAATGAGAAAAATTTTGGAGATATGGGAAAATGGCAAGAATGCTATTATTTTGATGACCCGTTTAATCAGACTTATCGTGATGAGATAGAACGGATGGAAAAAGCAACTTTTTTTAGTTTGGAATTATATGTATGTTTTTTATACAAGTACAAAGGAAGAATATGGATCGAATTAGATAAATGTTATAGTGAGGGGTTAGGTGTATCAGTCGAAGCGTATTATAGTGATAACGCAAATTATAGAATTATGTTCGATGAAATATCTGACAAAACGTTGGAAGAATGGAAAAAAGAGCTGAACGTTATTTGGAATCATGTAAAAATATAAATTTTTTTTGAGAAGTAGAAAAGGCGCAGGCAGGGAATTTACTCAAGCAGCTTAAATACGCAGGAGGTTTCATAGATACTCTTTATGAAACGAATAATGGTTTAGAAGAAGATGCGGAAGGCTACCGAGAATATTTTGCCTGTGCCTTTAAGGTGGAAAAAATCATTAAGAATACGGGAGACAAGAGTTTGAAGCAAGGACAATTGATTGAGATATCGGAATGTGATAAACCTACGGACAGAATTGGAGGATGGCACAATTATTTGGAAATATGAGGAGGATAGTGCCCTGGAGAAGGAACGATTGGCCTCATCCGTTCATCGGCAAAGAGAAGGATCCTGAGCGGATTCTGTATGGCAGCGATGTAAACCAGAAAGGCAGGTCAATGAAAAGAGAAGAATTATATGCTGTATTAAGAGAGAAAGGCATTCCTAAGGATGCTGTTAGTTTTCAAGGCGGACTGCCGAACGAAAGTTTTTGTTTAGCGCACACTGGAACGTGGGAAGTGTATTATAGCGAGCGCGGAAAAAAATCCGGATTAAAAGAATTCGACACGGAAGAGGATGCCTGTGAATACCTGTACAAACTACTGAAAGAATGCTTCAGATTTTAGTTTTAATTTTAGCTGGCGATGTAGATTTTTCCCTCCGCCCTATTGACAACCTAATAGAATGCTCATACAATAGTTGCAGTTACAACAGTTGCCTCTGCTATATTGTACCGCTGATAAAACGGTAATAAAGCTGCGTCAAAGCAGCAGTGAAGCTGCGCCAAAGCTGCAACAGAACCGCAATAGAGCTGCAAAAAAGCAGGGCGGCTGACCAGGAGGATAGAAACGGAGGGAATCTTACTGCAATGATCAAACGGCTCTTCTCGTACTTCCACCAGTACAAAAAGTATGCCATTCTGGCGGTGATCTGCGTGCTGGCGGAATCTTTTTTTGAAATCGTCATTCCCCTTATCATGGCGGATATCGTCGATGTGGGGGTGGCAAACGGCGACCGGGCGTACATATTCCGGCAGGGCGGGCTGATGCTGGGCTGCGCCCTGGGAGCGTTGGTGCTGGGGATTGGCAGCGCCCGCTTTTCGGCCCTGGCGGGACAGGGACTAGGGGCGGAGCTTCGCAAGGAGGAGTACCGAAAGCTCCAGTCCTTTTCTTTTTCCAACATCGACCATTTTCGGGTTTCGTCCCTGGTGACAAGGCTGACCAGCGATGTGACCAATATCCAGAATTCGATCTCTACGGGTATGCGTCCCGCCTGCCGCGGTCCCTTCATGCTGGTGATCGCCACGGCCATGGCCTTTTCCATCAACGGGGAATTGGCGGTGGTCTTTTTGATTGCCCTGCCGGTGTTGGGAACGATGCTTTTTTTGATCGTCAGCCATGTGCGGCCTCTCTACCAGAAGATGCAGACGGCCATCGACCTGGTCAACCGGATCATCCAGGAAAACCTGACGGCCATCCGGGTGGTGAAGGCCTATGTGCGGGGAGAATATGAAGAGCAAAAGTTTGAGAAAGTCAATACCAATCTGAAAACCCAATCGGAGAAGGCTTTCCGGCTGGCCGCCCTGAATATGCCGGCCATGCAGCTGGTGATGTACGGCACGATCCTGAGCCTTCTGTGGTTTGGCGGGCGCAAGATCCAGCTGGGCGGCATGGAGGTGGGAGCCCTGACCGGTTTCCTCAGCTATGTGCTGCAGATCTTAAACTCCCTGATGATGATCTCCAACGTCTTTATGATGCTGACCCGCTCCCTGACTTCGGGGGCCCGCATTCTGGAGGTGATGGATGAAAAGATCGACCTGACCGACGACGAGGCCCAGGACATCGAGGTAAAGCGGGGCGAGATCGTCTTTGATCATGTCTGGTTCAAATACAAAAAAGAAGCCGAGGAATATGTCCTCAGCGATATTTCCCTGACCATCGGGGCGGGGCAGACCGTAGGCATCATCGGCCAGACCGGCTCGGCCAAATCGACGCTGGTGCAGCTGATCCCCAGGCTCTACGACGTGACCGAGGGGGAGATACGGATCGACGGCGTCCCGGTGAAGCATTATCCGATGGAAAGGCTGCGGGATTCCATCGCCATGGTGCTGCAGAAAAACACCCTCTTTTCCGGCACCCTGCGGGACAACCTGCGCTGGGGCAAGGAGGACGCCACCGACGAGGAGATCGAGGAGGCCTGCCGCATCGCCTGCGCCGACGAGTTTATCGACCGCCTGGAGAATGGCTATGACACGGAGATGGGCCAGGGCGGCGTCAATGTCTCCGGCGGCCAGAAGCAGAGACTGTGCATTGCCAGGGCCGTGCTGAAGGAGCCGAAGGTGCTGATTCTGGACGATTCCACCAGCGCCGTGGACACGGCGACGGAGGCAAAGATCCGCGGCATGCTGAGGGAGAAGCTGCCGGATATGACCAAGATCATCATTGCCCAGCGCATTTCCTCGGTGCGGGACGCGGATCAGATCGTGATCCTGGACGATGGAAGGATCAAAGGCATCGGCACCCATGCCGAACTTCTGCAGAGCAATTCCATCTATCAGGAAATCTATGAATCACAGAAGGAAGGAGCGGATCTGTAATGGCGAGATATATGGGATATAAACGGCCGAAGGATACGAAAAAGGCCCTCAAAAAGCTGCTCCACTATCTGGGCTTTCATAAGTGGCTGCTTTTGCTGGTGACCGTGCTGGTTCTCATCAGCACCGGCGCCAATATCATGGGAACCTATCTGCTGAAGCCCATCATTAACGACTATATTCTGCCGGGGGACGCGGCGGGGCTGATCCGCGCTCTCATCGGCATGGGGATTATGTACCTGTGCGGCGTGCTGGCCTCCCTGGGTTATTCGCAGCTGATGGTAAAGACCGCCCAGAAGGTGATCACCGAGATCCGCCAGGATCTGTTCTGCCATGTGCAGCCCCTGCCTCTGAAATATTTTGACGCCCACACCCACGGGGAGCTGATGAGCCGCTTCACCAACGACGTGGATACGCTGCAGGAGGCTTTGAACAACAGCTTTACGATGATCATCCAGAGCTTTATCACCCTGGTAGGGACGATTGTCATGCTGGTGGTGCTGAATTTCCAGCTGTCTTTGATCGTATTTTTCTTCCTGGCGGTCATGTTCGCCTTTATTAAATTCAGCAGTGCGCGAAGCAAGCGGTTCTTCACCCAGCAGCAGCTGGAACTGGGCAAGATCAACGGTTTCGTGGAGGAGATGGTCAGCGGGCAGAAGGTGGAGAAGGTGTTCAACCACGAGGATGCGGATTTCGCCGAATTCTGCCGCCTCAATGAGAACCTGCGCAAAGCCTCCACCGGAGCCCTGAGCCATGCGGGAATGATGGTGCCGGCCAACGTAAGTCTCTCCTACGCCAACTATGCGGTGTCCGCCTGTGTGGGCGGCCTGTTCACCTTGGCCGGGCTGTGCGATCTGGGAAGCCTCTCGGCTTATCTGGTCTACGTGCGACAGAGCGCCATGCCGCTCAATCAGTTTACCAACCAGGTGAATTTCATCCTGGCGGCCCTTTCCGGCGCGGAGCGTATCTTTGAGATGATGGACGAGGAGCCGGAGGTCGACGAGGGCCGGATCACCTTCTGCCACGTCGCCGAGAAGGAGGACGGCAGCCTCGTGGAACAGCCTTCCTACACAGGCTCCTTCGCCTGGAAGATGGAGGATGGGACGCTGATCCCGCTGCGGGGCGACGTGCGCTTCGACCAGGTGGTTTTTGGCTACACCCCGGATAAGAAGGTTCTAAACGGCATCAGCCTCTACGCCAAGCCGGGACAGAAAATTGCCTTCGTGGGCTCCACCGGGGCCGGCAAGACCACGATCATCAATCTGGTCAACCGTTTCTATGAGATCCAGGGCGGGACGATCACCTACGACGGCATCGATATCCGCCGGATCCGCAAAAAGGATCTGCGCAAATCCCTGTCTATGGTAATTCAGGATACCCATTTGTTTACCGGCACCATCGCGGACAATATACGCTATGGACGGCTGGGAGCCACCGACGAGGAGGTGAGGGAGGCGGCCCGGGTCGCCAACGCGGATTCCTTTATCCGCCGTCTGCCGGAGGGCTACAATACGATGCTTTACGGCGATGGCAGCAACCTGTCCCAGGGCCAAAGGCAGCTTTTAGCCATTGCCAGGGCGGCCATATCCCAGCCTCCTGTGCTGATCCTGGACGAGGCCACCAGTTCCATCGATACGAGGACGGAGCGGCTGATTGAAAAAGGAATGGACGCCCTGATGGAAAACCGCACGGTTTTCGTCATCGCCCACCGCCTGTCCACCGTGCGCAATTCCAAGGCCATCATGGTGCTGGAAAAGGGGACGATCATCGAGAGGGGCAGCCACGAGGAACTGCTGGCGCAGAAAGGACGCTATTACCAGCTCTATATGGGCCAGTATGAATTGGAGTGAGAGAGTCATGGGTGAAACAAACAAGGGAAATAAGGCTGAAGAAAATTATGAAAAAAAAGATGAAAGGGAGATTATTGTAAGTCTGTGGCAGCTGGAGAACGCCAGACGCCGGCGGATGCAGCCCTTTTTCCTGGAGCTGGGACTGACGCCCGGCCAGGGACAGCCCCGCATCCTCCGGGCTCTCCTGAAATACGGGCCGATGTCTCAGCGCCAGCTCTCCGACTGCTGCGGCCTGGATGTGACCACCATGTCCCGCGTCCTGGATCGGATGGAGGAGGCGGGACTTCTCACCCGGCAGGCAAATCCCCAGAGACGCCGGTCCTTTCGGATTGTCCTGACCGATCTGGGTGCGGATAAGGCCAGGCAGGTGACAGAGGCTTTTCACGAGCTGGAGGCCCGCCTCTGGAAAGGCTTTTCCCCCGAGGAAAAGGAGCAGATGGAAAAGGGACTGGAGAGGATGATTGAAAATCTGACGGACGACGCGGAGTGATCTGTATCGAAATTTTTCTTGAAAGAATCTGCGCTTTATGCTATGCTGTTAATAGAAAGAGCAATCGCCCACAAGGGGTTGACCTCATGAGTAAAATGGAAAAACCACCCTTCTTCTTCGGTCAAAGTTTCGGGGTGGTTTTTTCATGCTAGTTCATTACTGAGAAAACGTAAAAACGAATGTCAGCAATGCAAGGAGAAACATCCCGAAAGCCATCAGGTCTTTAAAATCAAAATGTTTCATCCGCACCACCCCCATTCTATGTAGAATAGAGGTCAGCCACCCCTGCAACACGATTGCTCTTGTAAAGAGTATAACATACGGTACGGAATCCGACAAGAGTTTCGTATCATATTATCTACAATTTTACCACCGCATCGCCGGGGCGTACAAGGCCGCCGCAAATAACCCGGCAGAAGCGTCCCTCATGGGGAAGGAGGGAGACGCCGAAGGTACGGGTCACGATGCTGGGATGGTCGGGTTTGCCGATCTGGCTTACCTCCAGAATGACGTCGGTGCCCAGGCGGAAACGGTCGCCGGGCTGCAGGCTCAGCTCATCCATCCCTTCAATGGCGACGTTTTCCGCAAAATCCCCCGGCCCCATGGACAGGCCATGGAGCCGATTGGAACGCTCCACGCTTTCCCAGGACAGGCAGGTCACCTGCCGGTCCCAGTCTCCGCCGTGGCCGTCCCCCTCGATGCCGAAACCGGCGATAAAGAGGGCGGACGGCTGTTCTTTTTTTAATTCGCCCCGGCAAGGGGAGATCGAGACGGAATGCACTCTTGCGCAAATCTTTTTTTCTTCCATGTAAAATTCCCTTTTTAATGCTTGTATCATCCTATCCAGCCGCCGTCCATTGTGACGATCTGGCCGGTCAGATATTCCGGAGATTCGGACAGCCGCCACAGGAGCTCGGCGGCCTCCTCGCAGGTTCCCATGCGCCCCATGGGGATTTCCTCGCAGAGGGCCTGTTTTTCTTCTTCGCTTAAGAAACGGTTCATATCGGTGTCGATGGCTCCGAAGGCCGCCGCATTGACCCGGATATGGGAGGGGGCCAGTTCTTTGGCTAGGGCCCGCGTCATGCTGTTTATCGCACCCTTGACGGCGGAATAGGCCACTTCGCAGGAGGCCCCGGCGCTGCCCCAGACGGAGGAGACATTGAGGATGCAGCCCCGGTGGAGGGGGAGCATCCGGCGCACGGCCTCCTGGCTCAGATAAAAGGCGGAGCTTAAATTGGAGGAGAGGATTTCCTGCCACTGGGCCTCGGTCATATCCTGGAACAGTCCCGTGATGGAAATGCCCGCATTGTTGATTAAAACGTCGATCGAGGGAAAGGCGGCGTCAATCTTTTGAAAGAAATCCCGGCAGACGGCCGGGTTGCCCAGGTCGCCGGTACAGGTCAGGCAGGAGGCGCCGGATTCGGCGGCTTTCCTGGCTGTCTCGTCGAGAAGCTGGGTGTTTTGGCGGCAGCACAGGGCCAGATTGTATCCCTGGCGGGCGAAGAGAAGGGCTGCGGCCCGGCCGATTCCCCGGCTGGCGCCGGTGATAACTGCTGTTTTTCGGATCATGATCTTCCTCCTGAACGATTTTTATCCCGGATTCTCTCTCGGATTTTACCTCAGATTTTATCTCCGTTTTTCCTTCGGATTTCCCCCTAAATTTTCCTTCGGATTTTACGCGGATATCTGCAAAAGGGGTGGAGAAATGGGAAGAGTGTGTTATACTAAAGCAGAAGACTCTTTCCGCCGGAGCCGCCTCGCGGCAGAATTCCTCCATCCGTTTATTATAGACCGGCTCCGAGGCTTTTGTCTATGGATGGGGAAAAGTTTTTGGCCGAAGAGAAGAAGATGAAGAGAAGAAGACGAAAAACAGGATAAAGGAAAGGAGACGCGAATTTTATGGTAAAAAAACAGCTGATCATTCTGGGCAGCGGCCCGGCCGGCCTTTCTGCGGCGATCTATGCCCGCCGGGCGGAGCTGGACGTCCTGGTGATTGAAAAAAACGCCATGTCCGGAGGACAGGTGCTCAATACCTATGAGGTGGACAATTATCCCGGACTGCCGGGGATAAACGGCTTTGACATGGGAATGAAATTTCGGGAGCATGCGGATCGTCTGGGCGCTGCCTTTGCCGCCGATACGATCACGGAGATTGCAAGGACGGACGAAGGCTACCGGCTGACCGGAGCGGCGGAAACTTACGAGGCGGAGGCCCTGATTGTGGCGACCGGGGCCACCCACAGAAAGCTGGGGATTGCCAGGGAGGAGGAACTGACCGGCAGGGGAGTCAGTTACTGCGCTACCTGCGACGGGGCTTTTTTCCGGGGCCGGGATGTGGCCGTGGTAGGCGGAGGCGACGTGGCCGTGGAGGATGCGATTTTCCTCGCCAGAATGTGCCGCCGGGTTTACGTGGTGCACCGCCGCGATGAGCTGCGGGCTGCGAAAAGCCTGCAGGCCAGCCTCTTTGCCATGGAGAATGTGGAGATGGTTTGGGACAGCGTAGCCAGCGAGATCACCGGGGAGGAACTGGTGGACGGGTTGGTGGTGGAAAATGTCAAGACCCAGGAGAAGCGCCGCCTGGAGGTGGACGGAATCTTTGTGGCCGTCGGCATCCTGCCGGAGAGTGCCCTGGTGTCGGGGCTGGCGGAGCTGGACGCCGGCGGCTATATCCGCGCCGGGGAGGACGGGGTGACTTCCGCTCCCGGCCTGTTTGCGGCGGGGGACGTCCGCACTAAGAAGCTGCGTCAGATCGTGACGGCCGTTGCAGACGGGGCCAACTGCGTGACTTCGGTGGAACAGTATCTGCAGAACAAAGGACAAGGCTGAATCAGGGGAGTGACCGATGGAATATTTTGAACTGTTGGATGAAACCGGGAAGAAGCTGGGACGGGTGAAGGAGAGGGAGGCGGTGCACCGGGACGGGGATATCCACGGGGCCTCCCATGTCTGGGTGGTCAGGCAGTCGGAGAAGGGGGCGGAGGTGCTTTTGCAGAAGCGGCGGCCCGATAAGGATTCCTTTCCCGGCTGCCTAGACACCTCCTGCGCCGGCCACATGACCGAGGGAGAGACCTTTCTGTCCACGGCTCTGCGGGAGCTTTCCGAGGAGCTGGGGCTTTCGGCCGGACCGGAGGATCTGATTTATATTACCCGCTGCTTTGTGGCGGGAGAGCATGTGTTCCACGGGCGGCCTTTTCGCAACCGGGAGGTTTTTTCGGTGTACCTGCTGCGGCCAGGTTTTCCGCTGGATGGCCTGACCGGACAGAAGGAGGAGATCGCGGCCCTTTTATGGCTGCCGGTGGAACAGGTGCGAAGGGAGATCGAGGCGGGCTCGCCGGACTACTGCATTGACGCCGGGGAGTTTGCGGTGCTCTGCGATTATCTGCAAGACGGGGGAAAGATCCTGGAGGTCTGCGTAGACAGCGTGGAATCGGCGGTAAACGCAAAGAACGGCGGGGCCGACCGGCTGGAATTGTGTGCCGACCTGCCGGTGGGAGGGGTGACGCCCTCCGCCGCCCTCTTCGAGCGGGTGAAGGAAAAGACCGGTCTCCCGGTCCATGTGCTGCTGCGGCCCCGCTTCGGCGATTTTCTGTACGATGCCGATGAGTTCGCCATATTAAAGAGGCAGGCCGCCTTTTTCCGGCAGGCCGGGGCGGACGCCCTGGTGATCGGCTGCCTGACGCCGGAGGGAAGGCTGGACGAGGGGCAGATGGGAGAATTGATGGAAATCGCCGGCGGCCTGCCGGCGACCCTTCACCGGGCCTTCGATATGTGCCGGGACCTCGAGGAGGCCCTGGAGCAGGCAAAGAGGCTGGGAGTCAGGACGATCCTCACCTCGGGAGGCTTTGCTTCCGCCCTGGACGGGGCGAAAGTCCTGGCCCGGCTGCAGCAGATGGCCGGACCGGTGCGGCTGATGGCCGGAGCCGGGATCAATGCGGCAGCGATTGGCAGGCTGCGGGGAGAGACAGGGATTCGCTGCTACCACATGTCGGGAAAGCGCAGAAAGGAGAGCCGGATGAAATACCGCAATCCCCGGGTGAATATGGGATTGCCCGGCCTATCCGAATATGAGATTTGGATGACGGACGCCGAAGAAGTGCGCCGGGCCGGGTTAGCGCTCCGGAGCGAAGGGGAGCTTTGAGAAGACGGACCAGTCAGGAAACGGATGCTGCCCGTTTTTTCTTCCTCTTTTGCCACAGCCAGTAAAAGAAGGAGGAACCTACGGAAAGGAGGATGTTGGAAGCCACCGAGAGGATGAACATCGGGGAGCTCGGATCGTTTATGCTGGCTCCGATTAAGGTGCTGGTCAGGATGCAGGGGGTAAAGCCCAGCATGCCGCCGGTGATATAGGCCCGGTAGGGAATCCTGGCCGCCCCCATGTAGAGGCTTACAATATCACAGGGAAGGATGCCTACGATGCGGACAATGTAGGAAAAGAAGAAGTCGTTCTTCTGCTGGAATTCTTTTAACTGGCCAAGCTTCGGATAGCGGTCAAAGATACGGTCCGCAAGGTCGGCCCCGGCAAAACGTCCCAGCCAGTAGGGGGTGCTGATGCAGGCGGCGACGGCCAGCGCATTGACTAGAAGGGAGACAGGGGTGGGAAACATGATCCCTCCGGCCACCAGCAGGGCCATGATGGGGAAAAAGACCGTCAGGCTTTTGAGGCTGGAAAGAAGAATCAGGACCAGGGCGGCGAGGATGGGATTGTTCGGAGAATAGTTCAAAATATCCTGTACGGTGAGAGACCCTCCGGACAGCACAAAAATCCCGGCGGCTGCCAGAATCAGAAAGAAGGGCAGCAGGACCAGGAAACGGACTGGGATGCGCGATTTTTTCCGCAGATGCCGCATGGCGTTTACCTCATTGTGACAGGACGGTCAGGAACTTATCCTAGTATAAACAGAGGAGCCATTTTTGGCAAGAGACAGAGGTTGACAGCTTTTGCTGGTTATACTATATTCAAAGCAGGAAGTATGGAATTTCCATACAAGTAGAAAAAGAAAAGGATGACAGGCGATGGGAAAGTATGATAGCGATGTCAAAAGCTTGTTGAAATTCGTTGGAGGAAAGGAGAATATACAGGCAGTCTCCCACTGCATGACGCGGATGCGCTTTGTCCTGTTGGATCCGGCGAAGGCCGATGAGAAGGCCATCGAAGCTTTGCCCAGCGTCAAGGGGACTTTTACCCAGGCGGGCCAGTATCAGGTTATCATCGGAAACGATGTGGGGGTCTTTTATAATGAATTCACCGCCTATGCGGGAATTGAGGGCGTCAGCAAGGACGCGGTAAAGGCGGCGGCCGTGACCAATCAGAATGCGGTTCAGCGCGTTATGGGGACGCTGGGAGAAATTTTTGCCCCGTTGATTCCGGCGCTGATCTGCGGAGGTCTGGTTCTCGGCTTTCGCAATGTAATCGGCGAGATCAATTTCTTTAATAACGGAACCCAGAGCCTGGCGGATATTTCCCAGTTCTGGGCCGGCGCTTATGATTTCTTGTGGCTGATCGGCGAGGCGGTCTTTCATCTGCTGCCGGTGGGCATTGTCTGGTCCATCACGAAGAAGATGGGAACCACGCAGATTCTGGGCATTATCCTGGGCCTTACGCTGGTCTCCTCTCAGCTTTTGAACGGCTTCAGCGTGTCCTCTACCCCGGCGGCGGATATCCCGGTCTGGGATTTCGGCTTTGCCCAGGTGCAGAAGATCGGCTACCAGGGCCAGGTGATCGCGGCAATGATGGCCGGCTTCGTCCTGGTTTATCTGGAGAAGTTCTTTAAGAAGCACTGCCCTGAGGTCATCAGCATGATCGTGGTGCCCTTCTGTTCCCTGGTGCCGGCGGTGATTATCGCCCATACCATCGTGGGGCCCATCGGCTGGAGAATAGGAGACGCCATCGGCAATGTGGTCTACGCGGGGCTGACTTCCGATTTCCGCTTTATCTTTGCCGCCCTGTTCGGCCTTTTGTATGCCCCGCTGGTTATGACCGGCCTGCATCATATGACCAATGCCATCGACTCGCAGCTTCTTTCTACCCCGGCACAGAGCACGATCCTCTGGCCGATGATCGCCCTGTCCAATATTGCCCAGGGCTCCAGCGTGTTGGCCATGTGCCTTTTGCAGAAGAAGAATGAGAGAGCGCAGCAGGTCAATGTGCCTGCCTGCATTTCCTGCTATCTGGGCGTGACGGAGCCGGCCCTGTTCGGCGTCAACCTGAAATACGTCTTCCCGCTGATCTGCGGGATGATCGGTTCCTCCCTGGCGGCTATGATCTCCGTGGGCTTCGGCGTGGAGGCGTTCAGCATCGGCGTCGGCGGCCTGCCGGGCATCCTGTCGATCAAGGCGCAGTATTACGGTATCTTCCTTGTTGCTATGGCCGTGGCTGTTGTGGTGCCCTTTATCCTCACCTTTATCGTGGGACGGATGCGGCTGTCGCAGGCGGAGCGAAGCGGAGAAGAGAACGGCGCGGCTGCAGGGACTGCTGTGCCGGCCGCGGCAGGAAATGCATCCGGAAATATGGCAGCTTCTGAGGCAAAACCGGAGATAAACGCGGAGATAAACGCGGAGAGTAAGTCGGAGCCTGATGCCGCGCCTGCGGAGGTAAAGGAACTGAAAGCGGTGCTGGACGGCCGGGTGATTCCCATCGAGGAGGCGCCGGACGCGGTATTTTCCCAGAAGATCATGGGCGACGGCGTAGCCATCGAGCCGGAGAGCTGCGTGGTGAAGGCGCCGGCGGACTGCGATGTGACGGTGGTGATGGCGGGAACCAACCATGCCTGCGGCCTGACCTTCCCCAACGGGCTGGAGCTTCTGATCCACATCGGCGTGGACACGGTGGAGATGGGAGGCGACGGCTTTAAGGCCTTCGTAAAGGATGGAGACCATGTGAAGGCCGGACAGCCGTTAATCGAATTTGACCCGGAGAAGATTCGCGCCGCCGGCCATCCCTGCACGACGATGATGATTGTGACAAGCGAAGGCGCGGCAGCTGGTATCCGGATGCATTCCGGAATGGATGCAAAGGCGGGGGAGACCACGGTCATCTCCTGGGATTGATGAAAGAAAGGACGGTTAGGTCAGATGAATACGGATTTCAGGAAAAGCACGGTATATCAGATTTATCCCAAATCCTTCCGGGATACCAACGGGGACGGACTGGGGGATCTGCGGGGCGTGATTGAAAAGCTGGACTATATCAAAGAGCTGGGGGCGGATTATATCTGGCTGACGCCCTTCTTCGTTTCGCCGCAGAATGACAATGGCTATGATGTGGAGGATTATTACCGGATTGATCCCCGCTACGGCGCCATGGAGGATGTGGAGGAGCTGATTGCCGAGGCGGATAAGCGCGGCATGGGCCTGATGTTCGACATGGTATTCAACCATGTGTCCACCCGCCATGAGTGGTTCCGGCGGGCCATGGAGGGGGATCCCTATTATAAAGAGTTCTTCTTTTTCCGCAAGGGAAAGGAGAATGGTGATCCGCCGACCAACTGGGAGAGCAAATTCGGCGGAAACGCCTGGGAGTATGTGGAGAAATTTGATGAATACTATCTGCATCTGTTTGACGTGACGCAGGCGGATCTGAACTGGGCCAATGAGAACGTCCGCAAAGAAGTACAGAAGATTGTCCGCTTTTGGATGGACAAAGGGGTGAAAGGGTTCCGCTTCGACGTGATCAATCTGATCAGCAAGGCCGGTTTTGCGGATGACGAGACCGGAGACGGGCGGAAGTTTTATACCGACGGCCCCAATATCCACAAATATTTAAAGGAGCTGAATGCGGCGACCTTTGGCCACGACGCCCAGATCATCACAGTGGGCGAGATGTCCAGCACCTCCCTGGAAAACTGCTATCAGTATGCCGGCCGGGACGCCGGAGAACTGACGATGGTGTTCAGCTTCCACCACCTGAAGGTGGACTTCATGGGCAACGAGAAATGGGTGCTGGTGCCGACGGATTTCCAGAAGCTTAAAAATATTCTCTTTAGATGGCAGACGGGGATGGAGGAGCACAATGCCTGGAACGCCGTATTCGGGTGCAATCACGACCAGCCCCGGGTGGTTTCCCGCTTTGGGGATGATGAAAAATACTGGAAGGAATCGGCCAAGATGCTGGCGACCATCGTCCACTGCCTGCGGGGCACCCCCTATGTTTACCAGGGGGAGGAGCTCGGGATGACCAACGCGGATTTCACCGATATCTCCCAGTTTAAGGACGTGGAAAGCCTGAACCATTATCAGATCCTCCAGGACAAGGGTCTCTCGGCCTCCGACGCCCTGCGGATTGTCCAGATCCACTCCCGCGACAACGGGCGCACGCCGATGCAGTGGGACGATTCTCAGTATGCGGGCTTTACGGATGAAGGCGGCGACGCTCCCTGGATTGGGGTCAACGGAAACCACAGCCGGGTCAATGTGAAGGCCCAGCTGGCAGACCCGGATTCCATCTTCCACTATTATCAGAAACTGATCGCCCTGCGAAAGGAGCTGGAGGTAATCTCCTGCGGCGATATCCATCCGCTGGCGGAGAATCACCCTTCCGTATTCGCTTACCGCCGGACCTATGAGGGACATGAGCTCATCGTGGCGGCGAATTTCTACGGCAGGACCTGCCAGTGGAAGGAGGCCCCGGACCTGACTGGTTTTGGCCGCGTGATCGGAAACTACGCCGAGGAGAGCAGGCCAGCGGATGGGGTATGGATCCTTCAGCCCTATGAGACGGCCGTGTGGTATCGGTAAGGGTGCGGTATCGCTAAGAGGAGAAGGCAAGCCGGATAAATAAAAGAATATTATGGTGTAAGCGGTGGAATGCTTTAAAAAGCCCCACCGCTTCTTTATACTCTAAAACGAAAAAAATGAAAACAAAAAGAAAAAGGTAGTTGACAAAATAGAAAGAAAAAGATATATTGTAAGCAGGAGAAAGAAGAAAAACAAAACAAAAGACAAGTTTTCCTTCCTTTTCCAAACAAAAAAGAAACATGGGGGAATACGCAGGAAAGGAGGAGGTCAGATGAACAGAACGGTAATAGCAGAAATGACATGGAAACAGGCACAGGAACGGATGAAGGAGGCCAGAGCAGTTATTCTTCCCCTTGGCTCGCTGGAACAGCACGGCTATCATATGTCGGTGAATACCGATAATATTGTCGGAGAATATATGGGCCGGGTTTTGGCGGAGAGGACAGACAGCGTGGTGCTGCCGGTGGTCCCTTACGGGCAGGTGTGGTCGGCGAAGGATTTTCCGGCGACGATTTCCCTCCGGGAGCGGACCTTTATTGAGGTGGTGAAGGACATCGTCACTTCGCTGGAAAACAAAGGCGTGCGCAATGTGATTTTGTTTTCCAGCCATTGGGGCAATACGGCTCCGGTGAAAATTGCAGCCAGGGAACTGCTGGATGAAAAGGGCTACCGCAATGTTTACTATCTGAGCTATATGGACTTAAAGAGGCTTGGGGAAGGAATCATGGAGACGGAGCTTTGGAACGGCAGCGGTTTTCATGCGGGAGAAATTGAAACGTCGATTGTTCTGCATATCAAGCCGGAGAGTGTGGACATGGAAAAGGCGGTCTGCGAGTATCCAAAAGCGCCCGGCGATGTAGATATCCGCCCTATTCCGTGGATTACGTTCTGCGAAAGCGGCATTTTTGGGGACGCCACGAAAGCAACGGCGGAGAAAGGAAAAAAATTTTTAGAGAATTGGATCGATACGTTAGTGGGGTTGATTGAAACAAACATTTGTTAACTACGAAGGAGGGGTAAATATGACTATCATAACAACCGTATTCCGGATCGTTGCCGGACAGATCGAGCTGGTCATGGGTATTGTGGTGCTGATTGGCCTGCTGCTGCAGAAAAAGAAACCGGTCGATGTTGTCATGGGGGTAGTGAAGGCTGTCGTGGGCGTAATGATTTTGAAACAGGGTTCCACCCTTTTGCAGGCGGCTTATACGCCAGTGATGGATATGCTTCGGAACGCCTTCGGCGTTACCGGAATTATCACGGAGAACTATTCCGGTATGGCGGCAATCAATACGGCGATTCCGGAGCTGGTAGCCGCTGTGCCGACGGTCATGCTGCTGGGTTTCCTGATCAACATTGTGCTTGCCAGATTCGGCCCGCTGAAGGTTGTTTTTCTGACGGCCCATACGATGCTGGCTTTTGCGACGCTGACGGTATGGCTGGTGCACTGGTTCTTCGGGGTGGACGGAGCGCAGCTTCTGATTGTCTGCAGTCTGTTTTGCGGTGTATTTTGGACGGTTATGCCGGCCTGGACCTACCGCTATTCCAAAATTTTTGCAGGGAACAGCTTTACTCTGGGCCATATTTCCGGTATGGCGGCTGTGATCAGTTCCCGGATTGGCATGCTGCTGGGCCATTTCGATCCCAAAAATCCCAAGCTGTTTGAGGAGGGCGAGGAGGATGAGGAGGCAACCGGCAAGTTCAGCTCCATCACCCGTCTGTTCAATGATTCCACCGTGGTGACCTGCCTGCTTATGACCGTTGTTTTGGGAGGCGGCTGCCTGCTGGCCGGCAAGGAGGCAATCCAGGCTGCGGCCGGATCTACCAACTGGGTGGTATTTACAATCGAGCTGGGCGCCAGCTTTACCGTGGGCATTGTAATCCTTCTGTCCGGCGTGCGCATGATGATCGCCGAACTGGTTCCGGCCTTCAAGGGCATTTCGGACAAGCTGATTCCGGATGCTGTCCCCAGCGTGGACATGCCGGTATTCTTCCCTCTGGCGCCTTTCGCATCGGTTCTTGGTTTCCTGGGCGCGTTCTTGGGCGAATTCGTCGGCTTTTTCATCCTTCTTGCGATGGGTTCCGGCACGCTGATGATCCCCGGCATTATCGCCACCTTCTTTGACGGCGGCATCGCCGGTGTATTCGGCTTCAAATACGGCGGAAGAAAGGCGGCCTTTATCAGCGGATTGGTTGTAGGAATCGTACAGATTCTGGGCGGCGTCATCTTTAC
>CALWRE010000095.1 GCA_944383835.1 uncultured Lachnospiraceae bacterium | reverse complement strand
TACCAGTAAGCTGCGATAGGTTCCAGCAGATGGCCCATTGTCAGCTGATCCTCATTGCCTTTTGCGGCAGGTTTCATGCGTCCTTTTTTTATCAGCCACAGCTCCAGTGGTGTTGTCCACGGAGAGAGGCCGAAAATGGCCGCCACATCGCTGCCGCCAACTGTGTACGGGATATCGCCCTTGGGGCCGTGAGCGCGGCACTCCAGCCACCGCTCGTTTGTCATGCCTGCACAGTCGCAGAGAATATGAGGCGTGCTCATCAGTAATCCACTCCCTTCGCCAGATCGTAATCGCTCCATCGCAGGGTAAGCGCGCGGGCCATATTTTCCTCTACTGCCAGCAGCTTGCTTTCCGGGGCATGATCGGATTTTAGAAGAAACGGGATTTCCTGCATCGCCAGAAACACATCGTGTGCCGTTGCCGGACCTCCTCCATAGGCCATTTCAAACATGGCAATTGCCTCTGCGGCTGCTTTCCTTGGCAGAGAAAGCTTTTTGCAGATGCGAGTCATGGCATTGACCGGATACTCCAAAGGAATCTCCAGAAGCTTTTGAAGTCTTCCTATAGAATCCTGGAATTGAGCAAACAGTTGGTCAAGGGCTAACTCAAAATCGTCTATCCGGTTTTGAAAACGATGATCTACGGCCACACAGCCGCCAATTGAGATGGGATACTGGCCTCCCATCAACAGTGCTGTTACCTTTGCGGAGGCAACTCCGGTATCTGATGTGATAAATCGGATGCCTGGCGTCAGCTTAGCTGCCATCGCTGCTTTTCCATGAGCCAACAAGACCTTCTCATAGGCAGCCAGGAGTTCTTCCTTCTGGCCTGGCATGCTCCAGGCTGCACTGGTCAGTGCATGATCGCTGTATCCTGATTCAAATACATTTTTGGGGAAGCGCTCATCCAGCTTCTTTGTCAGTGATTTCAGCAACAGGTCGATAGGAAGAACAGAATAATCCTCCAAATTTCCAGAGTGGACTGCCGAGACCTTTTCGTTCCGAATGAGCAGCAACGCCTCAGAGGAATACACCTCTAAACAGTCGTTCAGCGTCCGGGCCAGCTTGGGCCGGCTGAGCTTTGGAAGAACGCTTCCATTCAATTTGGCCCGTTCCAGCAGGGTTTTGTAGCTTGTCGTGCGAATGGGGTAAAGGTCTCCAAACACACGCATGGCAAGGCCAAGGTTATGTGCGGTGTCTTCCACCGCCTCCTCGCTGGTTCCGGCAGCGAAGGCAGCCGGATTTCCATAGAGAGGCGACGATGAATCCAGCGGCTCGATGTGCAGCTCATTTACCTTACATCGCTGCCACCGGCTTTGCAGCGCCAGATTCACATGATAGTTCTGCATTTCATCATAGGTGGTGAATGTGGTGGAATAGAGGTCTTCGCATGGTTTTAACATAGAGATACGCTCCTTTCATTTTGCGGTTCCCCGCGGTTATATAACAAAAGCCAGCACTCCAAAAAGGAATGCCGGCTTTTGCCCAGTATGAAATTGGACCGGAAACAAAAAAGTGCCGTCTGCAAAAAGCAAACGACACTTCTGTAACGCGGTTTACTGTGTCCAGACTTTGCTGAACCTGAAACTGATGAACTTATTATACCAAAGTCAGGCCGCGCCGTCAATTAAAATGAAGGAAACGTTCTTTATTACGAAACTTCCAATAGCAGAAAATCCGAATCCATACCGTCCGCTGTCACAACATATTTGTGATAATGGTCCGGAATCTCCATGTGAAGAGTTTTCGGGAAGCTACACGCAGACCTGCACATAAATTTTCCTCCCGCCGATGTTTTTATGCTTTGATGTGGCGTTTTACAATTGTTGTGAGTTTTACGGGAAGTTGATTCAGATCCGTAATATCCAAATAGGAATCCCCATAAATCCTCTCAATATTTGCTTTATCGTCCCCGATTGCGGCGGCCACAAACAGGATACCTTTCCGGCGGTACTCCTGCTTGATACCTCGTAAATCTTCCTCGGCGGCGCTCCCGTAATAGCCGTCGGCAGCCGGTTGGCCATCTGAAACCAGAATCAGGAGTTTAACTTCTTCCTGCCGTTTGAACAGCTGTTCCGCCACATACCGCAGCGCGGCGCCGTCCCGGTTATCGTTCCGGGCTGAAATATCCATCAGCCGGTATTTGTCATTCCCATCAATGCTGTCAAATTCCGCATAGGAATACAAAGCCACATTGCTACTTTCCGTAGAATGTCCATAAACCATCACCGGGATATGCAGCGACTGGCAGAAGTCATATAGGATAACAGCAGATGCTCTGGCATAGGTGCAGCGATCGGAAGAGCGCATGGAGCCGGATTCATCCAGAAGCAGCCCGACAGCCAGTTCCGGGAGCTCGTTCGGCAAAGCGTTTTTGTAAAACACCTTACCATCGTTCCGGTACAGAGCATGAGCTTCCAGTCTCCTTCCCATCGGCAAGCTGGTTTGCTTGCCGCCGCGCTGCCGATCCTTGAGCTGCTGCATAAGGCTCTTTTGCAGCTGCCGCGAGATAGTAAGAAGCGGGGCCGATATGGTATTATATTGCTCTATCAGCTCCTCATCTACTTCAGCAATTCGTTTCACGCAGATAGAAACCCCTTCATGGATATTCCCATAGGAAATTCCCTGCGCGGCATCGTTCAATTCCCGCAGGCGCTCATTTTCCAGCTGTTTACATGCCGCCTTCTCTGCCATCTGCTCCAAAACACGTTCGATATCGGCAGCGGCGCCGTCGTAGCGTTCCCTCTCATAGCTGTCATCGCGGGTAATTTCACCGCCCAGCGGTTCTGAAACCCGTTCGGTGTTCACCAGCGGAATCCGTCCACCTTCTTTTGAAGATACTTTCTGCTTCCGGGAAGACGCTTCTCTGAAAACACTTGCGGAAAGGGATTCGTCCCCCTTAGAATTTTCTTCTGCACGATCGGTAGAATTCTCTTCCATCTCTGCATTCGCGGAGGACTCGATTTCCTCCGCCTGTTTTGCAGTCTCCTCACGTTTTTCAGCGGTTGGGAGTGGGAAAGACGCTTCTTCCTCAACCGGCGGACTGCTTCCCTCCCCGGCCTCAGAGCTGCCGGGAAACAAGAGGAATCGTCTGCACAGTATTTCTCCCAATGCGGATGATGCACCGGATGCTTCTGCTTCTTTTTGACGGGCTTTGCACAGCTCCAAATAATCCTGGAGATATTCCCAGCACCGCACCAGAATAAGATTCACTGTGCGCAGACGGTTCTTCCCTAATGGCTCCATAACAGCGCTGTCTATTTCCGTAAGAAGCCCGAATACGGTTTGAATTCTCTCGTCAGAAAGAGGCGTCTCGCCGTATTTAAGCTCTCCATATTTGGCGTAGGAAAGAAGAAGCTGCAAAATGCTTTCAAAAATATGACCGTCACTTTCTTCTTTCTCCATAAGCTGTGTCACTGTGGGCAGCGATTCCCATTGCTGATTCCTCAGGTCCTGAAGGCATGCCCCCAACTTTCCGGGAAAGCGGGAAAGCATCCTGTTTTCCACATAACCGTCTTCCAGAATATTGGAAATTATATGCGCAATCCAGCGCAGCATTTCCATGTTTTGCGGATCTGACTTTCCGTACTCCCACAAGCGGCGTTCATTCCGTATGTCCCCAGGCATTTTCAACTCCGGCGGATCCGGATACCACTTACCCACTTCGAGATAATTTTTATGTGTTTGAGAAGCTGGAAAATCCGTATAAAGGCAATGGCCCAGCTCGTGGGCAAACAAGCCGCATATAATCCGGTACCGGTTCTCCCGGGAACGATTCTGTGTTACCAACTGGTTTCCCGTGTTGATGCGGATCCGCAGATTGTTCGTATTTGCCACACTGCTGCTCTTGGGGTCCCAGAACAATCCAACATGAATACGTCGATTGTATTGATACCGGCGTGTCTGCGCCATGGCCATATCCTCGAAATGAAGCGCCAGAATCCGCGAAGTGAAAAACTGACGGTCCGATATTTTGCTCCGCTGCTCATTGAGAAGCTGCCGGACTTTTTTATGGTTAACTCTTGCCAAAAGAAAGACCTCCTTCCTGACGTTATACTGCCCTGCGACGCTTCGGCGCAAAGATAGGCTCCAGCACAGTATTGATCAGCGCCTCCCGGTCCTCCTCGTCTGCAGTCGCCTTGCTGATGACTGTGTAGAGGGCGGAAGTGTAGGGATCTCCGGAAATTTCCGTACTGATAACCCAATCGATGAGGCTGCGCATCCCGCAGGTGCCGTCTGTGATACTGTTTTCCGGCAGTAATCCGCCATATCATTGACCACCTGTACCATCTGGGAGACCTGATACTCGTCTGAAGCGCCAGTCACTGCCATGACGCGCTGCGCCATAACCTCAGGAGAAGGAAGTTCAATGTCCTCCACCAGGCTCATCCTGTCCACCACGGACTGATTGAGCAACCGGCACCCTTCATAGCTGACGTTCGTTGTCACCACCACAACGGCATCCGGATGTCTCTGGATGATCTCACCAGTAGGTAAGGTAATGGACCCTTCCTGTTCCAAAAGGGAGTTCAGGCCCACTAAAACGCCGGGCTGTGTGATGGTGGAAGGCTCCTGAATTTCGATCAAGTATCCATGCTTCAGCGCTTTCACGAAATCAGTTTCCACATAGGTATAGGTCTGGCCAGAAGTACTTTTTTCCTCCGGTCTCGCACTAAGGTCTGTCACTTTCTTTGTCACCCGATCCAGCACAATTCCCATGCAGTCCTGCGAGGTAGCCAAGGGGTTTTCCGTTCCTGTCAGGGCTTGGTAGACTCCAGCAGGATCGTAGTCCATATCGTCCAGATCCGGCAGGTGCATCAGCTTTGCCACATTGGTATAATTGATGCCGCCCATGGCCTGAAGCGTTTCCCGCTCCCTGTCCAGCTGCTCGTTTCCTGTGGAAACAGCGCCTGTTTCTGGAAACACCATTCCCACAAAATCGTAAACCTCTGTGTTGGCCGAACAGGTGTATTTCATGTACGGAAGCCCCAAACCGGCGGCAATCGCTTTTGCACCCATGGTTTTTCCAGTACCGGCCGGTCCGCGAAGCAGAAAATTGCGCATCTGCATGGGTTTACCGGTCGTGGCCTGCGCGTGTCTGCAAATATCCACAACCTCCGGCGGGATGACGTACCATTCCGGAAGCTTCGGCACCAGAGAAAGCTCCAGTTCGGAAAGCCTCCGTCCTGCGGTAAGCGGATATTTTCCCACAAAGTCTGCGTGATCAATGGTTTTGACTGCTTTGCAAACCACGGCTGGACCTGTTTTCGCAAAAATCGTAAACTCGCCGGCAACTACATGAGATGGTGTAAACACGCCGGAATCCAGCTGCGTCTGCGAAACCCGCATCAGATTGCCTGATTTGTCTATATTTGCTTTTACATGTGCCAGACAGGTATCGTCCTTGACCCGGCGGTAAGCATTGTCGCAAAGAATCGCCATCGCTTCTGCGGCCTTATCCATATTCGGATAACCGGATTTCATCTCCTCAAAATAAAAAAGAAGATTGTCTTCAAATTCGCCGTCTGTCAAGAAAGTCGGAATCATAGCAAAGAGCAGGGCCGCTCCGTCCCGCTGGGTGGAGTGAGCTGTGTACTGCTCCATCACCTCCGTGCTTTTATCATAGACACTGGCAAGAAAAATACCAGTAGCGGAATCGTAGACAACAAGATGGTACGCATTCGGTCCCATGGATGATTTATATTCTGCCGCACATCTTTTCTCATCCACCAATCCCATTGCTCCTTCTCCAGAAGCGTTCATGCAGTGGCAATAGGCGTTGACCGCTTTGATCATCGACCCGCAGAGAGTAGCTGTGGTGCCGTCCCCATACTTGGACGACACCTTTACCTTCTTGCTTCCCAGGGTATCAAAGGGCGGCGGAAGCGGGCGGCCATAATGAAACAGATTATTGATTGATACACTCATTACACAAATTCCTTTCTGCAGTTTTTCTGCGTGAGATGGATGTAAATACCCTCATCGGTACATTCGCAATTTTCAAGACCGTTCCGGCTTAGTTCCTGACAAAGAGCCGGCCAGCTTTCCGGCTCAGGCAGATCCTGAGCCGAAAGGAGCAGCCCCTCCTGACGCTGGGCAATGCTTTCGTTACACTGCTCGTTGAGTTCTACCACGTGAGCTTCCACCCATTCAAATGCCAGATATTCATAGTTAGGCGGAAGCTTTTCCGCAGGCGGTTCTACTTTTCCCGGTTCCGGGGGAAGCTCCGGAGCCTGAACATAGGAAAGCTGTATGTTCCCCTGTTCGTTCCGTTTTACCTTCACTTCCCGGTATCCGCCGGCATGGTTGAGCAGGACGGAAACCTCTTCGCCGTTCACGATGTTCCGTTTGGACTGCGGTGATTTCCACACCCATCGTGCTTCCGGATACATCTCGGTTATCCTCTCCGTAATCTCTTTTTGGACAGCAAAAAACTTCAGAGTTTCCGGATCAAACGTTTCTTGCTTCTGCTTTTCAGTTTCCGGACTTTCCTCAGACTGCTTCGCTTTCACCTCCCTGTGCGAGAGAAGCAGCAGCCACAATGCCGAGGCAAAAATACCAAGTCCGACAATAAGGAGAACTGGCCAAATCCGAAACACATACAGAAACAGCGCTAAAATTCCGAGAATCACCAAAACCTCATAGGCGATTCTCCGTCTGCATTCTGTGCTCATCATGAAACCATCCTTTCTTCTGGCATAAAAAAACGCACATGAGAGTCCTGAATTTCTCATGTGCGTTCATTATGCGCCTGTTTCATTTTTGTACTGCCCTTCTCCGGCAGTCATTCGTCAAAGAACGAATTGATGCCGCCGAATGGCTCAAATCCGGTAAAGCCTCCGCCTGTGGGATCTGCCGCCGGAGCCTGTACAGGTTGCTGCGGTGCTGCTGTGTGTTCAGTTGAATCCTTTTGCTGCCGGTTTCCACCGGAGCAAAATTCGATCTCGTCCAGGATCACAACCATAGCACTCTTTTTCTCATGCGTAGCAGCATCCTCCCACACATCCTCATCCAGCCGGCCAAGAACATTGACAAAGGCTCCCTCTTTAAGCTGCATTTTTTTAATGCGCTCACAGATCCCGCCAAACGCCTTCACCGACAGATTGACCCACCTGTGGTTGTTTTCGGCCCGGGTGTCATAAACCTTTTTCCCGATCCGGAAGCGGACGCTTTCCCCACTCTCTGAATACCGCAGAGCGGGCGCACCTTCAAATCCTTTGGAAATGACGGCGTCGGTTGCAATGACTTTGAACATGTTGATTTTCTCCTTTCCCGCAGGCATTGCCTGCTGAATCAATTTATTTCAGCCCGTTGCCGGGCAGAAATCCGAAAAATAAAAAAAGTGTCAACGAACAAAATGATGTTCATTGACACTTTGTGACCACAGATACTGTAAGCTCCCCAAAAAGCCTTTGATACTGATGGCTATATTATAGCATTCTGGGGAAAAATCGTCAATCCCGTTTCTGCCAGGTACATGTAGATTGCAAACGCTGGAATAATCTAAAAACGAGGTTGAAAAAGTCTGCCTTCAAGCTATGAACCATGGACTCCAACTCCAGTTTTGATGATATCAATTGCCAAATATCCGTTTACAACCTCATATCCATCACGCTGGTAAACAGGCATATTGTCTGCCAAATAAACCGTTATGCGGTCGCCTGGCGCAGCATTTCCCAGCTTGCCCCGCAGATGAATTTTTACAGTATGCTCCCCCGCAGAAACAACAAGTGATTTCGGCCTATGACGGATTCCCGTCCTCTCCACCTGTGCACAGATTCCTTCCACCCGGACAAATCTGCCCCGGAAAAGGCGAGTCAGCAGCGCAGTGCCTCCTGCTCCGGATACGAGAAAAAGCAACAGAAACGGGACGCACAGCACCAGATCCCGGAACCAAATTGCGGATAACGTAACAGCAAGCAAGCTGAGCGCCGCAACTCCAAAGCGAAGCATGAGCTGTTTTCGCAGAGCTGGTGGAAGTTTCTGTAAATCCTTTTTCATCTTCTTGCCTCATATCAACAGAATCCGTTTTTTCTTCAAAAGCCCCAGTATCATATTAGTAGCCTCATCCCGCCTTTTGGCCTGCGCCATCTGGATTTCCAAAATATTATCGAAGATATTGTCCTGTGTATAGATGATTTCCGTCAGACGCTGCCGGTTTTCCTTTCCCAATAGTTCCTGGGAAGGCGCTATGTTATGCTCCGTTAGAAAAACCAATTCTGCCATCGTCAAATTCAGCCCTGCTTCGCGGAGCCAGCAAAGGATTCTCTTTTCCCCGGAGCTCAGCAGGCAGGGGAGACTCTCATCCTCTGCCGGTGTAATCAGGCATCGTGTGAGCGCCCAGTATTCCCCAGCCTCTGCGTCCTCCGCTGTCTCCACCAATCCCATCTGACGAAGCCGCTGAAGAGCATCCCATAATATCGGATTTTCCGTATCAGTCTCCGAAAAGCCCAGTCTGCCGTTCAGCCACAAAATGAGCTCCTGGCCTGTCAACAGGCAGTCAAACCTGCCGCGCAGAACATGCAGAACACATTCTGTGGAGCTTTTCTTGGCAATCCCTTTGGAAATATATTTCATGAATCTCCACCTCTTTCAGGATTTTATACTTCTATTTCACAGAACGGCGGGCCAATTTACAACCATCACATAAAATATAGTGCAGCAAGACAGAGAGCAATCACCAAAAGGACGCCGCCGGCAACAAGGGAGACCTTTCGGATTAGCGTCATATCCGGCCCCTCCCGACTGCGATCTGCGTCTGGCGGAAGAACGTCATCATAATATCCGTCATACATCTCTGCACCGCCTTCTTCCGCCGGTTCTCCGTACTCCCGTTCTATCTCCTCCAGAGATATTTGAGCAATTTCCTGTTCCGGTACAATTTCTTCCACCGATTCCACAGAGTTTGAAGAGACATGTCTACCGGATTTTTTTCTGCCATGCTCCGCAGCCCCAGAAATTTTCTTTCCGCATTCCGGGCAAAAGGAAGCAGCAATCTTCAATCCGGCGCCGCAGTAGGGACAAAATTTCATCTTGATCCGCTCCTTATGAACAGAATTCAGCCATCCAGGCTCTTTCATGTCTAAAAGGGGACGATATCATTCTACCATGGCTCCATTTTCCTGTCATCGGCAATAATCCTGCCATTTTATGGGCGTTTCATTTTCACAGGATATTTTGTGGACTGTCTGTTCAATATTTCCTCAGCAAAAAGGAAAGGAAGCTGGCTATCTCATAGGTCAGCTTCCTTTCTGTTTGCTTTATTTGCTTCCGCCGCCTTCCGTCTATCTCAATAAATAAGAAGCGAGAAACCATTGTTCATCAGATCGGTTGAGGAAGCTTTCAATTGTAATGCTTTTCAATAGCTTTATCAGAATCATGTCTATATAATCATAGGCATGTTCTAACATTTGAAACTCATCTCCGCTTTGCTTTTGCTGCTTTTCCCCCAGATTCTCCATCGTTGTAATAATGTCATAGAGAGAAATCCGATTAGGAGGTTGTTTCAGCTCATATCCACCCGAGGGGCCATGTGTCACAGTAACGAAATCGGCATCCCGCAGCTTGGCACCAATCTGCATCAAATATCGGGAAGATACTCCTATTACAGCTGAGAGCTTAGAGGAGGATACAGGATTCGATTCCTTCGCCAGATACACAATGGCTCGGATGGCATAATCCGTAGAACGATTAATCTGCATCATGTTCCTTCCTCCTATATGGAGCAGCCCTATTTCAATTTCCCAATATTTTCCTCAGAATGCTGGGATTACAAATGAGAGGAACCGCTATTTTCATTAGTCCTCCCATTTGCTATTCATTACTTTTATCGGCTTTTTCCCTGTGAAAGTTAAGAAGAAGCCAGATTTGTCCTCCTATTCCAAAGATATACTTTTGATTTCATGGAAATATTGGGGGATGGGAAATCCTCCAATCACTCCTGGAAGTACAGCTGGAAAGTTTGCCATAAGAAAGCCCAGATTCTGTAACTCTGTTTAGTGAGGAAAAATGGCGTAAAAAACAGTCTCAGAATAGCAGTTTGAGTGATGGCGAACATAGAATTTGTAT
>CALWRE010000094.1 GCA_944383835.1 uncultured Lachnospiraceae bacterium | reverse complement strand
TTGAGGGAGACAGCAGATCCTATATGCTCTTCGACGGGCTGATGGAGGAGGCCATGGAGCTGACCTGCGAGGTTCTGATCCGGGCCGAGGAGCTGACTCGCACCCTCTGCGTCAATAAGGAGAGGATGCTGGCCAATGCAAACATCAACAAGGGCCTGGACAACAGCGAGCACGTCATGATGTGCGTGGCAGAGAAGTTCGGCAAGGACAAGGCTCATGAGCTGATGTACGACAAGGCCATGAAGGTCGAGCGGGAAGGCAAGGATTACTATACCGTCCTGCGGGAAGATCCGACCATCCGCTCCATGTTTACCGACGAGGAGCTGAAAGAAATGATCGATCCGGCCAGCTACACCGGCCTGTGCGGCACCATCGCCCGCGAGATGGCGGCGAAGGCCCGCAGGGGAGCGGAGAAGATCGAGGCCGAATGGAAAACGTAATAAAAACAGAATAAAAATAGAAGCGAGCCTGTTTCCGGTTATCTGGCGACAGGCTCTCCTTGGCAAGAAGGATAGCAAAGAGGATAGCAAAAAGAATAGCAAAAAGAATAGCAAGAGCGAGAAGGAGAACGGATATGAGAAAAAACCATGTGATCACCATTTCCGGCGCGGGCAGCGCCAGGGTGCCGGCGCTGGTGGGAACGCTTGTCAATTACAAGGAGCGCTTCCCCCTTTCCAAAATTATTTTTTACGATATCGACAACGAGCGGATGGGGCGGATGGAGGCCTATGACCGGCTGGTGCTCCAATGCTTCTATCCGGAGTGCGAGGCAGTGTTTACTACCGACGAGGACGTGGCCTACCGGGATACGGACTTTGTCTTCTGCCAGATGCGGGTGGGAAAGACCGAGATGCGCTCCTACGATGAGAAGATTCCGCTGAAATACGGCCTGGTGGGGCAGGAGACCTGCGGGCCCGGCGGCTTTGCCTACGGAATGCGCTCCCTGGGGGCCATGAAGCATATGGTGGAGAAGGTTCGCTCCTATTCCAAGGATACCTGGATTTTAAATTACACCAATCCGGCCGCCATCGTCGCCCTGGGACTGGACAAGATGTTTCCCGACGACAAGCGCATCCTGAACCTCTGCGACCAGCCCTTTTCCCTGATGAAGAGCTTCGCCAAGATTCTGGGCGTCCCCCAGGAGAATCTGCGGGCCAGGTACTTCGGCCTGAACCACTTCGGCTGGTTTACCGCCCTGAAGGATGTGGACGGGACCGATTACTTTGACACCCTGCGCACCTATCTGCGGGATCACGATTTCCGCCCCTTCAATGCGGAGCAGCGCTCCCAGTCCTGGCTGGATACCTATGTGCGGGTCAACAAATACATGCAGTATATCGATGAATACATCCCGACCACCTATCTGCAGTATTATATGTTCCCGGAGGAGATTGTGGCGGAGAGCGATCCCCACTACACCCGCGCCGACGAGGCCAGGGATTCCCGGGAAAAGGAAGTATTCGAGGCCTGCGAAAAGGCGGTGGGCAAGGAGAGCATCGACCGCTCCCAGATGCTCACCAACAGCGTATTCGGCAATCTGATGGTGGAGGTGGCCGAATCCATCGCCTACGACCTGAACCGCGAATTTATCGTCCTGGTGCGAAACGAGGGCATTATCAGCAATTTCGAGGACGACGCCATCGTGGAGGTGGCCGGCACCATCGGCAAAGAAGGGGCCAAGGGCTATCCGTACGGCCCGATCAAGCCCTACTACAAGGGGCTGATGGAAGGCCAGTACGCCTATGAGCTTCTGACGGTGGAGGCTTTTATGGAGCAGAACTATACCAAGGCTCTGGAGGCTCTGATCTTAAACCGCACGGTCATCGAACCCCCGAAGGCCAAGGCGGTGCTGGACGACCTGATGGAGGTCAACAAGGACTACTGGACTTTAAAATGAACTTCGCGTAAAATAGAGGGAGGAAGTTATGGTTCTCTACAGCCAAAACATTGTTCTGGAGCAAGAGGTGCGGGAGGGTTTTATCGAGATTGAGGACGGCCGGATTCAGGCGATTCATGACAGCTGGGACGGCCCCTTTGCCGACTATCGGGATCAGGTGATTTTCCCTGGCTTCATTGACATCCACATCCACGGGTGGGCCACCGGCTCCTTCTGGTTTGAAAAGACTGCGGAGGCGACGCTTGAGATGTGCCGCACCCTGCCCTATGCGGGAGTCACCTCCTTTCTCGCCACTTCGGGGGCGGACAGCGTTCCGGAGATCAAAGCGTGCATCCATGCGGCGGATACGGCCTGGGAGAAAACCCATGGGGAAATGCATGAAGCGGGGGCGGATAGGGCGAATGGCGGTTCGGGTTTTTACGGGGCCGAAATTCTCGGCGTCCATCTGGAAGGGCCTTTTATCAATCCCAAGTACAAGGGAATGCAGAGGGAGGAATGCTGCATCGAACCCAGTCTTCCGGTGATGGAGGAGCTCTATGAAACCTTCCGTCACAAAGAGCTCTGCCGCCATATGACCATAGCGGTGGAGAGGCCGGGGGCCAGGGAAGTCCTGGATTTCTGCCGCGAACACGGGATCCAGACGGCCATCGGCCACAGCGCCGCCACCTTCGCCGAGATCACGGCCATGAAGGACGCGGGAATCGGCGGCGTTACCCATACCTACAGCGGGATGCGGGGCTTTCATCACCGGGAGCTGGGGGTGGTGGGAGCCGCCCTGTACTACGACGACCTGATGTGCGAGTTTGCCAAGCAGACCGGCCTTACCGTCTCCCACGAGGCCTTTGACATTGCCTACCGGATCAAGGGCAGCGACCGGATTATCCTGACGACGGACTGCTCCGGCCTGGCCCAGACCCAGACGGAGTTTGACCACTATATCCGCCGGATGAAGTTTGTAAAGGACGGGGACAAGCTGCGCATTGACCACTACGACGGTCGGCAGGAGTGGATCGATCCCCATGACTACGAGGCGGTGCGCCATATGGAGATGAGCTACGCGGAGTCGGTGCAGAACATGGCTGCCCACACGAAAGTGGGCTGGCTGGATATCATGAAGATGACCAGCCTGAATCCGGCCCGGTACATCCATGCGGACGACCGCAAAGGAAAAATAGCGCCGGGCATGGACGCGGACCTGACCATTATGGATACGGAGCTAAACTTGGTCAGCGTGTTCTGCCGGGGAAAGGAGTACCGCCGGTGAAGAAAAAATCGACGGCAGGAGAGAGAAGCGTGAGAAAAAGAAGCTGCGCGGTCAGCGATTTTGACCGAACGTTATATGTGAAGGAGGAAATCAGCCCGGAGAATATCCGGGCTGTACGCCGTTGGCAGGAAGAGGGAAACTGGTTCGTCATTGCCACCGGCCGAAACGAGACAAGCCTCCGGGAGAAGCTTGGCCTGTATGATCTGAGGCCGGACGCCTATATTTTAAACAACGGAGCCCGCATCCTTTTGGGCGACGGCAGGGAAATCTACTGCCGGACCATCGAGGACGAGACGGCGCTGTCTGTGATCAACTATCTCTATGCGAACGACCAGGACGGGATCGGCGTCTCGCTGCGGGACCGGAAGATTAATATTCTGTCGAAAAAGGGGACGACAACCCAGAAGTCCTGCGACGAAGTAATGACTATCGAAGAGGTGCAGAAGCTTACCGCTGTGGTTCAGCTGCACACCAGGAGGCCCGACGATGTGGAGTGGATCGCCAGGCTGTGCCGGGAGCTCAACGAGGGCTTCCCCGGCGTCACCGCCTATGCCAATGTATGGAACGCCGATATCATGGCCCACGGCGTGGACAAGGCGGGGGGCATCGCCTATCTGCTCGAATATGCCGGAGGCTTTGACCGGGTGCTCACCGTGGGCGACAGCGAAAACGACGTGCGCATGATCGGAGAGTACGGGGGAGCCGCCATGAGCTGGGCCTGCGAGAATGCCAGGCGGGCGGCCAGCCGCACGGTGGAGTCGGTGGCCGAATATCTGAGTCTTTAACGGCAGGGCGGCGGCAGAAAAAGCGGCCTCAAAGAAAGAGCCGCTGCGAAAAAGCCGCGGAGAAAAACGTCGCTGCCGATAAAAATCGCTGGGGAAAAGGCTGGCAAAGGGAGGAAAGAGATGAGAAGGGGAATTGCAACGGGAATCACAACGGACAATGCGCATATCCGCCGCTACCGGCTTTGCGTCCATCATTTGAATCGGAAGCTTCCTGCGTCGGGGCTTCTTGAGGCGGCCGGGGCCTGCGGCCTGCAGAATTCCCCTCCCGGCGCGTGGGAGACCGCCCTGTTTAACCGGATCGAGGGCTGCGCCCTGCCCCTCCTGCACAGAGCCCTGTACGAAGAGAAGACCTTGCTGCAGGCCTGGAGTTACCGGGGCGTGCCGGTTGTCTTTCCCACGAATCAGAGCGATATTTTCCTCTCTCCCCTTGCCGCGCGGCAGGGGGAGGAGCCCTGGATTTATACGCGGGGCATAACCCTGGCCCTCGATTATCTGGGACTGTCCTTTGACGAGCTGCTGCCTCTCGTCAAGGAAGCGCTGCCGTACCTGGACTGCCATACCATCCGCAGCAAGGAAGAGCTGGACCGGGTGCTGGCCGGCTTGGTCGCGGACAGGCTGCCGGAAAATAAGCGGAAACTGTGGAATGATCCCTCCTTGTACGGAAACCCGGACCGGCAGACGGTGGGCGGGGCAGTCGTTTCCTTTTTGCTGCGCCCCTGTTCCTTCTTGGGCCTGGTTGTATTCGGCCGGAGGGATGGAATCAGCCCCACCTTTACCTCCTATAAAAACTGGACGGGCCATCCCCTTGCGCCTCTGTCGGAGGCGGAAAAGGAGCTTGTCCGCAAATATCTGCACTGCTATGGGCCCGCCACGGTGCGCGGCTTTGCGGGGTGGCTGGGCTGTTCCCCGAAGCAGGCGAAAAGGCTCTGGAATTCTGCCGCAGAGGAAATGGAGCCGGTCTTGGCGGAGGGAAAAGAGGGCTATATGCTGTCCGCGGACATAGAGCTTTTGCTCCATCCGGAGGCAGGCCATCCTGAGGGAGGCGGCGGAGAGCTGCTCCTTTTGGGGGCTCATGATCCTTACCTGGATCTGCCGGACCGGTCTGTTATCCTGCCGGATGCGGCCCTTCAGAAAAGGGTATGGAAAACCGTCGCCAATCCCGGCGCAGTCCTGAAAGAAGGAAAGATCGTCGGCACATGGAAGACCAAAACGGCGAAGGATAAACTGGAGATCGCCGTTACCCTCTTTGAAGAACTCGAGCCAGGAGAGAAGCAGAAGATTCTCACCTGCGCGGAAGAATATGCCGCCTTCCGTCGCCTTGATTTGAGGAAATGTTCGCTTTGTGTCCTGTAGAAATCCATGCAGAAATGATATCCTGTTCTCAAAAGGAGAGAAAAACGATGGATCAGGCAAAGATCGGAGGATTTATCAAAGCGCTTCGCAAAAACCATAGCCTGACACAGGAGCAGCTGGCAGAACAGTTGCGCGTCTCCCGCAGAACCGTATCGCGGTGGGAGACCGGGGGTTCACTTAGATAAAGATACCACATCAATCCCACGCTGACTTTTGCTCAACCGATACAGCCGGAGGGCTGGATAACAAGAAAAGGCGGTATGCGCCCCGTGGAGGGGTAGCGT
>CALWRE010000093.1 GCA_944383835.1 uncultured Lachnospiraceae bacterium | reverse complement strand
TTTTCCCGATGGCACAGCTTTACGACGGCCACATACAGCCCGCCGGCAGCCGCCAGTCCGATCAGGGCTATGACGGCCAGCAAAAGGACGGTGACCAGCAATTCAAAAGAGTACCTTCCGCCGGAGAGCATATCCGAAAGCAGCTGCCCCGCATTTTCCAGTTCCAGCGTATCCGCCGAACGATACATCATAATTACGGAATTGCCGTTATAGACCGCATGCACCAGCATCGGAGCCGTCAGGGAACCCGTACCCTCATACAGCAGGGCGAAGATAATTCCCATGACAAAGGCATAGCAAAACTGGTTCAGGTTCATATGCATCAGCCCAAACAAAAGCGCGCTGGTAAAAACCGCCGCCCAGCCCCTACGCTTTCGGTAAGAGCCATAAAAAAGCCCCCGGAAAATAAACTCTTCCACCACGCCGGGCAGAACGGAAACGCAGAGCAGGGACAGCCACAGCGGCAGCCTGAGCACCGGCTCCGCCAAAGAGCCGGCCGCGTTTTCCCCGCCAAGCGCCATACTGCCCAGATTGACCAGAGAAATAAAGGGAAGAATGCAGTAAGCCAGCAAAACCAGAAGAGGGAGCGTCCCAATCGGCAATTTCCATTTTTCGCTGACCCCGCGAATCCCCGTCCGGGTGGCCGCCAGATAAACCAGGGTCGGAATAAGCAGGGTCAATTCCCCGGAAATCAAATTTAATACGAGCGGCAGGCTCACCGGCCTGCCCATTAAAGAAAAGACGGCAAAAAAGGCAGACAAGGCTAAATATGCGATGACAATTGCGAGGAAAAGGCGGTTGGGCGCAGGCTCCCTGTCCGCCCCTTTTTCGTACAATTTTCTCATTTTTGACCTCCCGAATAAGCAGAATAAGCGGTCAGGGCGCTCAAACCGTCCGCCCGTCAAGGCAGCCGCCGGGTCTCCTGATCCAGCACCTGTACCTTCCCCTCCCGCAGCAGATGCCCTGCGGCCCGCTTAAACGCCGCCTTGCTGAGGCCGAAGGCTTTGCGGATTTCCTCCGGATCGGACTTATCCCCATAGGGCAGGACGCCCCCCGCCTCCTCCAGCCGGATCCACAGAAGCTGCGCATCCTCGTCCATCTGCTTATAGGCCTTTTTCCTGACCCGCAGATCCAGCTTGCCGTCGGCCCTCTTCTTCGTCACCTGGGCCGTCACCCGGTCTCCCGGCCGCAGGTTCTGGTAAACCTCCGAGGAAGGAATCAGGCCGAAATACCGGTCGTCCACCGCCACAAAAGCGCCCAGGGCCTTGAGCTCGTAAACGGTGCCGCTCACCGTATCCCCCTTCTCATAGGGGGCCGGGGCAGTCAGATGGTCGTAAATTTTCATCGTAGCGCACAGGCGCTCACTCTTATCCACATACAGGGTTACCAGACATTCTTCCCCCTCCTTAGGCTTTCCGTTCTGCTCCTTGAAGGGGAGAAACAGATCCTTCTCCAGCCCCCAGTCCAGAAAGGCCCCAATCGGCGTCACCTGCACCACTCGCAGAAAAGCCAATTGATCCCGGACAATCTTCGACTGGGCCGTCGTCGCAATCATCCGGTCCTCCGAATCTTTATAGAGCAGAACGTCCACCGTATCGCCGATCTCAGCCCCCTCCGGCACCTGCCTCCGAGGCAGAAGCACCGCCTGCTCCGGCCTCTCCTTCTCCCCCACATAAGCGCCGATTTCCGTCAGACGCACAATTTCCAGCTGCTGTCTCTTTCCCAATTCCATTCTTTGTATTTTCCTTTCCTCCAAACGCAGCCGCCTTCCCTGATTAACATATACAGGCCGCGCCGATTTATGCAATTCCATTCCCGCAAAGGATATCCTTGCTTATTATATCAGTTATCCGGAACTCGTTCAATGCATTCCTTTTATAAGAACGGCGTAAATTTCCCCTTAAATTTAAAGGGAGACTACAACACCATGGTGTTGTCCATCTCCCTTAATGACTGATTTTATCGTTGTCCGCCAACCTCAGGCCCTTACGTCCTGCATCGCTATCAGGTTTTATCGTTGCCTGCCAACCTCAGGTCCATATGTCCTGCATCGCTATCGGATTTTAGGTGTCAGCCACACCAGCAGGATGCCGCCTGCTTTCCTATCTGTATTATATGATACCAGGGTCCCAAGGTCAAAATCCGACGCAAGCTTGCTTGCAGGAGGATTTTTGACCCCAACATCATTATATTTGAAGATACAAAAAGGAGCAACATATTTCTTTGCTCAGCTTTTCTCTCCTTTTTTCTTCTGATCAGGGACAGCAATGGTAGGAGCAGGCATATCTTTTTTCTCCGCCAAAGGGATTTCTCCTTTTTCCATGGCAATCGCTTCTAACAAACTTTTTTTCAGATCATCATAAAGTCCCATCGTCATCCCTCCATTAAATTCGTGAACAGGTTTCGCACAGAATATGCTAGAAACTGAGGTTGATAATGACTTTTTTTCTGTGTATCTGTATAACAGAAAAAAGGCCAGAAAGCCCCTGTAAATCAGCTTTCTAACCTTTTCTATGTAGCTGGGCTACAAGGATTCGAACCTTGAAATGACGGAGTCAGAGTCCGTTGCCTTACCATTTGGCGATAGCCCAATCATCAACGCAGGGAACATTATATACCATATCCGTGAAAAATGCAAGCACTTTTTTTAAAAAAAGCAAAATTTCCGCGAATGCCGCCCCGGATATCGCTTTGTCCCCTGCTTTCGGCCCTGCTTACTCCTTCGCTTTTTCCTCGTGGGAGGGGGCGCAGAAGCTGCGCTCCACCGTGATAACACAGCAGCAGGCCTCGTCCTTCGCCTGCACCATGCGGCCAAGTTCTGCCGCCAGTTCCCTGTCTTTCGACTCGGGGAGCTCCCTGGGCACCACCAGGTCGAAGATCAGGTTGGTTCTCTTCTCCCCGGCGACGATGCGAAAGTCATGGATGCTGCTGCCCGGCACCAGCTGAACGGCCTCGCCTTCCACCAGCTTTCGGTAATGAGCTACCCGCTCGTCATGAACCGCCACCGGATCCATATGTATCACCAGAAAGATGCCAAGGCGCGTCATCGCATCCCTCTCAATGCGGTCAATGATCTCATGGGATTTCTCTATATCCACATCATTGGGGACCTCCGCGTGGATAGAGGCCATGCTCCTGCCGGGGCCGTAGTCATGAACAATCAGGTCGTGGGAGCCTATGATCCCATCGTAGCTTTCCACGAATTTTGAAATCTCCTGATACACCTCCGGACTTATGGCCTGCCCCAAAAGCGGGGCCAGGGTATCCTTTGCAATATTGATTCCGGCCACAATTACCACCACGGAAACGCCCAGGCCGACAATCCCGTCCACATTGACGCCCCAGATCCCATATACCGCCAGGGCAAAGACCGTCGCCGTGGTTGCCAGCACGTCTCCCAGGGAATCCGCCGCCGTGGCGAGCATCACGGAGGACTGGATTCGTTTGCCCAGAGTCCGGTTGAAATAAGACATCCACAGCTTTACCGCCACAGAAGCGGCCAAAATCAGTACGGAGGGCAGGCTGAATACCATATCTTCCGGATTCAGTATTTTCCCAACAGAAGATTTGAGCAGGGTCCAGCCCACCTCGATCACCAGGAAGGAAACAATCAGCGCCGCCACATATTCCATCCTGCCATGGCCGAAGGGATGCTCCTCATCGGCCGGCCGGCTGGCCATTTTTACTCCGATGAAGCTTACGATGGAAGAGGCCGCGTCGGACAGATTGTTAAAGGCGTCCGACATAACCGAAACGGAGTTTACCGCCATGCCCACGGTCATTTTCAATATAAAGAGAAATACGTTGCATCCAATGCCGACAAAACTGGAAAGCACGCCGTAGGCCGTCCTGACCCGGTTGTTTCCCGTATCCTCACAATTTTTTACAAAAGTGCGAACCAAAAAATTGACCATTATACCTTCCTCACCCTATATTTTTCTCCGGCAAATCCACAGGCGGCAGAAAGAGCGGATCGTAATCGACCCTTTCCAGGCAAAGGCCGCAGGCCGGGGCCGTCGGCCCCGCCAGGGACCGGTCGCGGACGGCAAGAGCCTCGCTTATCTGCTGCGATGCCCGTTCTCCCCGCCCTACTTCTGCCAAAGTTCCCACCAATATCCTTACCATGTTATGCAAAAATCCCGTCCCATGTACCCGAATCGTCAGCATATCCCCCTGCCGCCCAATCTCCAGCCGGTCCACGGTGCGCACCGTACTTTTTTTCATCCGCGGATTGGCGCAGAAGGAAGCATAGTCATGGGTTCCCGTAAAAAGCTCTCCCGCCTTCCGCATTGCCTCTGTGTCCAATTTTTCCGGCAGCCACCAGACATAACGGCGCATAAAAACCGGTTTGATCTCCCCTGTCCAGATTCGGTAGCAATAGGTCTTCCCAGCCGCAGTGAGCCGGCTGTGAAACCGGGGAGGGGCAAGCTCCATGCCGAACACACAGATGTCTTCCGGGAGATAGGCATTGATATACTTCTCCATTTCTTCTGGCTGCGGGGGAACGGCCGCCGCGGGGCTATGGAAATTGGCTACCTGAGCCAAAGCATGAACGCCCGCATCCGTCCGCCCCGATCCATGCACATCCACCGGCTCGCCAAAAAAGCGGAGAAGAATCCCCTCCAGCTTTCCCTGTATCGTCTGATCCGTATTTTTCTGGTGCTGCCAGCCGTCATATCTGGTTCCGTCATAGCAGACAGAAAAACGATAATTTGCCATACACGCTCCTGTCGTTTACCGGTCTATTACTGTTTTCTGCTATTGTACAATGGCCGCCCAAGGATTGCAAGCTTCTTTTATTTTTAGGATCCTATTTTAGAGCTATTTTAGGGCTCTCGCCCGCCTTGCCCTTGGAGGCACTTTGTTATATACTGGTTATCAGCAAAGAGGAAAGGAGTTCTTCTCGTGAATACAGAAAAATATCTTGACTACATTCTTTCGCAGCTGCAGAACCTTCTTGCCATCGACAGCCCCTCCGGCTGCTGCCGGGAGGCCGCCGCTTATCTCTGCCGGGAATACGAGGCCCTGGGCTATCATCCCGTGCAGACGACGAAAGGCGGCGTGCTGGTGCAGGTGGGCGAGGCCCCAGGGGACGACGGGGTTTTGCTGGAGGCACACACCGATACCCTGGGAGCCGTTGTATCCCAGATCAAGGAAAACGGCCGCCTGGTTCTTTCCCCGGTCGGCGGCATGAACGCCAACAATGCCGAGGCGGAAAACTGCCGAATCCTGACCCGCTTTAACGGAATCTATGAGGGAACCTTCCAGCTGGTCAACGCCTCCGTCCATGTAAACAGCGATTACAGCCGGACAGAGCGCAGCTATTCCACCATGGAGGTTGTGCTGGATGAGGACGTCGCAAGCCGCTCCGACGCAGAAAAGCTGGGCATTATGAACGGGGACTTTGTGGCCTTCGACCCTCGGACCGTGATCACTTCCTCCGGCTATATCAAAAGCCGTTTCCTGGACGATAAGCTGAGCGTCGCCATCCTTCTGGGATACGCCCGCTATCTGGCGGAAGAAAAGCCTGCCTTGCAAAGACCGGTCTGGCAGCACATCACCGTCTACGAGGAAGTGGGGCATGGCGGTTCTTCCTCCGTTCCCGCCCAGGTAAACGAGGCCATCTCCGTGGATATGGGCTGCGTCGGGGAGGGACTTTCCTGCACCGAGCGCATGGTTTCCATCTGCGCCAAGGACAGCGGCGGGCCTTACAACTACGATGTGGTCACCGCCCTGGTGAAGGCAGCCAGGGAAAACGGCATTGACTATGCCGTGGACGTATATCCCCATTATGGCTCCGATGTGGAGGCAACGCTACAGGCCGGCAGCGATCTGCGCCACGGGCTGATTGGGCCCGGCGTCTACGCCTCCCACGGCTATGAGCGCAGCCATAAAGACGGGGTTAAAAATACTTTGGCTCTGCTTATCAGCTATTTAGGTTGACTTCACAAAATCCCCTCCGTTATAATGTACATACGGAGAATTCGTATATGCGGAGAATCGGTATACATGAAGAGAGAAGAAAGGAGATATCTTATGGACAGAAACGAAATCTTATCCAAGGTTGACCACACCCTTCTGGGACAGGCTGCCACCTGGGAAGATATCAAGACAATCTGTGACGACGCCATCGCCTACGGCACCGCATCCGTCTGCATCCCCCCGTCCTTTGTGGAGAGGGCGAAGAAATATGTGGGGGATAAAATGGCCGTCTGCACTGTGATCGGTTTCCCCAACGGCTATAACACCACTGCGGTAAAGGAGTTCGAGACAAAGGACGCCATTGCCCGCGGAGCCGATGAAATCGATATGGTAATCAACATCGGCGATTTAAAAGCCGGTGAAACGGACAAGGTTCTAAATGAAATCAAAACGCTGAAGGCTGCCTGCGGAAACCGCATCCTGAAGGTTATCATCGAAACCTGCCTGCTGACGGAGGAAGAAAAAATCACCATGTGCCGTCTGGTAACCGAAGCCGGGGCCGACTATATCAAAACCTCCACCGGATTTTCCACCGGCGGGGCAACCTTTGAAGATATCGCGCTGTTTGCCAAACATGTGGGACCCAATGTAAAAATCAAGGCAGCCGGCGGCATCTCCTCTTTTGACGACGCCGCCCGCTTCATTGAACTGGGCGCCAGCCGCCTGGGCACTAGCCGTCTGGTAAAGATAGCGAAGAGCGGAGGCTGAATTGAAGGCTGAATTTCTGCCCGCGCCCGAAAGGCGCAGACAGCCGCTTGTCGGGCATACCGCACAAAACAGGCTCCGCGGATAACCGTGGAGCCAATTTTATGCGGAATATGGGACTTGAACCCATACCTCATAGGAGACAGGAACCTAAATCCTGCGCGTCTGCCAATTCCGCCAATTCCGCTGGGATATGAAAAAAGAACCCGGAACGGATTCTCTTTTATTGAATGAGCCATCGGGGACTCGAACCCCGGACAACTTGATTAAAAGTCAAGTGCTCTACCACCTGAGCTAATGGCCCATATCTTGACTGGGCTAGCTGGATTCGAACCAGCGACTGCAGGAGTCAAAGTCCTGTGCCTTACCGCTTGGCGATAGCCCAAAGAGGGTGGGTACAGGGACTCGAACCCTGGACCTCCAGAGCCACAATCTGGCGCGCTAACCAACTGCGCCATACCCACCATA